>NZ_JACMOM010000151.1 GCF_014378035.1 Aeromicrobium sp. | reverse complement strand
TGACCGGACGAAACCGGGACCGGCCCGGACTGCGGGAAGCACTCGCCGCCTGCCGCTCCGGTGACACGCTCGTCGTCACCAAGCTCGATCGCCTGGCCCGGTCCCTTCCCGACGCCCGCGACATTGTCGAAGAACTCACCGCCGCACAAGTGAAACTCAACATTGGCGGGTCGCTGCACGACCCCAACGACCCAATTGGACGGTTGCTGTTCAACGTCCTGGCGATGATCGCCGAGTTCGAGTCGGACCTCATCAGGATGAGGACAAGGGAGGGTATGAAGGTCGCCAAAGCAAAAGGCCGACTACGGGGCAAACCACCCAAGCTCAGCCCCACCCAAGAAACCCATCTGGTCGGGCTTCACCGCGCGAGCCAGCACACCACCACAGAACTAGCCGAATTGTTCTCGGTCGGCCGATCGACGGTCTATCGAGCCGTCCAACGCGCTGGCGAACCTGTGCCCGAGCCTGAGTAGGACTCTGCAAATTCAAGGATGGCGACAGCGCCGTGACCCGCACCGCGTCTACTGCTCTCGGGCGGCCACTTGGCGAGTAAAGGACACGACCGCGGCAACTAGCGACGCCTCGGCAGTCGGATCTCGGATCTGCTCGATGCGCACCGAAATCGGATCGGCGCCTTGCCTCTGAAGCTTGTGCTGATCGATTCCGGGATCAGGGACCGAGTGCGCCGATGGGGAGCACTGCGACGCCGTCGGGTCGGCGGTAGGCGAACCCTGTTGAGGTGATGACGCCGAGCGCCGCCGGTGGACCTGCCTTGCTTTGGTCGACCTTCTTCGCGAAAGACAGTAGGGAAGCCGCGGCCTTGTCGGTGTCTGAGGGGTTCATCTTCACCTCGAAGGCTCCCCATCGACCGTCAGGCAGGGTGACGATGATGTCGACCTCGTTCTGGTTTTGGTCTCGCCAGTGGTGAACCTGGCCGCCGAGCTTCTGGGCGTAGATTCGCACATCGCGCACCACGAGGTTCTCGAAGAAGAATCCGGCGGCGTTGAGGTCTCCCAGCAGTTGGGTGGGCCCTTGACCAAGTGCGGCGACAGCGAGGGAGGGGTCGACGAAGTAGCGCGTGGGTGAGGACTGCAGCGGGGTGGCCGACCGCATGTGCGGCGCCCAGGCGGGCGAGTTCTCGATCAGCCGCAGCCGGGAAAGCGAGTCGAGATATCCATAGATGGTGGGCCGACCAACCGAGCCTTCTGCTCCACCCACGTCCTTGGCCAGCGCAGTGACCTTCGTGGCGGTGCCAACGTTACGGGCCAGCGAGTTCAGCAGTCGACGGATATTTTCAGGGTCGCGTCTTCGCACACCGAGTTCGTGTATGTCGACCAAGACGATCTGATTCAGGTAGTCGCGCAGCCACTGACCGGCATCCTGAGAGCTGGCGTCGAGCAGGGCCGGCCAGCCGCCAATGCAAATCCGGTCGATGAGATCGGGCACGGTCAGGCCCGAGTCTCGCCCGGCGATCTTGCCATCGGCCAGGAGCGTTTGCAGCGAAGCTTCCCCGGTGGAGTGTCCTGACTCCATCAACGGCATGGGGCGCATCTGGATGACCGCGATACGGCCGGCTCCTGAATGCCGGTTGACGTCCTCGCTGGGGGTGGCCGAGCCTGTCAAGATGTATAGCCCTTTTGTGGGCGCGCGGTCATCGACGGCACGCCGTACCTGGTCCCACAAGGTGGGGACGACTTGCCATTCGTCGAACAACACCGGGCTGGGGCTTTCGAGCAACAGTTCTGGGACGACGCTGACTGCGTTGCGGGCCGCCACGTCGACGTCGAGCCGGTAGTTGGTTGCTGCCTTTCGGCTTGCGGATTCGGTCTTGCCGCACGCCTTTGGACCCTCGATGAGAACGGCGCCGATAGCGCGCAGACTTTCGTCCAGTTCGTCGTCCAGGATCCGCTCGCGGTACGTCCGGCCTGTGCTCATGGCTTATGCTCCATCGGCCGTTTGGTGCCTTCGCAGTCCGATCATGTAACAAAAACCAAAGCGCTAAGTATGCAGATTCCATAACACTGGCTTTACAGAATCAATAACTTGTGTCTGCCGGGGGCCACTCCACTTGTGTTCACTGGAGACCTCGCCACCGCCGCCCCCATAGTCTTCGACGCGAACACGACAATCCACGTGCAGGACGACACAACGCCTGTCATCGAGGCCGTGGTGCTCGTCAACCGCCGGACCAAGAACACCGCAGGGGAGTGGTCAGACGCCGAACCGACCCGTCATCGGATCAAGGCCTGGAACCGGCTGGCCACCAACATCGCGACCCTGCCCAAGGGCGCCCGGGTGCTTGTAGTTGGGCACACCGAGACCGAAGCCTGGACCGACAACCAGACCCAAGGCAAGCGCACCGCGGACGTCATCGTGGTTGACGCAATCGGGGCCTCGCTGAGGTACGCAACCGTCACTTACGGGCCCGACGCCGGCGCTACCCTCGAGGCCAACTGAGATGGGACGCAGCGACGCACGGCGGTTCCTCACACCGGGCGAAGCAGCGCACCAGCTGGCCATCACCGAGGCCGAGCTGACCCGCCAGGCGTGCTCGAAGACTGCCTAGCCGGTTGTGTCGCTGGAGGTCGTCGAGCGGCTGCGTGCGGCCTGTCTCGCGCTCCCCGAGGAGATCGTGTGGATCGGCGTGCGCTTGGCGTCCTGGCGCCTCAGAAGTTCCTCGCCCGGGTCCGCCTGCCCGGATCCGGGCGCTAGGGTCGAATGCATGACTGATCTCGCCCGGCAGTTCCGGCACCCGAGGCGCGCCGCCAAGGCGGCACTGCGTCGAGTCTGGCCCAATGGCACACCGTGCCTGGTGTGCGGATCGGGGCGCACTCACGTCACGACGGTTTCACGCAAGCGGCGGACGTATGAGATCAGGGCTTGCGAGGCCTGCGGCTACCTTTCGAACTTCGAGAACACGGTCGACTACACGGCGTTCGACTCGGTCAACAACTTCAAGCTCACGACCCGAGTCGGCACCGCCAACCACAAGGGCCGCGAGTACTTCATGGCCGAGATGGGCGTCGACATCCTGCAGCGCGACCACCTGCAGGTCATGGTCTTCGGTGCCGGTCGGAGCCTGGACTACCAGCACATCGGCATGCTGTCCCAGGTCGAGCGGGTCGTCATGAGCGACGTCGTCGAGCTGACCAGCGAGGCCGACTTCATCAACATCCTCGAGGGCACCGAAGAGCGCTTCGACCTGATCATCGCGTGCGAGGTCGTCGAGCACTTCGCCGATCCGGTCACGGAGTTCCAGCGGCTGTTCGACCTGCTCACGCCGGAGGGCCTGCTGGTCTGCTCGACCAACATCTACGACGGCGGCAACTTCGCCAAGCACACCTACCTCTACCTCCGCGGCCATCTGTCCTACTACAGCGAGGCGGCCATCGGCGTGCTCGCGCGCAACGGTGGCCTGCACCACGACCTGCGCACCCCGGCCATCGCGCAGGGCAAGGTCGGCCCCCGCAAGCGCTACGTGCTGTTCACGAAATCCGACGCGAACGTCCGCAACACCGCGACGTACTTCGCCGATCGCCCGTACGCCCCGTCGGAGGACGAAACCGCGTTCGAGGACCAGGCACCGTCGTTCGGCAACGGCAATAATGGCCCCGATGGCGATGCAACTCGCGACCTTTAACTAACAACGCGACGTGTTGTTGAGGGACGAGTAGGTCGGCCAAAGTCGCTACAGGACATTGGCTGGCTTGGCGGCTTCAAGGGTTCTGATCCCTCGACCAGTCAACTGATTGACGAGTTCCTCGTATGCTTTTGCCTCATGGGTCACCACTCGAAGGATGAGCCGGCGAATAATCGCTGGTGGCCCGGTCGAAAGATTGCTTTGAGGTGAATGTCAACGCAGATTCTGTTGGCAGTCCTCGTCATCGGGGCGGTTCTGTTGATCAATCTCATCCCTGGCGTTCATGTCCCTGACTGGGATGAGTTCCACGGCTTCTAGTAGCCGATGTCAGTAGGTGTATCGCTGACCGTTTTCCGCTTCTGGCTCAAATGCAGATTCTTTTGGGAGAGTCTGTTCGTCTGTTGGCGACGTAGTAGGCGTAGGCGGCGTACCCCTTCGGCGTGCTGCTCGATCGTGTTGTCTGCACGAATACCCGGACACCGAGTTGAGACCGGTCATTCAAGTTGAAGATGCTGAACCTTTCTACGTCGAAACATCGTGCGCTTCTCGGTGAGTTGACCTCCTCCGCAAAAGTACGACTCGATCAATCGCACCCAGTCGCTGACGAGTTTCGCTTTGTCCCCGGGTGCGACGTCATAATCAAAATCAACCGCGTGAAACGTGCCGTCGAATTCGAACATGAATACCTCAAGACCGGGTAACACCCGCCACAGAACCACGCACCTGTCGACGTGCTGAGTAGACGCGGTGATCGTCATCCGGAGCTCGTCATCCGCGAACTCTGACGTCACAGATGCCGTCCCAATCTTCGCGAACATGGAGCGAACAAATGCTTCGACGTCAGCGAACGTCGTTAGGGAGGCGGCGGTGCTACTCATGGCAACAGCCTCCCACCGCGATCTGTCGAAGATGACTAGCAAGCCCGCAATCTCTCAATACAAGCGGAGTACGCGGAGGCTCGGCTCAATCGGCAGATGCTTGTGAGCAACTCGACGTCTGGAGCACTATGGCTCATCCTTCTGGCGATCCCGGGCGGCAGATGGTTGCTCGTGATGGGCGCGGTGTATGTAGCCATCTGGAGCTTGTCCTTCGCTGCCGTCTACGCGCGCGAGCCGATCAGTCCGAGGCGTAGAGCACTGGCTTGGGGCTTGCCTTGGATAGTCGCCGTCTTACTGTGGACTTGGTTGGCCGCTGGCATCGGTGGCGATGATTCTGGGTCAGACTTCTTGCCGAGTCTGGGGTTCGGCCCGCTGATCGCCACGCCTTGCTTCGCCGGATGGCAGATCGTGGCCTTCGTTGTACGGCGCTTCTGGACTCCGAGTTCAGCTTGAGGTCCGTCTGCGCCGGTAAGCCCGCAAACTCCTAGTACACCTAGTCGGTCGAACGGGTGGCACGATCGCGTCGTCTCAGATTTCCGAAGAGCTTGGAGAGACGGGATTCGAAAGGCGTACCGACCTGGAAGCGAAGCAAGGCGTCGAGCAACGTGGCAAGAGGTGCAGCTTCAAACCCTGGGAGTCCCACGCGGTCGGGGCCCAAATTTCTGATCGCGTCCCTCAACCGTCGCTCTAAATCGTCAGCAGCCGACTCGGCGTTCTCGGCGACCCGCAAGTCGATGGGCCAAGCCCCGTTGTCCACGACGTAAAGCGGCATCCCACGACTGTCGACCGCTTTGCGCCCGTTGCGCACGTCCTCCAAGTCGATGTCGTGAACAGCAGACGCCACGTCTGCGAAGACATCGAGGTTTCCGCTATCGCAGAGAGTGATAGGCGGCACTGGAACGTCCGTCGGATTCATGCTCATAACCTAGTGCGCAGTCAAGCCCGCATGTGTTGTCCTGGTCGAGGCAGACTCCCTGTCAACGCGATTCGGTGAGTGTGCCGAGTGAGCGAAGTCGAGGCAGCAACCGAACGAGGCGCGAGCACGCGAAGCGATTCGGCTGAGCCTGGAGCTGCAGCGTGCTGTGAGAACAGCATCGGCCTGCCGCTGGGCCTGTTATATGTGTCGGGAGGCATCTGCGGCGGAGTCCCCCAGCTGTCCACCGCTGGTTCCTCGACTCCCCGTCTCGTCATCGAGACGCTTGACCAGCGCCGAGCCAGCCGGTGACCAAGAGCCCGGCCGGCGGCAGCGGGTCGAGGGTCAGGTGCCTGACCATCGCGGGCACCGCGTCGTGCGATGCCGCACCGTGCAGGCCTCGCGCCGACCTCCACACGTGCCTACCCTGAAGGGACAGAGGACAACTGAGGAGCACCGATGACCGACCTGCCCACCCACGACCACGCCATCGTCATCGTCGGTGCCGGCCTGGCAGCTGCGCACTGCGCCGACTCGCTGCGGTCGGAGGGATTCGGCGGTCGCATCACGATCGTGGGCGACGAGCATCATGCGCCCTACGAACGACCAGCCTTGTCCAAGAGCTACCTGCAGGGCGAGTCCTCCGCCGACGCGCTCCTCGTCCACGAGCAGAGCTGGTACGAGACCAACGACATCGAGCTGCGAACCGGCACCAGCGTCGAGGGCATCGACCGTGCCGCGAAGACCCTGCATCTCGATGTGTCGACCGAGAGCATCCCGTACGACATCCTCGTGGTGGCAACCGGGTCGCGGCCGCGCCGGCTGCTGATCCCGGGCGCCGATTCCGCGTGGACGCTGAGGTACATCGAGGACAGCGACGGCCTGCGTCAGGCCTTCACCGAGTCAGCCAACGTCGTCGTGATCGGGGCCGGATGGATCGGTCTCGAGGCCGCTGCCGCCGCTCGTGCGGCCGGCCTCACCGTCACCGTCGTGGAGCAGGCAAGCCTTCCCCTGGCATCGGTTCTCGGCGAGGAGCTCGGCCGATACTTTCTGGAGCTGCACCGAAACCACGGTGTGACGATGAGGATGTCGTCCGCTGTCCACGAGATCATCTCCGCTGATGGCCGGGTCCAGGGCGTTCGTGTCGATGACGAGGTCGTGCCTGCCGATCTCGTGGTGATGGGGGTTGGTGCAGCCCCGGACGTTCGCCTTGCCGATGAGTCTGGGCTCAGCACCGCGAACGGCATTGTCGTCGACGAACGATTCCGGACGTCCGACCCGGCGATCTATGCGATTGGAGATGTCGCGACCGCTCACAACACCGCCGTCGGCACCACCCTGAGGGTCGAGCACTGGGACAACGCCGTCCGTCAGGGTGACGCGCTCGGCAAGATCCTGATGGGTGCCGACGTCGAGTACAACTGGTCTCCCTACTTCTTCTCCGACCAGTTCGACCTCGGGATGGAGTACGTGGGCCGAGCCGGCACCGATGACGAGTCGATCGTCCGCGGCGATCTGACCAGTGGTGAGTTCATCGCCTTCTGGCTCGCGGGCACCCGTGTGACGGCAGCGATGAACGTCAACATCTGGGACGTGAGCGACACGCTCCGCACGCTGATCGGCAGGGACGTCGACCCCTCCCGGCTTCGTGATCTGTCGGTGCCGCTCAGCGAGGTCATCGCCTGAGCTGCACTCAAGCAGCGGTGCCTCAGCGGCGGCGGAACAGATTCCTGACGAGCTCCCGCGCAAGGGTGCGACTGGCCTCGCCCACCGCCCTGTCGACCGTCGACATCTTGCGCGACCCGGGCTTCGCGCGGGTCGTCGAACGCGGTGCCCGCTTCTCCAGCCGTTCGGCCTCCTTCTGCACTCGCATCTCGTCGTCAGCCTTCTGGGCGGACGCCGCCTCGGCAGCCTGCTTGGCACCGAGCATCTCGCTCGCCGATTCCGGGTCGACCGCCGTGCCGTACTTCGCGAGCAGAGGCGACGCATCGACCGCCGCCACGATCTGGTCGGACGGGGTCGGGTCCATCGACCCCTCGGGTGCGCGCAGGCGGGTCCACGCGACCGGGGTGGGGGCACCCCTGTCGCTCATGACGGTGACGATCGCCTCGCCGATGCCGAGCGACGTGAGTACTTCCTCGAGGTCGTACGTCGTGTTGGGGTAGGTCGAGACCGTCGCCTTGAGGGCCTTCGCCGCATCGGGAGTGTGCGCCCTGAGCTGGTGCTGCACGCGCGATCCGAGCTGAGCGAGGATGTCGCTCGGCACGTCCTTGGGGGTCTGGGTCACGAAGAAGACGCCCACGCCCTTGGAACGGATGAGCCGAACGGTCTGCGTGATGGTCTCCAGGAAGTCATCGGACGCGTTGGCGAACAGCAGGTGTGCCTCGTCGAAGAAGAACACCAGCTTCGGCTTGTCGGAGTCACCGACCTCCGGCAGCTCTTTGAACAGCTCGCTCAGCAGGTACATCAGGAACGTGGAGAACAGCGCAGGCTTGTCCTGCACACCCGGCACCTCCAGAAGCGACACGATGCCGCGGCCGTCGGGGGCAGTGCGCAGGAAGTCGGACACGACGATCTCAGGGAGCCCGAAGAAGGTGTCGGCGCCCTCGTCGGCGAAACCGATGAGCCCGCGCAGGATGACGCCCACCGTGGCTGTCGAGAGCCCACCGAGACCCTTCAGCTCGGCCTTTCCCTCGTCGCCGGTGAGGAAGGTCAGCACGGCTCGGAGGTCGCCCAGGTCGACGAGCGGCAACCCCTTCTCCCTCGCGTAGTGGAAGACGAGCCCCAACGACGACTCCTGCGTCTCGTTCAGACCGAGGACCTTCGACAGCAGCGTCGGCCCAAAGCCGTCGATCGTGGCCCGGACCGGTAGCCCCATGCCGACCCCACCGAGCGCGTAGTACTCCGTGGGCGACGCCACCGACTTCCAGTCCTGGCCGATGCTGGTGCAGCGGGCGAGCAGCTTGTCGTTGGACGTGCCGGGGGTCGCGATGCCCGACAGGTCGCCCTTGATGTCAGCCGCGAAGACCGGCACCCCGTTGGCAGCGATCTGCTCGGCGAGGACCTGCAACGTCTTGGTCTTGCCCGTCCCGGTCGCACCTGCGACGAGGCCATGGCGGTTGAGCATGGCAAGCGGGATGCGCACCTGTGCGTCCGGCACCGGGTCGCCGTCGACGAGCGCGCCCATCTCGATGGCGATGCCCTCGAAGGCGTAGCCGGCTCTGACGATCTCGGCGATCTCGCTGCCCTCGGCGGCGGCGGGGAACGCGCCAGCGGGGGCGGGCTTGGCGGCCTCCGACCGGGCCCTGTCGGCGGCCACCGCAAGCTCGGTGGCCTTCGCCTGCGCGACCTCCGCCTGAGCCCGTGCTTCGATGGCCGCCCTCGCTGCTTCGTCGGCCGCCGCCTGTGCATCATCACTCGTCGTCATGGATCCACGCTACCGCCGCGCGTACGGACCGCAGTGGGGATCTTGTCTACACTGACAGGGTGATCTTCAGGCGTGTGAGCGAGGGACGCCCCTATCCGGACCATGGGCTCACCCCGAGCGCATGGGCCGAGATATCTCCGTCCCAAGTGCGCCTCGACGACCTCACGACCACCAAGACCCAGCTCGACCTGGAACACCTCCTCGACGATGACTCGACCTACTTCGGCGACCTGTTCGCGCACGTCGTGAGCTGGCGGGGCGAGCTGTTCCTCGAGGACGGGCTCCACCGAGCACTGCGTGCGGCGCTGCAGCAACGCAACATGCTCCACGCCCGGGTGATGTCGATCGGAAAACACGTATGACCATCCCTCTCAAACCGCTCACACTGCTCGTGGCGGCGATCGTCCTCGTGGTCGGCACCCTGGTCGGCTTTCGGCTGCTCACGGCCAAGGCCGACACCGCCACCGTTGCGCCGACGTGCACCAACCGCACGATCGCCGACGGCGAGAAGCTCACCAGCAACCGCGTCACCGTCAACGTCCTCAACGCGTCGACCCGATCCGGCCTCGCCAACCGGGTGGCCATCAACCTTCAGCGACGCGGGTTCCTGGGTGGCACCGTCGGCAACAGCACAAGCAACACCAAGCCTTCCAAGGTCACGATCCTGACCGCCGACCGCAAAGACCCACGGGTCAAGCTCGTTGCCATGCAGTTCCGCGACAAGGTCACCTACGCGAAGTCGGACATCCCGGCCGCCAAGGGCGTCACCGTGGTCGTGGGTGACGGCGCGCTCAGCGGACTGCGCCCCGAGACCCGTACCTTCGTCGTGTCGGACCGCCCGATCCAGGTGTGCGTCCCGATCATCCGGCTCTCCTAGCCAGTCGGTACACCTTCCGGACGTCGTGCAGTCCGCCATGATCTCTGCTTGGAGCGGGCAGGTGCGGGGCCAGCCGTGCGATGTCTCGACGCGAATGTCACCCGCCTCCGTCGCTGACCGGCCGAGGCCTCAGCGCTCGTCGCCCCATCCCGCCAGCCGGCCCGCCCTGCCGACCGCTCGAAGACGCGCCTCAGTGTCCTCCCGCACGGCGCGCGCCGCGACGATCAGCAGGTCGTCGCGGACCGCGAGTCGGTCGGTGCGGTGCGGCACGAACGTCGCACCGTCGCGCACCACGAGCGACACCGACGCCCCCACCGGCAGCCGCAGCTCACCGATCTCCACCCCCGCCAGCCGCGAGCCCGCAGGAATCCTGATCTGCAGGAGGTCGGCCGAAATCCGCTCGAGTGGCGCGGCCTCGACCTCGACATCTCGCACCTCATCTGTCAGCACCCCACACGCCGCAGCCAGCCGGCCAAGCGGTGCGGCCTGCACCAGCGTGTAGATCACCACGGTCACGAAGACGATGTTGAAGAGGTCGCGCGACCCCGGCACGTCGGCCGCGAGGGGGATCGTCGCGAGCACGATGGGCACGGCGCCACGAAGCCCCGCCCACCCCACGAACAGCTGCTCACGCCGGGATCGGTCGAACCAGATGGCGCAGGCGAAGACCGACAGCGGCCGAGCGACGAAGGTCAGGAGCGCTCCCGCCGCGAGTCCCTGCCAGACGTGCCACCACCGCAGCTCGTCCGGGTTGGCGAGGAGGCCGAGCATGACGAACAGGCCGATCTGCGCGAGCCAGCCGATGCCCTCGACGAATGACCTCGTCGCGACGCGGTGCGGCAGCTCGGCGTTGCCGAGCACGAGGGCGGCAACGTAGACCGCCGCGAATCCGCTGGCGTGGACGTAGGCAGCCGACCCGTAGGCCAGTACCGCGAAGGCGAACACCACGAGGGGGTAGAGACCCGACGCTGGCAGCGCGACCTTGCGCAGGAGGAAGCCACCGAGCCACCCGATGCCGATGCCGATGCCGGCACCGAGAATGAGCTCGAAGACGATGAGCCCCGCGAGACCGACGACGCCGTGATCGCCGACACCGCCGGCGCTGATCGCGACGACCAGGACGACGATCGGTGCGTCGTTCAGGCCCGACTCTGCCTCGAGCGTGCCGGTGACCGAGTGTCGCAGGGGCACGGTACGCAGGACCGAGAACACGGCAGCAGCGTCGGTGGGGGTCAGCACTGCAGCGAGCAGCACCGCGAGCTCCCACTCGACACCCAGCAGGTAGTGGGCACCGAAGGCGACCACGGCAACGCTGATCGTCGAGCCGAGCGTCGCCAGCAACAGTCCGAGACCAAGATTCGGGCGTACGTGCTCCCACTTCGTGGTCAGTCCACCCTCGGCGAGGATCAGCACGAGGCCGCCGAAACCCAGGGCGTGGGCGAGCTCGGCGTCGGCGAACTGGATGCCCAGACCCGAGCTGCCGAGCGCCAAGCCGAGACCCAGGTAGACCAGGAGAGACGGAAGACCCGCGGTGACTGACAGGCGAACTGCCAGAACCGCGAGGATCAGGACGCCTGAGCCGATCAGCAGGAAGGTGTCGAGGTCGTGGGCGTCCATGGGAGCCCCTTCCGGCCGAGTCGACGGAACCCGATTCTATCGGCCCACCGACACCTCCCCCGACACGCGACCTCGATTGAGGTGGCGGCTGGCGACACATTCCGCTTGGCTGGCGAGGTGGACCGACGGAGCATGATTGCCCTCATGGCGGCGACGACACTCGCCGCCTGCTCACCCGCTCCGAAGACCGACTCCAGGCGAAAGAGGGTGCCCGTGCAGAAGATCCGCTACGGCACCGACGCCTCGCAGTTCGGTGAGCTGTCGCGCCCCACCGGCGCGTCGAAAGGAGTTGTCGTGGTCATCCACGGCGGCTTCTGGCGCGCCGAGTACGACCTCTCGCTGGGTCGACCGCTGGCCGCCTCGCTGGTCGACAACGGCTGGACGGCCTGGAACCTGGAGTACCGGCGGGTCGGCAACGGCGGCGGGTGGCCGGGGACGTTCGACGACATCGCCGCCGGCATCGACACACTTTCCACCGTCGACAAGCTCGACACCTCGAAGGTCGTGACGCTCGGCCACTCGGCGGGCGGACATCTCGCGGTGTGGGCCGCAGGACGCTCGAGGCTTGCCACCGCGGCGTGGAACAAGCCCGCGGTCCCCGTCACCGCAGCGATCTCGCAGGCCGGGGTGATCGAGCTGCGCAAGGCACTCGAGGCCGATCTCGGCGGTGGCGCGGTGCAGGCATTGATGGGCAGCACCGTCGGCAAGCGCTACCAGGAGGCCGACCCGCTGGCGCAGATCCCCCTCGACGTACCGGTCAGATGTGTGCACGGCACGTCTGACGACACCGTGCCGATCAGCCAGTCGATCGGCTACGTTGAGAAGGCGAAGTCGGCCGGAGCGGACGCCGAGCTCGTCGAGGTCGAGGGCGATCACTTCGTCGTCATCGACCCGTCGACCCGGGCGTGGGCCCGCACCTTGGAGATCCTGGAGGCGTGGTGATCTACGCATCGCTGATCTCGATCCTTCGACTGTTCAATCTCGTGACCGGACACCGCATCATCCGGTACGGCGATCACCGCCTGCCCACGACAGGTGGCGCTGTGCTGGCGATCAACCACACCAGCTATGTCGATTTCACCTACATCGGCCTCGACGCAAAGCGGCGCGACGGACGGCTGATTCGCTTCATGGGCAAGATCGAGCTGCGCAAGAACCCGATCATCCGGTGGCTGATGTGGGGCTGCAAGGTCATCCCCGTCGACCGTTCTGCCGGCGCCGGCGCCTATCGCGCCGCCGTGGACGAGCTTCGGAAGGGCGAGATCGTGGGCATCTACCCAGAGGCCACGATCAGCCGCAGCTACGAGATCAAGACCATGAAGACCGGAGCCGCACGCATGGCCCTCGAGGCGGGCGTGCCCATCATCCCGAGCATCGTCTGGGGCTCGCAGCGCATTGCACCCAAGGGCCATCCCCACAACCTCGGCCGCACCAAGACCCCGGTCCTGATCGCAGTCGGCGAACCCATCCCTCCCACCGGTACCGCCGATGAGCTCACCGCCCTCCTGCGTGCCGCCATGGTGGCACTGCTCCACGAGGCGCAGGAGGCCTACGGCCCACACCCCGCCGGTGAGGTGTGGGTGCCCGCCCGGCTCGGTGGCTCCGCGCCCACCGTCGCCGAGGCCGCGGCAATGGACCCCACCCGCAACTGAGGAGCAGCCATGAACCAGCCCGCCAGCGCCATAGCCAGCCAGACAGCCGGCGACACCGATGCGGCGTTGATCGAGGAGACCATCGGCGCCAACCTCTGCGCGACGGTCACTGCCCACGGCGATCGGGAGGCGCTCGTCGACGTCCCGAGCGGCAGGCGCTGGACGTATGCCGAGCTGCTCGCCGAGGTCGACGCCGTGGCGCTCGGGCTCCTCGACCTCGGTGTCGTCAAGGGCGACCGGGTCGGCATCTGGGCGCCCAACTGCCCCGAATGGGTGTTCGTCCAGTACGCCACCGCCCGCATCGGCGCGATCCTCGTCAACATCAACCCCTCCTACCGGACGCACGAGCTGTCGTTCGTCATCGGACAGTCGGGCCTGCGCACCATCGTTGCCGTCGCTGAGTTCAAGGGCTCGAGCTACGCCGAAATGATCGAGTCGTCGCGCGCCGACAACCCGGCCCTCATCGACGTCGTGCTGATCGGTGAGCCCTCATGGGATGCCCTCATCGAATCGGGTCGGGCGACCGACCGCCACCGCCTCGACGCACTCGGGTCCGCACTGACGTCAGACGAACCGATCAACATCCAGTACACGTCCGGGACGACCGGGTTCCCCAAGGGCGCGACGCTGTCGCACCGCAACATCCTCAACAACGGCTGGTTCGTCGGCGAGCTGATCAACTACACCGAGAACGACCGCGTGTGCATCCCGGTGCCGTTCTACCACTGCTTCGGAATGGTCATGGGCAACCTCGCGGCGACCACCCACGGAGCCGCGATGGTCATCCCCGCCCCGTCGTTCGACCCCGCGGCCACCCTGCGCGCAGCGTCGCAGGAGCGGTGCACCTCCGTCTACGGAGTGCCCACGATGTTCATCGCAATGCTCAGCGCGATCGCCGCAGATGACGAGCTCGCCGCCCTCGACCTGTCGACGCTGCGCACTGGCATCATGGCGGGGTCGCCGTGCCCGGTCGAGACCATGAAGCAGGTCATCGAGAGACTCGGGATGGACGAGGTGTCGATCTGTTACGGCATGACTGAGACGTCACCTGTCTCGGCGCAGACCCGCCCGGACGACTCCATCGACAGGCGGGTCTCGACGGTCGGCCGGGTTGGCCCACATCTCGAGGTCAAGATCGTCGACCCGATCACGGGCGACACTCTTCCGCGCGGTGAGGCCGGCGAGTTCTGCACCCGTGGCTACTCGGTGATGCTCGGCTACTGGGAGCAGCCCGACAAGACGGCGGAGGCCATCGACGCCGTCGGATGGATGCACACCGGCGACCTCGGGATCATGGACGACGACGGGTACCTCAACATCACCGGACGCATCAAGGACATGGTCATCCGCGGCGGGGAGAACATCTACCCGCGCGAGATCGAGGAGTTCCTGCTGACCCACCCCGACATCGTCGATGCCCAGGTGATCGGCGTACCAGATGAGAAGTACGGCGAAGAGCTCATGGCCTGGGTCCGGGTGAGCCCGGGAGCGGCGCAGATCGATGCCTCGTCGCTGCGGGCGTTCAGCAGTGGCAAGCTCGCGCACTACAAGATCCCGCGCTACGTGCACGTCGTCGACGAGTTCCCGATGACGATCACCGGCAAGGTTCGCAAGGTCGAGATGAGATCGTTGTCGCGCGAGCTGCTCGACTGAACCCCGTCGCCGACGCCGCCCGGGACAACCCTGGCCCTACGACGCTGGCCCCTACGACGACGTGCACCGCTCTGTGGAGCAGAGCAGTGCACGTCGTCACGGTGTTGCGGTGTTGCGAAGAACAGATCAGTGCTTGAAAGCGTCCTTGACCTTCTCGCCGGCGTTCTTCAGGTCTGACTTGGCCTGATCGCCCTTGCCCTGGTTCTCGAGCTCTTTGTCGTTCGTGGCGCTGCCGACACCTTCCTTCGTCTTGCCCTTGGCGTCCTCGGCAGCGTTCTTGATCTTGTCATCCAGTCCCATGATTTTCCCTTTCGTCGACTGCCGGGGGTGTACCCGGTCCGGCTCGGCCCAATCGCCCCATCAACTGATCAGGTCACATCGGGAGGAGTGGCTTCGTGATGCCGCCGACCGTGAGTGCGGCGGTCTTCCTTCATCTCGGCCTCGAACAGGTGCCTGCGGCCAGCACCAAGCTCGTCGCGGGCGGAACGCTCGTGGCCTTTGAAGGCCTCGTAGTACCCCTGGTCGTAGTCTTCGACGATCTGGAAAGTCCACCGACCTTCGATGACGTTGCGCCCGACGAGATCAGTGGCGATGCGGTCGGCGACAGCGCCATGGCCCGCTTCGCGCAGGAGGTCCACGGCTTCTCCGAGTGCGAGGTCGGCCGTGCCAGTCAGGCGGTGGAACCCGTACAGAAAACCCCGTGCATGCTCGACGGTCTCGAGCGCCTCACTGAGCTTGCCCAGCGCTTCGACCGTGGCGTCGTCGACGCCCTCAGGTCGCTGATGCCGCTCGTCGGGCCTGTCGTTCACACGTCAACGGTAGGCGCGTTGCTGGGCATCGGCACGTCGGAGATGCGCGACGTCCAGATGACGACGATCACCACTCATCGGAGGCTGTGAGCGATCCGTTCGATGGCCTCGGTGAGGATCTCCGGAGTCGTCGCATAGTTCAGCCGGACGTGCCCCGCGCCACCCGCGCCGAAGGGCAGGCCGGAATTGACAGCGACCCTGCCGCGCTCGAGGAACGACGCCGCCGGGTCGTCGCCGAGCCCGAGCGACCGACAGTCCAGCCAGGCGAGGTAGGTGCCGGTGCCACGTCCCCACACGATGTCCGGCAGGAGCGACGAGAGCAGCGACGTGAGCAGCTCCCGGTTGGCCTCGAGGTCTACCTGCAACGCGTCGAGCCACGGCCCGCCGTGCCGGAAGGCTGCGGTGTGCGAGATGACACCGAAATGGCTCGGACCATGGCTCACGACCTCAGGCAGCCTTGCCAGATCGGCGGCCGACTCCTCGCCGGCGACCAGCAGCGCAGCCTTCATGCCAGCGAGGTTCCACGCCTTCGAGGCCGAGGCGATGCTGAACGCGTCGTCGGTACCGGGCACGCTCAGGTAGGGCACGTAGTCCCCGGCCACGAGAGGAGCGTGGATCTCGTCAACCACGACCCTCACGCGATGCGTCTTCGCGAGAGCAGCGACGCTGCTCAGCTCGTCCAGTGTGTGGACAGTCGCCGTCGGGTTGTGCGGGTTGCACAGCAGGTACGTGACAGACCTGCCACCTGCTCCGGCCCGGACGAAAGCGGCCTCGAGCGATTCGAGATCGAGTCGCCCGTCGGCGCCCAGCGGGGCCTCGACGATCGTGCGAGCAGCGTGTTCGACATAGCCGAAGAAGGGCGGGTAGACCGGTGGGTTGACCACGACGGGGTCGCCAGGCTCGGAGACCAGCCCGACCGCCTCGACGATGCCGGTCATCACATCAGCCACGAGCAACGTCCGCGACGGATCCACCCCGTGCCACCGCCACCTCTCGATGGCGAATCCGGCGTACGCCTCGGCGTAGCCGTCGCCGTGCGGATAGCCCGTGTCGCCCTCGTCGATCGCCTCGGTGACTGATCGAGCCACGGGCTCGGCCAGGCGCACGTCCATCTCCGCCACCCAGAGCGGCAGGACGTCGGTGGGATGCTCGCGCCACTTGACGCTCGTTCGGCGGCGAAGGTCCTCGAGGCTGAGCTCGCGCAAGGGATGAATCTCGGTCATGGCTCCATCATCAGCCGTCGGGGCTCAACGCGTGCAGTCGGCCAATACTTTGGCAGCAGAATGTGATCTGTGTCACGATTTGTTCTCATAGATGAGGGTCACACCCCGCTCCTGTTGTCCTTGCTTCAGCTTGATGTAACAGTTGTTTACAGACTCAATCCGGAGGATTCCATGACGGCACCGCTCATCGAGCGCTCGACGGCGCTGAAGCGACTTCGCTCGCTCGGCAAGGCCATGACGACGCCGCTGTCGCCCGACGACTACCTCGCCCTGATCAACCCGCTGTGGAGCCAGCGCGAGCTGCGCGGCCGCGTCGAGAAGGTGGTGCGCGAGACCGAGCGTGCAGCCACCCTGGTCATCCGGCCCGGATGGGGATGGTCGTTCGATCATGCACCCGGGCAGTACATCGGCATCGGCGTCGAGATCGACGGGCGGTTCCACTGGCGCTCCTACTCCCTGTCGTCCGTACCGCTCGTCGAGGGCAAGACCGTCAGCATCACCGTCAAGGCGATGCCGGAGGGCTTCCTCTCCGACCATCTCGTCAATGGCCTCGAGCCCGGCACGATCGTCCGGCTGGCTTCGCCACAGGGCGACTTCGTGCTGCCGGACCCACCGCCCGCGCAGATGTTGTTCCTCGTCGGCGGCAGCGGCATCACCCCGGTCATGTCAATCCTTCGCACGCTCGACCGCCGCGGCACCATGCCCGATGTCGTGCTCGCCTACTCCGCTGTGCACGAGGACGACATGATGTTCCTCGACGAGCTGCGCGATCTCGCCGCGAAGCACGACGGGCTCCGTTTCTACGAGCGCTTCACCGACGCCGACGGCATCCTCACGACAGACCAGCTCGACGACGTGTGCCCCGACTGGCGCTCTCGCGAGACCTGGGCGTGCGGGCCGACCCCCATGCTTGACGCCTTCGCGCAGCACTACGAGAGCGAAGGCAAGCTCGACCAGCTGCACGTCGAGCGGTTCGTGCTCGATCTTGCCGGCGGCGGCGAGGGCGGCACCGTGACGTTCGGAGTCGGCGGCCCGACCGTCGAGGTCGACGGCGCGACGACACTGCTCGAAGCCGGCGAGAAGGCCGGCGTCAACATGCTCTTCGGCTGCCGCATGGGCATCTGCCACACCTGCGACATCCCACTTGCCTCGGGCAAGGTGCGCGACCTGCGAAGCGGCAACGAGCACGGCGAGCCCAATGAATACATCCAGACCTGCATCTCCGTCGCCGCTGGCGACTGCACCCTGTCTCTCTGACCCGTTGTCTCTCTGACCCCCTGACTCACTAGTGAAGGAGCGCGACCATGGCATACGCCGACGTCCGTGAATACACCCACCTGACCGACGACGAGGTCGAGGCCATCGGCCGCGAGCTCGACGAGATCCGCAGCGAGGTCGAGGCCTCCCGCGGCCAGGCCGACCGCGACTACATCTTGCGCACCATCACGCTGCAGCGACGTCTTGCGGCGGCCGGACGCATCACTCTCTTCGCGAGCTTCTTCCCGCCGGCATGGCTGCTCGGCACGGCGTTGCTCGGGTCGGCCAAGATCCTGGAGAACATGGAGCTCGGCCACAACGCGATGCACGGCCAGTGGGACTGGATGAACGACCCGGAGATCCACTCCAGCAACTGGGAGTGGGACACCACCCAGCCGGCCGAGCAGTGGAAGCACTCGCACAACTACATCCACCACCAGTTCACCAACGTGCTCGGCCACGACAATGACGTCGGCTACGGCATCCTGCGCATGTCGCGCGACCAGAAGTGGCATCCCGCCAACCTCGGTCAGCCGGTCTACAACGCGCTGCTCGCCCTGTTCTTCGAGTGGGGAGTCGCGCTTCATGACCTCGACATCGAAGCGATCCGCAAGGGCAAGAAAGACCCGAAGGTGCTCAAGAAGCAGCTGAAGCAGATCGGCAACAAGGTCGGCAAGCAGTCGTTCAAGGACTACCTGATGTACCCAGCGCTGACCGGACCGTTCTTCCTGCACACTCTCAGCGCCAACTTCACCGCCAACATCATGCGCAACGTGTGGACGTACGGGATCATCTTCTGCGGGCACTTCCCCGACGGTGCCGTGCACTTCACCGAGGAAGAGCTCGAGGACGAGACCCGCGCCGAGTGGTACTTGCGCCAGATGCTGGGGTCGGCCAACTTCGAGGGCGGCAAGCTGCCGCACATCATGAGCGGCCGGCTCGGCTACCAGACCGAGCACCACTTGTTCCCCGACCTGCCCAGCAATCGTTACGCGTCGATCGCGGTCAAGGTCAAGGACATCTGCAAGCGCTACGACATCCCCTACACGACCGGGCCGCTCTACAAGCAGTACGGCCAGACCTTCCGCACGATCATGAAGCTCTCGCTGCCCAACCGCCGCACGGCCGACAACCCGGCACCCGTATCGCCCCGCAAGGTCGGCCGGCTGACGGACAACGAGCGTCAGACGCGTCGCTCGGAGCTCGGCAAGTGGTCGGGCGCGGCTTCGGTGTGACTTCGGGACTCACCGGCCGGGCCACGGAGGGTGGGCTGCCGGTGCCGTTCGCCTGTGAGGACGACGACGGGACGCTCAACCATTCCGTCGTCTCCAAGCAGCGCGCCATCCGTTGCGCCTTGGGCCGCATCTGTGGCATCTGCGGGGAGACGTTGACCCGTCCGGTCGCCTTCTTCGGTCCGGAGGGCGAAGCGACTACCGGCCTGTTCACGTTCCCACCGACGCACCTGGCGTGCGCGCAGGAGGCGCTTGACCTGTTCGTGCCGATTGGCGGACGCCACCTCGGTCAGTCCGAAGCTCCGCTGACATGGGCGCTCATCACGACCGGTGGGTTCGACCTGATCCGCCCCACGCGGCGCGGCGGCGTCATGCAGTTCCGGCCGAACTCCATCATCGAGAAGACCATTCGGGACTGACCCCCGTACGACTGGCGACGGTGGCCCGACGGGGTGCACCGTCGCCATCGCAGGATTCTGCGGACGGCCTGCCTACACCGCGTTCGTCAGCGCGTCGAACTCATCGTCGGTGAGCTCGATGTCCGCTGCGCCGATGTTGTCCTCGAGATGCGCGACGCTCGACGTGCCCGGAATGGGCAGCATGACGGGCGATCGGCGAAGCAGCCACGCCAGAGCCAGCTGCGACGGGGTGGCGTCGTGCTGCTCGGCGAGCTCCTTCAGCGGACCGCCGTCCTTGACCAGACCACCGGTCGCGAGCGGGAACCACGGGATGAAGCCGATGCCGTGCTCCGTGCAGTGGTCGAGCAGGGGCTCGGCATCGCGGGACGACAGATTGAACATGTTCTGGACCGAGACGATCGAGGCCACGGCCTGTGCCTGCTGCAGCTGGTCCACATCGACCTCGCTCAGGCCGATGAAACGAATCTTGCCCTCGTCCTGCAGGGCCTTCAGCTCTCCGACCTGGTCTTCCAATGGCACGTCGGGATCGATGCGGTGCAGCTGGAACAGATCGATGCGCTCGACGTCGAGACGGCGCAGGCTCAGCTCCGCCTGCTGGCGAAGGTACGCGGGGCGCCCGACCGGCGTCCAGACTCCCGGCCCCTGGCGGGTCAGGCCGGCCTTGGTCGCGATCACGACGTCGTCGCCGTACGGGTGCAGCGCCTCGCGGAGGAGGTCTTCGGCGACCTCCGGGCCGTACGAGTCGGCGGTGTCGAAGAAGGTGACGCCAAGCTCGACGGACCGGCGGAGGACCTTGATGGCCTCGTCACGGTCGTCGGGCCAGCCCCACACACCCTCGCCGGTGAGCTGCATGGTGCCGTATCCAAGACGCACCACCGGCAGCTCGCCGCCGAGCTGGAACGTGCCGGATCCTGCTGCGGACAAGGCCTGATCAGGTGTCGATGTCATACAGGGGTCAAGGTCGAGCGGGCGCGGGCTATTCCGGTTGTCGGATAATTGACGTTGATCAATTCGCCGGGCACGCGTCCGTCATGACAGGCCACCGTGCATGATCGTGGAATGGACTTGGTGAAGCTCGGCAGCTCCGACCTCGATGTCTCAGCCATCATCCTCGGCTGCATGAGCTACGGCGCTCCCGACCAGGGCACGCACCCCTGGTCGCTGCCCGAGCAGGAGAGCAGGCCGTTCATCCGGCAGGCCCTCGACGCGGGCATCACGACGTTCGACACCGCCAACATGTACAGCGACGGCACGAGCGAGGAAATCGTTGGGCGGGCGCTGGCCGACTTCGCCAAGCGCGACGACGTCGTCATCGCGACGAAGGTCTTTTTCCCGATGGGCGGCGACCCCGCCAGCGGCGGCCTCTCCCGTGCGGCGATCATGACGCAGATCGATGCGAGCCTGCGCCGTCTTGGAACCGATCACGTCGACCTTTACCAGATCCACCGCTTAGATCCCGAGACGCCGATCGAGGAGACCATGGAGGCGCTGCACGACGTCGTCACGGCAGGCAAGGCCCGGTACATCGGCGCGTCGTCGATGCACGCCTGGCAGTTCGCCACGGCGCAGCACGCCGCCGACCTCGGCGGGTGGACTCGCTTCGTCTCGATGCAGGACCAGTACAACCTGGTCCAGCGCGAGGATGAGCGGGAAATGCTTCCGTACTGCCTCGACCAGGGGGTCGGCGTCATCCCCTGGAGCCCGTTGGCCCGCGGCCGACTCACCCGGGAGTGGGACGACCTGAGCACGAGCCGCAGCGGCACCGACCAGGTCACGAAGGCGTTCTACCACCAGGCTGATGAGTCGAATCGGGCCATCTCAGATGCCGTCGGCGCGATCGCCACTGCCCGCGGCGTCTCGCGCGCGCAGGTCGCTCTCGCGTGGGTGCGGCAGCAGGCGGCCGTCACCGCGCCGATCGTCGGCGCCACGAAGCCGCTGCACCTGAGCGACGCCATCGACTCGCTCGACCTCGACCTCGACGCCGACGAGCTGGCCCGCCTGCAGGATCCTTACGTGCCGCGGCTGCCGGAGTTCTGAGCGCCTCCCCGACGCCGCCCTCGTCCGCCGATGGTCAATATGTCTGAGGCGAAGAGCAGAGTGGAAGTCACAGCAGCACCACATCACGGCGTGCCGCACCCACACTCGAGGCCATCATGGACTGCAAGATCGAGCTCATCTTCATCCCTGTCACCGATGTCGACCGCGCCATCGAGTTCTACGTCGAGAAGGTCGGTTTCCACCTCGACATGGAGGCACGCGTCGACGCGAACACCCGTTTCGTCCAGGTCACGCCCCCCACCTCCGCGTGCTCCATCGCCTTCGGCGAGGGCATCACTGAGATGACCCCCGGCAGCCAGAACAGCATCCAGGTAGTGGTGCCAGATGCGGAGGCGGCGCGCGCCGACCTCGTCTCGCGGGGCGTCGATGCCTCCGCCGTGCAGGTGCTCGACTGGGGCTCGTTCACCGGATTCGCCGACCCCGACGGCAACACCTGGACCATCCAGCAGCTCCCACCCAAGGGTTCCTACGACTCGTAGCATGAGTCGACGCCTCACAACGACACCCGCATCACCCCACGGCAGGCGGCCTCGTCGAGAAGCGAGGACGATGAGTCCATGCGCACCACCCTGAGGACCGACGACCCCGACGTCAACGCCTACCAGCTCATGACCGCGCTGGTCGTTCCACGTCCGATCGCCTGGATCTCCACACTGTCGACAGACGGCGTGGGCAACCTCGCGCCGCACTCGTTCTTCAGTGTCGCCTGCGCCAACCCGCCGATCGTGTCGTTCACCTCCGTCGGCCACAAGGACACACTGCGCAACGTCCTGGCGACCGGCGAGTTCGTCGTCAACCTCGCCACCTTTCCCTTGCTCGACGAGGTCAACAACACCAGTGCGAACTTCGACTCTCAGCTCGACGAGGCGACGGAGCTCGACCTCGAGATGGAGCCGAGCGACCTCGTGGCACCGCGGCGAGTCGCCGCCTCCCCCGCATCGCTTGAGTGCGTGCTGCACTCCTCGCAGGAGCTGGGCGACTCAGTGCTCGTGCTGGGCAGGGTGGTGGCGTTCACGATCAAGGACGACGTCATGGTCGACGGACACCCAGAGTTCGGCCTCCTGCAGCCGATCGCCCGCCTCGGCAAAGAGGAGTGGGGCCTGCCGTCCAAGGTCATCTCGACGCCACGGCCCAGCAAGCCCGCAGACATCCGCGGCCGTTGAGATGATGAGGCCATGACCACACGGGCAAGGGTAGGGATCACAGCATGACGATGTCGACGACTGATCTGGACGTGGTCGTGGTGGGCGCCGGAGTCACCGGCCTCACCGCGGCGTGGCGGCTGCAGCAGGCGGGCCGGCGTGTCGTGGTGCTCGAGGCCCGCGACCGTGTGGGCGGGCGGCTCTGGACCGACACCGTCGACGGCGTGCTCCTCGAGCTTGGCGGTCAATGGGTGTCTCCGGACCAGGACGCACTGTTGGCGATGCTCGATGAGCTGGGGCTGGACACCTTCACCCGCCATCGCGACGGCGACTCAGTCTACGTCACCAGCGGCGGCAACCGGCGCCGGTTCCAGGGCGAAGCCTTTCCCGTCGGTCCGGACACCGCCAAGGAGATGGAGCGGCTGACGGTGATCCTTGACGACCTGTCCGGAGCCATGGATCCACTGCGTCCTTGGGAGCTGGAGAACGCCGACGATCTTGACCGCATGACGTTCGCTGCGTGGCTCGAGGCGCAGACCGACGACCAGGAGGCGCGCGACAACATCGGCCTCTTCATCGGGCCAGCCATGCTCACCAAGCCCACCCACGCCTTCTCCGCGCTGCAGGCCGTGCAGATGGCGGCCAGCGCCGGTGGGTTCAGCCACCTCGTCGACTCCGAGTTCATCCTCGATCGCCGCGTGGTCGGCGGACTCCAGCTCGTCCCACTCGGGCTGGCCGAACGGCTCGGTGACGTCGTGCGCACCGGGTCACCGGTCACGTCGATCGACTGGACCGACTCCGGAGCCCAGGTGACGACGCCCGGCGCGACCTACACCGCGACCGACGTCGTGCTGGCCGTCCCACCGACCCTCGTGTCGCGCATCGCGTTCACGCCGGAGCTGCCGGGGCTGCATCAGCAGATGCGTCAGCACCAGTCGTTCGGGCTCGTCATCAAGCTGCACGCCACCTACGCCACACCGTTCTGGCGCGAGGACGGGCTTTCCGGTTCTGCCTTCAGCCCCTACCAGGTCGTTCACGAGGCCTACGACAACACCAACCACGGCGAGGAGCAGGGCACACTCGTCGGGTTCGTGTCGGACGAGAACGCCGACGAGCTGCTGGCCCTCGATCCTGCCGCCCGCCGCGAGCGCATCCTGACGTCACTGGCGGCCTACTACGGTCCGACCGCCCTCGAGCCCGTCTCCTACTTCGAGAGCGACTGGGTCTCGGAGGAATGGACCACGGGGGCGTACGCCACGAGCTTCGACATCGGGTCGATCACCCGTTACGGCCCGCTCGTGCACGAGGCCGTCGGGCCGATCCAGTTCGTCAGCAGCGACGTGGCCGGGCTCGGGTTCCAGCATGTCGACGGGGCCATCCGCATGGGCGGCGCGGCGGCCGGGCGGATCCTCGACCGCTGATCCGCCCGACCCCGCCCGACCGTCAGGACCAGACGTGCACGTAGTCGACCTGCGTCGTCGCCGGCAGCGGTGTCGATGACGGGTCGAAGGCGTTGTTCCCGACGCCCAGGGCCTGGGTGAGCGCCACGATGAACGGCTGGTCGAAGGGCGCGGAGCCCGTCAGTGGTGCGGCGGGGCTGATCGTGTGCTTCAGGCACGTCACACCGTCGTAGCTGATGGTGATCGTGCTCGCCGTCCACTCCGCCACGTAGGTGTGCGGCGCCGACACGTCATTGATCAGGCATGCCGTGTTGGTGTGCTGGGCCGAGAGATCGGTCGAGATGTAGTGGATGTACGGGATGACACGGTCGGAGTACTGGCTGTACTCCTCGGCGATGTCGATCTCGCCCGACATCGGCCATGCGCCGTACTTCGACGGGTTCGCGGGCCACAGCCAGAGCGCGCTCTGCAGGCCGGCAACCTTCGCCGCGGGGAATCGTGCGCGGATCTCGAATCGGCCGTACGCCTGGGCGAACAGGCCGTAGGTGCTGACCGACCCGCTCGTGTACTGCGTCGTATAGCTGGCCCCGGGACTGGCGCAGGTGAACGGGTTGGGCTCCCGCCGAGCGGTGAGGCGCAGAGATCCACCGCCGACCGAGACGTTGTTGCGGCTCTTGACGAAGCACTCGCCACCGACCCCAAAACCGCTGTTGGCGGTCTCCTGGACGAACCACTTCCTGGTGTCCAAGCTCGAACCACTGAAGTCGTCCGCGAATGTGCAACGCCAGGCCTGCCCGTCCTGCTTGTAGATGTTCGGCCCGCAGCTCTGGTTCCCCGTCGGCTTCGCTGCGCGTGCACTAGCGACATCAACCGGCAGCGACGAGACCGCCAGTACCGACAGGGCTACTGCGCTCAAGGCAAGCCGCCAAGTGAGTTGACGAATCATGACAGTTCTCCCTTTGTCGTTCGTGGACGACAACAGGACGAACGTGGCATGTCATCTCGCGTCGCGACACCTGCGCGCCCCTGTGGCGCAGGCTCGTGGTGGGTGCCTCAGAACCTCACCCGAG
>NZ_JACMOM010000025.1 GCF_014378035.1 Aeromicrobium sp. | reverse complement strand
GAAGCCGTCCATGTCCGGCATGTTGACGTCGGAGACGACGACGTCCGGGACCGCCTCGGCCAGTCTCTCCAGGGCCTCGGCGCCGCTGGAGGCCGTCGTGACGCGGTAGCCGGCTGCGAGGAGCCCTTGCGCGACCAGGCCCACGATCATCTCGTCGTCATCGACGACGAGCACCGCGCCCCGGTCGTCGGCTACTGCCCTACCCGTCATCGGGTTAGTCCCGGTCAATAACTCCCCCTACGGCCTTCCGGCGCAGGACTGGAGCGACTGCGTGGTGCCTGTTGAACTCTACAGGGGCAACCCCGCCACGAACTTCCGCTCGCGCGAAGTCGGGCACGGTCGCTGGCCACCAGACGGGGCGGCCGTGGGAATGATTGATCGACTACCGAACACTGCCCATTGGCGCAACCTTGAGCGTCCACAGCTCCGGATCGGATCGGGTTGGCCTTGAAGGTTTACGCTCAACAGGTGTTGTGCGCACAAGACTCGCTTCCGCCTCGCCTTCGCCGTGTACTCGTCGCCGGCGTCTCCGGCGTAGGAAAGTCGACGCTCGCGTCACGGATCGCAGCGATCACCGGCGGACAGCACACCGAGATCGACTCGCTCTATCACGGCCCCGGCTGGGCGCCACGGGAAAATTTTCTCCAGGACGTCAACAGGTTCACGAGCGAGGATGCGTGGACCACGGAGTGGCAATACCCGTCCGCGCGTGGCCTGCTGGCGCGCCGCGCAGACTTGCTCGTCTGGCTCGACCTGCCATTCCCGGTGACCTTCGCTCGCGTAGTTCGGCGCACTCTCCGTCGCCGATTCCTCCGAGAAGCGCTGTGGAACGGCAACGTGGAGCCGCCTCTACGCACTGTCTTCACCGACCGATAGCACATCGTGCGCTGGGCCATCGCGACCCGCAAGAGCTGCCGCACAAGCATCCCGCAGGTAGAGCGCGAAACCCCCGATCTGGTCATCGTGCGGCTCCGGTCGCCTAAGGATGTCGAACGCTGGCTAACCGGCCCATTGGTAGACGCGTCTCTTTGAGGCAGGCTGGGAATCTTTCACGGTTCGGTCGGTCTGCATCATGGCCACCGAAACTTCTAGAGCACAGTAACGAGACGGAACCGCTCCAGGACCACACGAGTGCCATCGTTCACCGTGAATGTGGCATCCGAGACAAATGCGCATCTCAGCACTGTGCCAGAAGTGCTCATGCCCCACGCGCCACTCGGAAACCGATGAGTACCCCTCGCCCTCATCTCGCGCGTGCTCCCAAGGAACAGCGCCCAGCCGAACTCGTTGAACGTCCATGGTCTCAATCACCGCAACAGCCCTATTAAATGAATCGACGACGACTTGTCGTGTGCCCGTCCGAGGGAATGCCTCGTCCTCGACCTCGTATTCCATGACCATTGAGGTCGTTGATGTTTTCGTTCCGTCGAGAATCGCGCCCACGAGCTTGTCGCGCAGTGACCCCGGAAACGCAAACTCGACAAATCATTTGTCATGCCCATGGCCGGCAACCCCCGAGCGACAGCGCTGGTCGTCTCAACCATTGATCTTGCCCATAGTCTCGGCCTGCGCATGGTCGCTGAAGGCGTCGAGAACAGTGCTGCCTACTCGGATTTGGCCGTTTTCGGCTGCGACGCCGCACAGGGATTCTTCATGTCTCGACCAGTCCCCGCAGCACAGCTGGATGAGTGGTTCGCTAGCCGACAAGAGGGACCCGCCAAAGCGGCCTTCAAATCGAGCTGACCTCAAGACTCGCGGCGGATTCCCGAGCACCCGCGCCCCGACCAGCCTCGGACACCGTGGTGACCTCAAACCCTCTTTGAGGAGTGCCGTGAGCCACGTTGCGTCTCACCCTGCGCCCAACGGCGCCACTCGTTACTGTCGCTCGGATGGATTGTTCTCAACGCGCTGGCACTGACGTCGTGGACTGGGCATCCGCACCAGTTCCCCTTTGAGCCCCATCGATCGGGCTCGACGGAGCCGTTCCCGAATACGCCCAGGGTTTGATCGACGGCCACGGCGGATTCGAGACGAACGTCGACTGTTGACTGCCTCGAACTCCCAGAGGCCCTCCACATTCTCTCTTGGGAGGTGTCCGCCATTCGGGTTCAAGACCATCGAAGCGCGCGGAGGCACGGAGCGTGTGATGTGCGGCGAGGGGATCCGATGCAAACCCCGGACTGCTACGGTCAGGAGATCACTTGATCAACAGAACGGCTGAGGGACGCTTTGTTGCGTCCATCGCACCTGGCACACCCGACGTGAGCCGGGGTCGCAAAGAAAGGGAGCCCTCGGATCCACTGGCCCACCGAATAGACAGGATCGGCCTCAGATGAGGGCTTCAGCTGGCAGATCAGCGTATCGGGTGGGCCTGCGAGGACTGCGGCGGCGACCGGGCGGCATTACCGAGAGCACGAGGTGGTCGTTCGCGGCTCTGGCGGTGGTTTCTCTGCTGCTGTCCGTGCCGGCGGCACTAGTGACGGCCCAGGAGAACCCGGTTCGGGAGCTCATGCTGCTGACCGGCACTGTGGTACTGGTCGGGTCCTGCATACATGTCTACGTGAACCGCCGAGTGCCCCTCTGGCTGGATCTTTTGGACACTGTCGTGATCATCGCTTTCGGTCTGGCCAGTCCTTCGCCGACGTCGGTGGTCGCCTACGTGTTCACCGCTGTGTGGTTTCGGGCCATGTATGGCTCGACCTGGCGTTCACTGCTGCGCTGCACCCTCATGGCCGCTGCGCTGTCCGTCACGGTGCCGCTGTGGCCGTTGGTCCCCTTCCACGCGGCGATTCCGCCGACCGACGGTCTGTTCGAATCCTTCCCTGTGCTGTTTCTCGCCGTCTTCATCGCCCGCCAGCTCGGAGCCGGGTTGCTCGCCCGCGAGCAGGGCACCAGGCGGGACACGGCACTCGCGGCAACGGGTTCACAGCTGCTGGGTCTTACGGACTCGGTACCGATCCGGGTGCTCGCGTGGAATGCCTGCACCGAAATTTGCGCGGCAACGCCCGGATTACGCCTGCTCAAGGCCGTTCGGGATGGCTCGGATCTCCGGGTCGAGGGAGCAGCCGGCAGCTTCCTTGTTGTTCCGGGCATATTTCCGGGAACGGTCATCTCGACCACCGCGGATCCGGGCGAGGCCCAGGTGCTTGACCCGGCACCACTCGACGCTGCGGCCGGGGCCACACTCAACTGGACGTGTATTAGCTTGCGAGCGATGCGTGAAGACTCATGGATGCTCGTGGGTGCGCCCAAAAAGATTCCGTCTGACGCTCTCCTGTCCGTTCGTGACCTGATCAACCAGGTGGCACTGGCCCTGCGCAACAGCGACGTGCATCAACAGCTCACGGTGCAGGCGCAATTCGACTCCCTAACCGGGCTGGACAACCGAGCCTCTTTCACCGCCAAGCTCACCTCCGGGATCGGCCTGCGCACAGGTTCCGACGGATTGCACGTCCTCTTCCTGGACCTGGACGACTTTAAGGACGTCAATGATGTCCTGGGCCATCGCGGGGGTGACGCGGTGCTGGTCGAGGTCGCGGCGCGGCTGCGCGAGTGCATTCGCCCCGCGGATGTGTGTGCGCGTCTGGGTGGGGACGAGTTCGCTGTCGTATTGCATGGCGCAACCAACGCGACTGCGACGGAGGTGGCACAGCGGATGGTCAGCGCCTTGACGGTGCCCATGGTCATCGGCGGACGTATCGCCCGGGTGGGGGCCAGCGTCGGTATCGCGACCGCGACGCCAGGAATCGACATCGATGAACTCGTGCACCAGGCCGATGTCGCCATGTATGCGGCCAAGGCGAACGGGAAAGGCCAAGTGCAGGTCTATCACCGCGGGCTCCTGCAGGTCGATGCGCCCCGCCTCACGTTTGAATGGCAGCTCGCGGCGGCGGCGGCGGCCGGCGAACTCGTCGTCCATTACCAGCCGATTGTGTCGTTGCCGGGCATCGAGTGCACCGGCGTCGAGGCCCTGGTGCGGTGGCAGCATCCCGAGCGCGGTTTGCTGTTGCCGGGGCACTTCATCGAGATCGCGGAGCGGACCGGTGCCATCGTCGACATCGGAGCCTTCGTCCTTCGGCAGGCCTGCGCGGATGCCGCCGCCTGGCAGGACGCCCACCCCGGCATTCCGCTGGACGTACACGTTAACGTGTCCGCCAGGGACCTCGATCACGACTTCTTCATCGACACCGTCCTCGACTGTCTCGCCGTCACGGGACTACCCGCAGCCAGGCTCGTCCTCGAACTAACCGAAACCGTCATCCTGGATGCCCCGGTGGCCATCGAACGGCTCAGGTCGCTCGCCGCGCACGGCGTCAAGATCGCCGTCGACGACTTCGGAACGGGATACTCATCCCTGACCACCTTGCGGTCCCTGCCAGTGAACATCATCAAGCTGGACATGAGTTTCGTCGCGGGCGCGCTCACGAACGTGGTGGACCGCACCGTCATCAGCGCAATCGTCCAAATGAGCGCCGAGCTCGGCATCCAGACCGTTGCCGAGGGAGTCGAAGGAGTCGACCAGCAGCACTTCCTGGAGGGGATCGGCACGAACTCGGCGCAAGGCTACCTCTATGCGCGGCCCATGGCGGCGGCCGCATGCTCGCTCTGGTTGAGAGACAACCTCCGGGACACAAACACCCCAGACAAAGACGTCCGTAAGCTTCCACACCACGCCCGCGCTGGGCTGCAGAGCCATGGGCCGCAACAATGATCCACGAACAACCTCACCGACTCCACGTGCGCGTGTAAGCGAGGACGGCATCAAGCGGTGCGCCGCGCGCGCTGCCGACAAGATGGAGCCTGACAAGCGTCAGGCCCACCTGGCCGATCACCTGCACCTCGCGGCGCAGCTCCGAAACCTTGGAGAACGCGAAGGACCCGGGCCAGGTCCGTCCCTTTGTCGATAGTCCGTCCGTCCGCACGCACAAAGCGAACGTCCTCTTGCAGCAGCCCGTCCGACCCGGCAACGTCGTTTCGTCGAAGAGCATCCTGGAAGCTCGATTCTGCCTCACCCAGGGTTGACAGAGAGGGGAAAGACCCGACGTGCTGCCACGAAAATCATGTGCCACATATACGCCCACGAGAAGGGGGCCGGCGTCTGAATCGGGTACGAATCCAGCCATCGTTTCAACCCACCGCCAGACTCGGTGATCGCCGCGATCGTGATGCCGTGATCACTGGCACCGCACTGT
>NZ_JACMOM010000150.1 GCF_014378035.1 Aeromicrobium sp. | reverse complement strand
ATGACCGGTTGAAGTTGCGGGGGTCGAGGGGCAAGCCGTCGCGGGTGGCAAAGACGTAACCGGTCGGGACTCAGAATGGGCCAGCGGCATGCTTCGCCGCTGCTTGAGCCCGGTAATGCAGCCGGAGGGTGGAGAGGCAGAAGGCCGGCAGAGGCAAGATGGCGTCGGAGGCCTCGGTCTTGGTCGGGCCCCGGACAAGCCGGCCGCCGATCCGCTGGAGGCTGTACCCGACCTCGAGTTGAGCCGTGTCCAGGTCGACCATGGGCCAGGTCAGGCCGAGCATCTCGCCCCGGCGTAGTCCGAGCACAAGGATCAGCACGTATGCCGCGTACAACGGGTCGTGGTCGTCCTTGGCGCTCACGAGGAACTGGCGGGCCTCCTCGACGGACAGGGCGCTGACTGCCGAGTCCGAGCGGAAGGCAACTTGATTCCGATCGCGACGTTGCGGTCCATCAGTTCCTCGCTCATCGCTGCTCTCAGTGCTGATCGGAGCACGGCCCGCGGCCCACATTCAAGGTGTCAGGCAGGAGAGCTCGGTATTCAGCCGATTCGGCTTCGAGGGCGAAGTCGGCGCGTCACACTTGTAGTAGTCACAAAACGTCCCGGACCCGCTGGCAACACCGTCGCAAGACTTCATCAGGTTTTGCGTGGGGGTTTCATCAATTTTGGCGATGCTGGCGGTGACCGCGTGAAGGATCATTCTGCGCAGCGGGGGGGACCCGCAACAAACAGCGCTTGAGGAGAAGTCGTGAGCATTCCAGCCGGTTGGTATCCGCAAAGTGATGGCCGACAGAGATACTGGGATGGCGAGTTGTGGACTGAACACTATGCGCCAGGGGTTCCGGCTGTGACGCCTCCAACCATAATCCTGGGTCTCGCGTTCAGCCGTTCCCGCTTGCTTGGCTGGGGCGGTCTCGCCCTGTTCGTTCTGATCGGCGCTCTAACGTCCGGCGTCAGCGGTGCCTTGATGAATCTTGGGCTTTTCGCGCTCGTCGTCGCGTTGGTCGCCCTAGCTCGCGGCCGGGTCGATTGGGCCCGATTGGGAAGTCGTGCGGCGGCTGGCGTCGCGCTCGGCGCCGCCCTCGTCCTCATCACCATAGGTTCGCTTGCCTCATCAACAAGCACTCCCCCAGCCACCGACTTGACCACCACGGTCAGTGACTCTCAGACCACCACCGACGAGGCGGCTGCAGCAGCCAAAGCGGCAGATGAGGCAGCAGCCACAGCAGCGGCTTCCAAAGCAGCCGATGAAGCTGCGGCAGTCGCAGCCTCCCAAGCAGCGGACGCGGCAGCGACCCAAGCAGCCAATGAGGCAGCAGCCGCAGCAGCCGCAGAAACCAAAGCAGCCGATGAGGCAGCCGCAGCCGCGGCTTCTAAAGCAGCGGACGACGCAGCCGCAGCCGCCGCTGCTAAGGCGGCGCCGGACGCTGCACCCGCCCCAGCACCGCCGCCAGACGCGAGTGTCTACTACGCCAACTGCACTGCCGTTCGCGCGGCTGGCGCCGCTCCGATCTACCCGGGCGACCCTGGCTTCCAAAGCAAGTTTGACCGCGATAAGGACGGCATCGGCTGCGAATGACCCTGCCACCCCGAAGCCTCACGTCAGGGTGGAGATCATGAGGAAGGCCCTAGCGTCGATCACTGCCGTGCTGGCGACCGTCGTGATGCTGTCCGGCTGTGGCCCTGCCTCGACCGGTCCTGCGACCTCCGTCAGCAAGGCCACGTCCAGCCCAAGCCCGACGGAGGCTGCCCAGACCCCCGCTGTGGTCCCGAGCTCGTCCGCAGTTTCTACCCCTCCCAAGACAGCGCCGACAGCCACCACGTCCAAGTCCAAACCTGCCGCAGACGGAACCGCACTAGCCGCACTGGCACGGCTGACCGTCAAGGGACGAGCGCCCAAGACTGGCTACACCCGCGCACAGTTCGGTCAGGCCTGGTACGACACCGACCACAACGGCTGCGACACCCGCAACGACATCCTGCGCCGGGACCTCACGAGCAGGCGGATGAAGAACGCCTGCAAGGCCCTGGCCGGCACCCTGGCCCCCGACCCATACACCGGCACATCCATCCGGTTCGTCTACGGCGGTGCCAGCGAGGTCGACATCGACCACGTCGTCGCCCTCTCGGATGCCTGGCAGAAGGGGGCCGCGACATGGCCGGCTGGGAAGAGGCTCAGCCTTGCCAACGACCCGCTGAACCTGCTGGCCGTTGACGCCTCCACGAACCGGTCCAAGGGTGACGGGGACGCTGCCACGTGGCTGCCGCCATACAAGGCCTTCCGCTGCACCTATGTCGCCAGACAGGTTGTGGTCAAAGGTAAGTACGGCCTCTGGGTGACATTGGCGGAGCGAGACGCAATGAGCCGCGTCCTTGCTGGCTGCCCGACCATGGCCTTGCCAGGGCTGGGCACCGCGCCAGCTGTGGCAGCGTTGCCGAGAACTTCGGCACAGCGAGAACCTGCACCCGCGCCTCGGCCCACCCCTGCACCCGCGCCGCGGTCCGCGCCAGCACCCGTCGTACCTGAAGGCGGCGCGACCGCACTGTGCAACGACGGCACTCTCTCCTTCGCAGCTCATCATCAGGGTGCATGCTCACACCATGGCGGGGTCAGGGTGTTTTACAAGTAGAGAACTGGACCACGCGCAACGCCAACCCGGGGACAGACTCAGAGAGGCACCTTCCCGACGATCTGGCGTGAGAACAGGCGACGTCGAAACATCCCTGTCGACGGGAGGTGGACCAGAGCAACAAGTACGAGGCTGCGGGCTCCTGTCTTAGCCCCTCTCCGGGGCGACGCCGCGGTTCTGTTCCGGCGGGTACTTGTCCGCTGATGCCTTGATCTTGCTCAGTGCAGCGGATCCGAGGTCGACCCCGCACTGGTCGGCCAGACCGACCAGGTAGATGAGGACGTCCGCCATCTCTTGGGCGGCTCGAGTGTGCAGTGGTTCCTGGCGCAGCCGGTCGCGTGCCTCATCAGCTGGCAGCCACTGCAGCAGCTCGGCCAGCTCTCCGACCTCGCCGACAAGGGCCAGCAAGGTCGACTTGGGGTCTTGGAACGGCTCCCACTCCCGCTCAGCGATGAACGCGCGGGAGGCATCACGAATCTCGGTCAGGTCAGACACACCCGCGAGTATGCTCCTTCTCGCCGCCGGAGCCGCCGACGGCTAGAGTCGCCAACGTAATTGCGGCCCGACGGGCTTCCGTCTCCGGAGATGCCCCCACCCGCACGAGACACTTCGTGCTGCCTGGGGTTCTGTCTTGTGACGCTTCTTCGTCAATCGGTCCGTGGCTTCTCGGCCATCGAGCACCACTTCGCCGACCTTATCGCTGAGCAGATGACCATCCGGACCGGACGCCGACCTTCCGATAGTGAATATCGCTCGTGGACACGGAGCATCCCGGCATTGCGCGCCGACCTGGTCTCGGCTGGGTTGTCAGACGTGGAGATGCTCCTCGAGTACCAGCTCCCGCTGACCAGCAAGCGCGCGGACGTCGTACTCGTGGGGCAGCATCCGAAGACCGGCGGCCCGTCATACCTCGTGGTTGAGCTCAAGCAGTGGAGTCACGCCGAGCGGTTCGAAAACAGCGACACCCTGGTGCGGATCGAGCAGTATGGCGAGCGGCCGGTCACCCACCCGGTGCTTCAGCTGCGGGACTACTGCGACTACATGCTCGATTTCACCGCCGTTCTCGCTGACGAGCCCTTGTCTCTGGCGGGTGTGGCCTACCTGCACAACGCCACGGACAGCGGTGTTGCGGATCTCCTGGACCTGACGGGCGATCGGCTCGGCAGTCTGTTCACCGGTCAGCGGCGCAGTGAGTTCCAGGACTTCCTCAGAACCCGCTTTGCCCAGGGCCAAAGCGGTGCGCCGTATGCCGACACTCTGCTCTCGAGTCGGATCGCGCCCTCTAAGCAGCTGCTGGCCCTTGCCGCCGATGAGGTGCAGCGCCGGGAGATGTTTGTCCTGCTGGATGAGCAGCGAGACGCGTACAACTATGTGCTGCACGCCGTCGAGCGTGCCCGTCGGGCAAATGAGAAGACCACGGTGATCATCTCGGGAGGCCCCGGCTCCGGCAAAAGCGTCATCGCGCTCTCGTTGCTAGGCGAGCTCTTGCGACAGGGCCGGACCGTCATCCATGCCACTGGGTCTCGTTCGTTCACCCAGACGCTGCGCAAGGTGGCCGGCGCGCGGGCGCCCAGAGTGAAGAAGATGTTTCAGTACTTCAACTCATTCATGGCCGCAGAGGCCAACGACCTCGATGCCTTGATCCTGGATGAGGCGCATCGCATCCGGGAGACCTCGGTCAATCGCTGGACTAAGGCTGAGCTTCGCAGTGGTCGTCCCCAGATCGACGAGCTCATTGCTGCGGCTCGGGTGCCGGTCTTCCTGCTGGACGAGTTCCAGGTTGTGCGTCCGGGCGAGCAGGGCACCGTCGAGGACATCGAGCAGAACGCTCTGGCGCGGGGGATCAGAGTCGAGAAGATCAACCTCGATGCCCAGTTCCGTTGCGGGGGCTCCGAGGAGTATCTGCTCTGGGTCAAGCGTCTGTTGGGGCTGACACCCGGCGGACCGATCCAGTGGAGGGGTGATCCTCGCTTCGATGTGGTGGTCGTCGACTCGCCTTACGAGATGGAGGCGTCACTGAAGACGAGGATCGCGGAGGAATACAGCGGGCGTATCGCGGCCGGTTACTGCTGGCCGTGGAGTGATCCAGAACCCGACGGCACTCTGGTGCGCGATGTGAAGATCGGTGGATGGTCGCGACCCTGGAACCTCAAAGGGGAGCGGTCTGTGGGGGGAGCCCCGGCGGCTGCCTTGTGGGCCACAGACCCGGCCGGTTTTGGGCAGGTCGGGTGCGTCTACACCGCCCAGGGTTTCGAGTACGACTACGCCGGCGTCATCATCGGGCCCGACCTGGTGTGGCGTGACGACGCCTGGGTGATGGTGCGCTCGGCTAACAAGGACCCTGACTTCAGGAACGGCAAGAAGGTTGACGACGCCCAGGCCGACCGGCTGATCCGCAACGTGTACAAGGTACTGCTGACTCGCGGCATGCGCGGAGTCATGATCCACTCGGTCGACCGGCAAACGAATGACCGACTTCGGACTCTTACCAGCAACCCTCCCATCGAACCCATCACGTAAGCCGCGCTGCAGCACACCAGACAGCGCTGGCCTCGGGCAGCTGTCTGGAAGAGCAGCTTCGGGCGATTGCGTCGCACCAACCCACCGGTGCAGCCGCCTCAGCTGACCCAGGGATCGTCGAGGCGTACGTGAACACACCGTCTACGAATGCAGGGACTGCGGCCAACGCCTCGCCGGCGAGCAGCGGTGCCCAGACTGCCAACGACCGTGCCGACGCATCGGACCCGGCGCACTTGCGCCAGTTGCGGAGATCCCATCACCATCACCCACCTCATCGAGGCGCCTATGGCCTAACCTGTCCAGACCGGATCATGCGGTGACCGCTCCACACACCACGACCTTGGACTCGACCCGGCTCTACGTTCTGCCCCGAATGCGGAGAACCACGCCGATGCAACACTGGCGTGCACAGACCTCCGACATCGTCGGCTTCCACCTCGAATTCGCAGCGCCAAAAGTACAGCAGCAAAGTACAGCAACGCCATCGACTTCCACCGGGTTTCCTTGCTTTCGAACGCACAGATCCGTGCTCAGATAAGCCCGCGCGATCGCCTTGCCCGGAGTTCGCAACGAGGAGGGTCCGGGGTCGAGTCCCCTCAGCCCTGTCGCAGGGCTGACACGTCTCGTTCGACAACTCCAAATTCGTATTGGGCGGGATAACGGCTGCCGAATCCCGTGTGATAGTGGCCGCTGCACGCCGCCAGGGACGGGTCGGCGGGCGCCCCAGCGTGATGGATGGCGACAAACTTGTTGCCGCAAAGGCACGACGGGCCGCCGGTCAAAGCCCTACCCAGATCGCCAAGGACCTGGGGATTTCTCGTGCCAGCGTCTACCGCCACCTCGCCGCTACCAGATAAGCCATAGCCCGCGTGATCGAACTCGCGCGCCCACCTCTGCGCGGCGAATCGACGCTTACCGCCAACCACTGTTCCGCTGCATGTCAGACCCCAAGACCCCCGCGCGGTTGCGCCGCGCCCTGGCCAACTGGGACATCTGCGACATCTGCGCCCACCGCACCCTGGCCGCCCAGCCCACTGCGGAACACGTTCTTGTCAGCGCCGGGCGAACCTTCCCCGGTGACTGGCCGAGCCACAGGATTGAGCTCCCCGTTCCTCGGCCGGCCGCCGCTGTCACGGGTCAGGAGGTCGAGCTGTGCGGGTTGATCGCAGAGACCGCGAACCGCAGCCCGCCATAGAGCAGGCCGAGCACCCCTGTCGTTGCGGCGAGGATGGCCTTCGACTCCGGGTCCTTGTCAATGACTGCGAAGAAGGCGCTGATGCTGCCGATCGACGAGACGATCGTGGCTGTCTCGCTGACTATCGCCGAGGGCCGTGGCGCCCCCGCGGAGGCGCCCGCGAGCTCCTGAAAGTGATAGACGGCCGGGGTGAGGGCGATGAAGCCCACGATGGCATCAATTCCGGCGCCGGCCTTCTCCGCGTCGTCGGTCGAGATGCTGGTCCCAAACGCGTTGCGAGAAGCGAGCGCGCTGACGATCTTGGCTGCCACACCGATGTAGGTGACCGACTGCGCCAGAGCAGCGACCTCAGTGTCACTGATGGGGTCCGGGCCGTCGACATAGCCGGCGATGCTGTCGGTCACCGCGGTGACCAGGCCGGCCGCGATCACGGCACGCTGCCAGCTGGCGCCTTCCTCCTCTCCCATCAGCAGTCCCGGCGACAGTATGGCTCCGATAATGGACCCGATCCCCGCAACGATGTTCCCCGCCACGTAGATGTCGTAGTAGAGCGTGGCTTGGGGGTCCGCGGCCGAGGTCGCTGTCGTGTTCGAGGCGCCCAGCAACATGGGCACGGAGCGGACAGCGGTGCCGCCGCCTTCGAGTGCCGCCTTGAGTTCGGCCGGGGTGTTCGCGGCCAGGATCTGGTCGCTGATGTCACCCGGCGCGAACGGTGCTGTGCCGTTCGCGATCTTGTAGGACAGGGTCGCGGGGATGGCGCCGACCATCAGCAGGACGTCGAGGATGGAGAAGTCGATGGTGACCCCGAAGTCTTCCAAGATGTCGGAGACCACGGGGATCCAGATCGGCGTCGACAGGTCCTCGATGCCGGCCTCGATGACGGCTACCAGGAGGTCCAACAGCGCGTCGATGAGAGTCTCTGTCCCTTCGAGGAAGGCGTCGACGACGATGGCTGCCAGCTTCTGCAGCGTCTCGCCGAGCGACAGGTTGGTCAGCGCCCCGCCGTCGATGAGCTCCGTCTTGACCCTGCCGAGGGCACCGACGACGACGTCGTCCGCGTTGTCTAGGGCGTCGAGCACGATCTGGAGGACGTCGGGTGCGCCGGTGCCGTCGACGGGGCCGGCGCTCTGAGCTCCTGCGATGTTGTCGCTCACATGGTGGTACAGGAACATCGCTGGAGCTGTGAGGATGTCGCCGACCTCCGCGACCGTACCCATGAAGCCGACCGAGCTCGAGCTGTTGGCAACGCCGGGCTGCCAGCCGTCGGACTTGATGTCGGCCCAGTCGTCGACCTTCGTTCTGGCGGCCTCGAGCTGGGCGTTGAGGTCCGCCTTCAGGGTCTCCGTGCCGGTTGCCACCTGCTGGAGCGACATCAGGAGGAACTTCTGGCAGACGTCCTTGGTGCGGACGAACGAGTCCCACTCGAACAAGAACTCGAGGAACGCGATGAGGTCCTCGATGGCGGTCTTGATGGCGTTGTAGATGGTCAGGATCGCCCCGACTACCTTGTCGGCCGCGTCGAGTACAAACCCGTACACCTCGCCCGCGATCTGTGCCACGAAGTGCCACAGCGAGGTCTCGGCGTCGTGGAGGATGTGGACGACATAGTCGCTCTCCGCGACGAGCCAGTCCCACAGGTCGCCGGCGGCGACCGTGATGAAGCTGAGCCCCCCGCCGAGGACCAGGTCGGGGTGCGGTGCGTGTCCGGCGCCGGCGCTCACGGAGTGCAGGGCGGCCACGCGTACATTGCCGGCCGACCGTGCCGTAGTGGTCAGTGCAGGCGTCGGTGTGGCCGTCGGCGTGGTGGGTGGTGGGAGGACGGACCCGTCGATGGGCATGGTCTGGTAGATCGTGCCGAGCTGTCCGAGGGCGGTTGCGGCCGTGTCGAGGTCGGCGTCGCTCGCATCCGAGGAGACCAGGGCTCGGCTCGCGGCCTGCGCTGTTCCCGGGATGGTGGCTGCGCGCAGAGCATCTGCCGTGCTGAGGCTAGCGGCCTTGGCGAACGGCTTGTCCATCGGGTTGACGGCCAGGTTTTGGCCGTCCGGTCCGACGATGTGCAGTGGGGTGCCATTCAAGGACTCGACCCACTCGATGATGTTCACGGACCCGATTGCGTCGGCAACGACGGGGGTGGGCACGCTGTCGAGCACGTAATACAGGCCGTTGATGTAGACGCTCGTGCGGCGCGAGCAGCTGACCTCGACGGTCGCCCCGGGCAGGGGCTTCTTGTCCTGGTCGGTGACCTGCACTCGTGTGGTGTAGGAGGTGTTCTTGACCGCCTTCATCGTTGTCGGCGCGGGGAGCAGGACCTTCTCGCTCTTCCAGGCCGTGGTGTCGGGGGCCTGGGTGAGCCTGCTCAGCTCGTTCGAACCGGTGTGGACGAAGTAGCTGTTCCCGTCGTTGGACCGGTTCAGATACGGCGAGATCTGTTCGGCGCCGGTGACGATCGGGAGCGGGACGCTCCAGGCGGTCGGGTCGTGCCGGTCGGCGACGGCGCACGTCGTGTAGAAGACCTGGTCGGCCTGGTTGAGGCCCCACAGGATGAGGCGTGTGTCGGTGGCTGCGCCGAACAGGTGCCGTACCCCTCGGAGGACCGGGAGGTCGAGGAGTTGGGTCCCGGTGGCGCCCTGCTGCTGGGCCTCGGCCGGAAACATGTAGAGGGTTTGGCCGTAGGCGACGTACAGGTCGGTGGCGTCAGCCTGAGCGGCGACAGCGCACAGTGCTGTGCCGATGACGCCGGCCGGTCCGGTCAGTGCGACCGGGTTGGCTGCTTCCTGGGGGCGGAACGGGTTGTAGAGCGGCTGGAAGATGAGCTGACCGTGTCCGGCGATCTCGCCGACGGTGTAGATGCCGTCGACGCGGTCGCCGGGGCGCCGGCCGATGGTGCTGCGCACGTTCGAGGCTCGCAGGTCGCCTGCTACGTCGTGGGCGTTCCATGCCTTCCCGGTCAGGCGGCTCGTCGGGTCGATGTAGTACCGGGAGATCAGCGGCGAGGAGTCGCTGGGGTCGCGCAGGATGTCGGCCACGATGTACTCGCCGTCCGATGCCTGGCTGATGAACACGTCGTTGATGGTGACGGTCGTGGGCCCGGCGGTCGCGTCGAACGGGACCGCGGTGAAGGTCGGCTCGTCGACCCAGCTGACGTCCTTCGACGAGTTTCCCAGGCTGAGGTAGAGGTCGTCGTGGGGTTGCCCACCGAGCACCAGGGCGATGTCGATCTTGCCGGTGCCGGCGTTCTGTGCGACGGCGACCAGTTTCACGGGCCGGTCCCCGAGCCTCGCGCTGAACGCGATCCGTCGCCATCCGACGGCGGCGGCGCGTGTTTCCTGCGTCAGGTAACAGACTGCGTCGGTGCCGATCGAGAACAGCAGCGCGTCTCCGGAGTCGGTCTGGAGCGCTTCGAAGCTTGCGTCAGGGGCCATCACCTCGGCTTGCTTGTAGTTGCTCATCAGCTCCGTGGACCACGTCAGGATGCTCTGCGTGGCGCCGCTCATGCCTGGGCCTGTGCCGTCCTGGCTGCTGCGGGAGCCAGCGCCGGTGCGGGTGTGGGTGTGGGCGTGGGGTCGGCGTAGACGACTCGGACGACGAGGTCCTGCTCGGTCGAGAACACGACGTCGTGGAACAGGAACGTCTTGCCGCCGGGGTAAATCCAGCCGGACGAGCCGTTGAGAAGGGTGCTGACCTGGCCGGCGAGGCCCGTGGCGGATGCGGTCAGGGCAGCTGTGAGGGTGGCCCGGATCGCATCGATCTGGTCAGCCATGTTCCCGACGTCGATGATGTGGTCCCACGTGCTGACGTCGATGTCCTGAGAAGTGTCGGCAATCGTCGGCGTCGCCGGGTCCATCGTCACGTTCAGTGTGCCGTCGGTCCCGACCCCGAGGGTGAAGGTGGCCGTGAGGGTGAAGTTGACGATGTTCGCACCGAAGTTGGCGGTGGGGATGCCGAGCAGGTAGTAGTTCCAGTCGCAGTACGACTGGGTGTTGATTGTCAGCCGGAGTTGGTTGCCCAGCGAGGAGAAGTCGCCGACCAGCGCGTAGTTGAAGTGTCCGGTCTCCTTGCCTCCTCCGGTCCACGTGGAGGCGCTGTCGGAGCTGTTGTGGTTGTAGTTGATGGTCAGCAACGGCGTCCACCCGTCCGCGCCCGCCACAGACGTCCCGGGGGCGACCCACTGAGCCGGGTTGGGGCTCTGCGGGACGGTGAGCTGCATGTAGAGGCTCTCGCCGTCGTGCCACAGGTAGGTGTTCGTGTCGACAGACAGGGGTGCCGCTTGAGGGTTGAGCAGCGAGGCCACGAAGGTCTCGAAGACGCCCCGGCGTACGGCCATCACGCCGTGGCAGCTGGCTTCGTCTGCGGGGTCCACCCAGTTCCACGAGAAGGGTGTCGCTGGAGGCAGCGTGCTGTTGTTCGCAACCGTCAGGTAGTTCAGCGTGTTCAGGCCCTCGTTGAGGGTGCTCGACGCGTCCTTGTACTCGACCACCTCGAAAGTGAGGGCGGTCGGCACGATGGAGGGCCCCTTGACGTCGGCCGGCGCGGGCGTCGCGACGAAACCGACCATCACGGACCCTTCCGGAGCCATCTTGTCCCAGTACGCCCCGATGAAGACCTCGGTCAGCGCGATATAGGCAGGGCTGGCCGGGTCGAGTCCCGGAATGGCGACCGCCCCTTCCAGCGCCCGGGTGCTGACGTCGAGGAGTAGCTGCTGGACGCTGAACATCGTGTCCGGGTCGACGTTGTCGATTCGCTGCTGGGCTGCCGGCGGGAGCTGGTTGAAGGGGGTGTCCGCTCCCTTCTCCAGGTTCATGTTGACGATGAACCGGAACAGCCAAGGGTCGGCGGCCGACTGGGAGGCGTTGGTGAAGGTGTTCTGATTGCGGGGCATGTAGTTCAGCACGATCACCGAGAACTCGGCGCAGAACAACTGGTAGGTGACCTGCGAGTTTCCCTGGTCGAGCTTGATGACGTCGGGCATCTGGTCGGGCGCGATGCCTGCGGGAAGCCCGAGTTTGGCCCGGAAGGCGTAGAGGAACCCGCCCTCGTTGAGCCTGCCGAGCACCGGGTCGGCCGACGTGGTGCCGTCCGGGATGGAGAACGGGTCGACCCCGGCGGCGTCCTGGATCTGCTCGATGGGGACCTGCACGGTCTTGCCGGTCTCGTCGACGGCGAAGCAGACGAAGAGCTCCTGGTCCTGCTCTGAGAGCAGGTCGAGCATGGTGGCGTTCAGGCCGGATTCGGTGACAGCGCACACGAGGTCGTAGAGGTAGGCGGGCGCGGACAGGTTCGAGTCGGTGGCGCTCATGCCTGTGCCCCCGTGTTGCGGCAGCAGGGGACGGGCAGGTGGCACTGGTTCATGGGGAGCCTCTCGAGACGCGGATATGGGCGCTTGACGGCAGTACGCGAGCCGGGTCTTGCGGGGCCATGGAGGATGTCCCGAGTTCCGTGGAACTTCGGTTGCGGCCCGATGATCATCAGGCTACGTTCACGGTCTCATCTTGACGGTCGGTACTGACATTTTGCTCGGCGACATGCCGTTGGAGGGCGGCTCGCAGCACTGGTAGGTGCATGTGGCCGTTGACTCGGCGGAACTGCTTGCCTGCCTCGACCAGCCCGGCGGCGCACCAGCGCAGGGCCATGTCTCCGCTCTGCCAGTTCTTCAGTTGGTCGAGTGGTTACGACAGATCGAGATCATCGACAACGATGCAGTTGGTGCTTCGAAGTGTTCGGGCCAGGGTGGGTGGCACACCGAGACGCAGCACAGTCAAGGTCTCACTGCGGCCTTCGCGGAGGCTGCCCGCAGCGCCGGGGTGGGTGTGCTCCAATTCCCTTGCCAGTGCTTCGAGGTGGGCTTCGGCGATGATCGCGGAAGGTGCCTGGTAGGCGGCCCGCATCTTCTTCGTCACCGTCTTAGCGAGGTCGTCAGGCAGCTTGTCGGCGACGTTCCTCAGCTTGTCCATCTGGCAGCGTTGGATCACCGGGTGATCGAACACCGCCATGACGGCGGCGTGTAGTGCCTTGCCACCGTCGATGCCGACCAGGATCGGATGAGTCGTTTCCAGTCCCCGGCCCCGTAGGTCGGTGAGCAGCTCGGTAACCACGGTGGTGTTCTCGGTGCTGCCTTCGACCAGTCCGAGGGGATGCTTGGTCCCGTCGATATCGATACCCAATGCCACAACACATAGGTGCTCACCGAAGTGGACGCCGTCGAACATCAACGCCACCGGTCCAGGTTCCCCACCGGCGCGGCGAGCAGTTCGGCCAGGGCGGTCTCGGTCATCGCCACGAACCGGCGTGAGGCCGCCGACCTGCTCGTCGCCGAAGCAGCACGCTCGACCTTCTCACCGACCGGTTCGAGTCCGACCTGGTAACGGTGGCTGGACAGTCCGCCGAGCATCTTGCTCCTGGCCATCCGGCCCAGGATCTCGCTGCGGTTGAACAGTTCGTAGGCCGGCATCTGGGTGTGGTCGGGGTTTGCTGCTTGCCGAAGCGTGGGTTCCTCCCCGATCAGGGCAGTCGGTCAAGGTCGGTTATGCGTCGGGGGCTCGAGGACGGGTAAGGCCGCTGGCGGGGTGTGGGTTCCGGTGGTGGAGTGTGCGGTTATGTCGGTGTTGCATCTGGCGAAGGGGCCGTGGTCGGCGAGCATGGGTGGTAGGAGCCGGTCTAGCGAGTCTCGTATCCAGGCGCCTATTCCGACCTCGGAATAGGGCGGGATAATGGAAGGAATCCCGTCTGATGCACGTGTCCTGGCGCCGTCGATGGTGATGTGGGCGCATCGGCCGTCGGCCAAAGACCAGGCCGGAGGTCCTGGCCGTCACCGCGACCTACGACCCAGGTGTCCAACCTGACCAGCAAAGGCGACCGGCCACAACCGGCCCCGACGACAATGCCAGCCACGGTCACCCCGATCAGAGCGGCTCGCTAGCGGGGCCACTCATTCCATTCCGCTCCGCTCACAAGACGCCGCCCCTGTTGTCGTCCATCCAATCGCGACGGAGCGGATCGGTGACGCGGTTCCATGCGCCTTGAACGATCACGCGCGGACTCTTGAACTCGGCGCCCTTGACGTGCGGGGTCCCCAGCGCAATTCGCATACCCTGCTCGGCGGAGTAGAGCCGGAGCCGGAAATCATCGAGCACTTGCTGGGGCAGGAGTGGCGTCTCGGCGTCACCCATGGCCAGCAAGAGCATTGAGTGGGCTTGTTCGACGTCCATGTAAACGCGGTCAAGTTGTAACAGACTCAGCTCGCGCACGAGCGGCCTGAGGTCTCTAAATGCAGCCGCGACGGTCGTACGGTGCCGCCCTTTGTCGGCCGCTGTCGTGGAGTCCAGAGAAAGTGCGACCAGCGAGTCCTTGGCGTCGCGCAGGTACGTCGTAACCCTGACGAACAAGTCCAGCCGTCGCTCATCCCATCGGATATCACGCTCAATGCGGCGGCGCGTCCGCTCACGCACGCGCTCGTTGATTGCACCTAGGACCAACACGAAGATTGCGAACAGCCCACCGATGAGCGGCACTCCCCACCAAGGGGCCTCACCGGTGGAGGTGGCCAGCGTCAGCATGTGCGACAGACTACGGGCTCGCGGTGACAATTGAGTTGGGCTCGCGCCGGAGGCGCTACGGAGGCGTAGTGCCACGCATCCTCACCTACCACAGGGCGCCGAAACAGGCTTTGACCAGGCCAAACGTGAGTGGGGTGGCAGGGACTTCTGTGTCTGATTCCCCACTTCAAGTCCCTTCGAGAAAGAGTCTGAGGTGCAGTTGGGGACCGTCAGCTAAGGGCTCGGCGGTCGCTCGGTCGGTTGTCCTGGGCGGTGAGCGGCTCGGCCGGGCGGGGTGGGAGGTGGCGATAGAGGCTGGTGCGGGTGATGCCGCTCTTGGTGACGATCTCGGCGATGGTGTGTCCGGCGTCGCGTAGGTGGGTGGCGTAGGCGAGCTTGTCTGCGTCGACGACGCTGGGCCGGCCGATGCGCCGACCCTTCGCGGTGGCCGCAGCGCGGGCGCCGGCGGCACGCTCGAGGCTGTAGGTGCGCTCCATCTGAGCGAACAGCGCCAGCAGGACGACGGCCAGCTGCGCCATCGGGTCGGCGGGGCTTGAGGAGTCGACCTTGATGGGGTCGGCGAGGTTGCGGATTCCGACGCCGCGGGCGGCGAGGTCGAGGATCAGGTTTAGGGTGT
>NZ_JACMOM010000149.1 GCF_014378035.1 Aeromicrobium sp. | reverse complement strand
GACCGCCGCAATCGAAGCGCTCAGGACGGGCGACTGTCCGTCCCAGTACCAGACCTTCGTCGACTACGCCTCAAACCAATCAGCGCCGGCCGCGTTAGGTATCAGTTCGTGCGCAGAGCTCGCCAGCTACAGGGTCAAGCCCGCAGCGATCCAGCTCTTGCGTCAAGACGGCCTTTGCAGAGGACGTGTCGGCGGACGACGCGATCCCGCCCCCGCCGCCGAAACACAACCCGGGGGCGGCATCAACTGGGACGAGGCGAGTCAGCACATCGGTACGGCGCAGCGTGTGTGCGGTCCTCTCGCCGGCACGGGACAGTCGTCGAACGACGTCTTCCTCAACCTCGGCGTCGACTATCCCGATCTCAACCGATTCACCATCGTTCTGTGGGATGTAGGCAGCGTCAAGCCGCCGCCCGGGGTCACGCATCTATGCGCCTCCGGGGTCATCACTGAGTACCAGGGCGTCTCCCAGATCGAGTTGCGTTCGATCCAGGCCGTAGACACCTATCGCTGACTCTGATTCTGGACGGTACGCGGCGGAAAGACGCATCTCGAGTGCGCGCTGTCCGCGGCTGGTCGGGCTCCGCCCTCGGGGCGGCATGATCGGGCGGAATTGAGCACCAGCGATCGGCGTTTCCCGCTTACCATTGTCGCTATGGCAGACGTGGTGTTGGGACGGGCGGGCGACACGGTCCTCGTCGACCTCGACGTCTGTGCGAAGACAGGTCACACCACCAGCCAGCGCGTGACGCTGCGCGGCAGCACCACACCAGGTTGGGTCATCGTCCTGCTGGCCTTCACGGTCGTCGGCTTTCTACTGGTGTGCGCGATGACGTCTCGCCGCTCCAGAGTGACACTGCCACTCGATCATGGGGTCTACGCTCGCTGGAAGCGGAACGGGATCGTGGCTTGGTCTGTCGCCTTGGGTGGCGTTGGTGCACTCGTTGCAGCAGCGACCGACTACCGAGGCGAGACCGAAGTGTGGGGCGGCGTCGGCATCGGAATGGTCGTAGCGGCCCTTGTCGGTGGCACGGTGAACAGCACCGTGAACGGGTTGGGCTTCGGTATGACGCGACACGACGATCTGGTCCTCACACGCGCGCATCCGGCCTTTGCGCAGGCGGTCGCCCAGGCAGCCGTCGAACCCGCGCTCCGGTAGGCCAACGCACAGCCACTGCTTGCGTGGGGTTGGGGCGACGGGTTGCGCTGTGCGCCCACGATCATCGGCACGATGCGCACTCAGTGCGGCAATGTCGGGCGATTCCTTCGGTGCGTGCGGCAAGATCCCGGACGTGTCCGGGTGAGCGGCCATGATGCTCACATGAAGCCCTCGCCCGACCGTGCCACGAGTACGGTTTCGCCTCGTGCTGATGTGCGGGTGACCCTGCAGTTCCACCCGAACTGGCCCTCCAATGACGGTCTGGTCATTGAGTCGATGGCGCGCGACGGCGTCTACCGCTCCCAGTTCGAGACCGGGCTTTCTAACGGCGGGTTGACGGCGTTTGTCGGCGGCGACCGCTGGCGATGGGAGAGCCGACTTTTCGAGGGGCGTTATGACGCCGCACCGGCCTCAGCCCGCCCCGTCTATGGGGCCTGGAATCGGCGCTGCGATCCCTACGGTGGGGCTGTCCGCTTCGGCTCTTCCTACCTTCGGCTTCGACCCGAAGTCACCACGCGGTGCACGTTCTGCTTCCCAGACTCTGTATTTGAACCCGTCGACGTCGGAGGCCCCGATCTACTGCCGCATCTCAGCCGGATGGCCGACGAATCCGCGCTCGACTATCTCGATGATTGCGTCGAGGCCCACGTGCATGGTGGGCTACGGTTCGACACAGATGTCGAGGCAATAGTTCTCGACCCCTGCTTCATCAGGACCGAGGTAGAGGACGCAGCGCTCATGCTTGGATGCCCCGTCGAGTTTCATCCAGGGTTCCGCGCGTCGCCCGACGACTTCGAACCTGAGTACCGAGGCCCGCACATCATCGAACTCGCGCGTTCGCTGGGGGACGACCTGAACCCGGAGGTCGTCGGTATGGCGGCGCGCTCTGGTCAACATCCAGCGCAGCACGTCAAGCAGGTGTGGCACTGCCTGGCCCGCTTCGGACGCGAGCCCCGGGAGCGCTGAACTCGAACCTCGTACTCATCCCCCGACTCTCGGCATGTTAGGTCGGACCGCCCGCACCCAAAGGCGGCGAAAAGACGCAGCACCTTGCTTGACCATGCCGCTACCCGACGTCAGGCTTCTCGAAGTCGCCTGCAGGGTTGCCCCGGACCCTTGCTCGAAACCAAGGAGCGTGGCCATGTCGGTGTCTCTTCCCACTTCCGGCGGTTCGCCCTTCGTCACCGACGGGGGCCTCGAAACCGACCTCATCTACAACCGTGGCTTCGACCTGCAGGAGTTCGCTGCATTCCCGCTCGTCTACGACGAGCATGGCCGTGCTGCGTTGACCGACTACTACGCCGGCTACGCAGACATCGCCCGCCATGCTGGTGTCGGCCTGATTCTGGCTACGCCCACGTGGCGGGCCAACCCTGACTGGGCCGAGCGGATCGGGTACGACGCCCGGGCCACTGACCGCGCCAACCGCGACGCGGTCGCTCTGATGCAGAATCTGCGTGACGCTTGGACCGACCTGCCCAACGTCGTGGTGTCGGGGGTGATCGGCCCGCGCGGGGACGGATACGTCGCCGGAGAGCGTCCGCAGGTCGACGAAGCGGCCGACTACCACCGCGCCCAGATCGAATCGTTCGCTCAGGGCGGAGCGGACCTCGTCGAGGCGATCACCATGACCACGCCGCAGGAAGCGGCCGGAATCGTGAGGACGGCGAACGCCACCGGCCTTCCTGTCGGGATCCTGTTCACCGTTGAGATCGACGGAACCCTCCCGGACGGGAGCACGCTGAGAGAGGCGATCGCAATCGTCGACCAGGCCGGCGAGGCGGCGTACTTCGGGATCAACTGTGCCCACCCAACCCACATCGCCCGCGCGTTGACCGACGAGGACTGGGCAGCCCGGATCGTTGAGTTGCGCCCCAACGCCTCGAACATGACCCATGAGGAGCTCGACGCCATGACCGAGCTCGACGCCGGCGACATCAGTCTCGTGGTATCCAGCCTGGACGCATTGCGGGCGAAGCTGCCCGGACTATCGGTGGTAGGCGGCTGCTGCGGCACCGACGCCCGCCACGTCGCAGGACTGTGGGGGCAGAACCACGTCGGCTAGGCGCGATCGAGGTCAGATTCACGGTCCCGGGTGCTCGCACCGGTGTGACATCGTGCAGTCTCGACCAGGCCCGACGACCAGAAGCAACTCGATCGGACCTCTGGTCACTCGGGTTCGGTACAACTCGGTTCGTCTGGGCGTACAGATGCGATGAAAAGAAACGGGCAGGTGCGGTCGTGGGGACGCGCGCCCACAACACCCGTCCGTGTCAGCGCAGAGATCAGGGCGGCAACTGGGCTCCGGCTTGGGCAAAGGAGCGGACGCGAGGATTTGAACCTCGACTCCTTCCCTGGAAGGGAAGCGTGCTGCAACTACACCACGTCCGCGAAGCCAGCCTCTGTC
>NZ_JACMOM010000148.1 GCF_014378035.1 Aeromicrobium sp. | reverse complement strand
GTAGGTGAGGACGACGCGGTCGAGCAGCTGCTTGAGGCTCTGCTCACGCTCAGGCGCACCGACGGCGCCGCGGAAGTACTTGGTGGTGACGATCGTGGAGGCATTGACGCTCCAGAAGTCGGGGAACTCGACACCGCGCTGCTCGAAGACGTTCTCGCCGGTCTTCCAGTTTGTCTGCACGACGTCGCGGCGCTCCCACGTGACGGCGTCGTACGGGTGCACCCCCTCGGTGGTGTAGACGCGCTGGATCTGCAGGCCCTTGGGGGCGCCTGACTTGCCCGCTGCCTTGCGGGGTGAACCGGTGGGTCCGTTGACCGTTTCCGTCATCGTGCTGCTCCTTGTTGGTCGCGCGTGGTGTGTGGTGGTGCTTGTAGACGTGCTGTGCTTATTGACGTGCTGTGCTTCTAGAAATGCTGTGCTTCGTTGTGAAGTTCAGTGGTTGTCGTGCTGTTCGTCGTGCCGCTGCTTCTGCTGGGCGGCCTGCTCGGCGAGCTCGCCATCGGCGCCGGCGGCCATCAGGCTGGCGATCTCGGCGGCGAAGTCATCGACGGAGTCGAACGACTTGTAGACGCTCGCGAACCGCAGGTAGGCGACCTCGTCGAGACTCTTGAGCGGCTCGAGGATGGCGAGGCCGACCTCGTGGGCCTCGATCTCCGCCGCCCCGTTGTCGCGCAACGCGTCCTCGACCTGCTGGCCGAGACGCGCCAGGTCGTCGTCGGACACCGGCCGGCCCTTGCAGGCCTTGCGGACGCCGGCGATGGCCTTGTCACGGAGGAACGGCTCGGTGGCACCGGACCGCTTGACGACCGTGAGCTGCATCTGCTCGATCGTGGTGAAGCGCTTCTCGCAGGAGGAGCAGACGCGACGACGGCGGATCGCGCCACCCTCGTCGGCGACGCGGCTGTCGAGAACTCTGGTGTCAGTGTTCTTGCAGAACGGGCAGTGCATCGCGCAACTCCTCTCATACCGAAGTACTTGTTGAATCTGCTTCCACGACTTCGCAGCTTGGGCCTTCGGAACTGGCCCGGTTGGGGAAAAGATGTGGAAACTGTGTGGACATCTGAACGAATCGGTGGGTAACCCCCAACATCCTGTGCAACTAGATGTGGAGAACTACATCTGTGTAACTACTAGATATAGTGCAATCGTACGCCGCACAGGTGACCCGTGCAACACGATCGCAGAGACGTCCGACACTTTTTTGCAGGGCCTGCATCTGTGCAGGTCAGGGCCGATCTGGCGTCGCACATCGCGGCGTGTCGCAGGACCGTGAGCCACACCTGTGTCAACACTTCTGGCACTGCCGACATGGCCCGGGGCGTGCCGGAGCCGACACCAATTGCAGAACCGCTATGTCTTCTGGGCCCACCGCAGGAACTGCGCGACATGGTGCAGATCGCCAAAACCGTCGCCGCCGAGCTCGACGAGCAGGTCATTCGTCCAGACCACGAGGCGGCCGACCGTCCAGGAGCCAACTCCCGCGGCGGGCACCCCGATGCCGTAGACAGCCTCGGCGATCGCGCGCTTCTCGTCGAGACCGAGGATGGGCAGGAAGCGGTGGGGCTCGGCGACGGCGAGGGTCTTCGTGAGCAGCGCCTCGCCGTACCCGGGCATCGCCTGCGCGAAGGTGCCGTCAGCGAGGTTGGTGAACCGGTCCTCAAGATCACCGCTCCCCCGCAGCAGGTGCCCGGTGACGGCACGCACGCGACGCGCGCCCTCCAGCTCTCCCATCAGAGTCCACGCCTTGTCGAGCGCGGCCGTGCTGCCCTGTTCCGCGCCGGTGGGGTCGTGGACGAACTGCTGCAGGTCGAAGTTCGCCGCGCGGTCGAGCCCGTCGGCGGAAAACACCCACTGATACTTCTTCCAGTGCGACGCGACCGTGGTGTCCGGCTCGTACGGGACGGTCGCAAGGAACTGTTGCTTGAGCGACAGGGCGCGTTCGACGGCTTCGAGCGGGGCGTCGTCAACGGTCGGGAACTGCTTGCGCGCGACGATGATCGGGAGCACCGAGGGCTTCGCCGGCGCAGCGACCCGCGACGACGAACGAGCCTTCGGGCGTGCGGCGGCCGACGTCGGCGCCTCAACCGCGGTCCCGTACGTGAAGGTGAACGCGCAGTCCTTGCACTCGGCTTCCTTGCGGCCGTCGGGCAGGGTGCGCAGGAGAAAGACGTCGTCCTCGCGGACGCACAGTGGACAGACGATCAAAGCCATGTCACCACGTTATGCCGCGTGGCTCAGGCCCGAAGAGGTCGGCCACTCAGTGGTCGCATCCGTGCCGCCGACGGTGATGGTTTCGGTGAACGTCAGTCATCTCCGTCAGAGTGCGGATGATGGTGACGTTCGTGCCGCCGAACCCGGGAATTGTTCTCGCGCACCATGCCGGCTCCCCCGTCGCCAGACGGGCGGTCCCGCTGACAGCAATGACGCGTTCGATGGTCCTCAACCATCGACGCAGAGGCTTCCCAGCACCCCACGCCACTGCATCGGTGGACAATCTCGGCGCGCATACATCGCCAAGGTGGGGGTACAACTGAGGTATGGCTACTACTCCGAAATACACCATTCCCGGCCTCACGCCTGCCGAAGGTGAGAAGGTCGCTGGCATCCTCCAGGAGCGGCTCAATGCGCTGAACGACCTGCAGCTCACCCTGAAGCACGTCCACTGGAACGTCGTGGGCCCACACTTCATCGGTGTGCACGAGATGATCGACCCGCACGTCGATGAGGTCCGTGGCTTCGTCGATGAGACCGCAGAGCGCATCGCCACCCTTGGCGTCTCGCCCCAGGGCACGCCCGGTGCCATCGTCAAGGGACGCTCATGGGAGGACTACTCGCTCGGACGCGGCACCACCAACGAGCACCTCGGCGCGCTGGACGAGGTCTACGTCAACCTCGTCGCCGACCACCGCAAGGCGCAGGCGGCCGTAGCCGACATCGACCCGATGACCGAAGACATGATCATCGCCCAGTCTCGCTCGCTCGAGCTGTTCCACTGGTTCGTCCGTGCACACCTGGAGAACTCCGGTGGCGCGCTGTCGACCGACGGGGCCGACTCAGAGAAAAAGGCCTCCAAGGCAGCGAGCGACGCCGCCGACGTCATCGAGTAGAACGCACCCCCTGCTCGGAGCCCCGACTCGCCTCGCGCGGATCGGGGCTTCGTCACGTCTGGCCAGGTCTCGCGTCGGCGGATCCCGGCACAGCGTCTGGCAGCTCAGCGGGCGTAGCTGCGCAGCGCTGGCTCGGCCGGGAGCGTCTTCGCCGACGATGTGTTCTGGACCGTGACCGCCAACGCCGACGCAACGTCGACGGCGAAGGTGGCGAGGTTGACCGAAGGCATGGTCGGGATGCCGCACCTTCGGGGCACGCGCGACACCGTGGCCGGGCCCGCGTGCGTCAACGCGTCGATGCCGACGAGCCAGGCCGCGTTGTCGTAGGCCATGCCGAAGTGCTCGACGATCTCGAGCGGGCAGATGTCCTGCACCGTGGTGTTGGTGACGTTGGGGCCGGCCCGCAGGAATCCGGCGGTGGGCGGGGCCACGATCTCGTCGTACCTGGTCGCGACGACGGTGTAGCTGATGCCGGGCCACGTCTCGGGCCCGGAGTTGAGCGCCGTCAGGAAGTGCGAACCGGTGCTCTGCTGCCAGTTGGCTGCCGAGCAGCCACGTTGCAGAACGCACAGGGCGACGCCCGAGCTGGAGCCGTGGTTCGAGCTGGCGAGGCCCACGTAGTCGTCGACCATGGCGCGGGTGTCGGGCCAGTACTTGAGCGCCCAACGCCCGACCATGCCGCCTTGGCTGTGACCCACGATGCTGATGCGACGACCCGCCGCCCGGTTCATGACCCTGATGGCGTTGACGACGTACTCGGCCGACACCTGGATGTCGCCGGTGGCCCCGTTGGGGCTGTCGAGCTCGCAGTGCGGACGCTTGGCGGCGTCCATGGCACGCACCCAGTTCCACGACCAGTTGGCCTTCGACGTCGAGGTGGTGCCGTGCAGAAAGAGCACCGGTGCCTGTTTGCCCGACCTGAGGTTGCCGGTGCAGGACAGCGCGTGGTTCATCGTCGACGTCGGCACGGTGAGACGTGGGCCGGTCGAGGTGGCGGCGGTCGCCGGCGGCGCGGCGAGGAGCCCGGCGGCCAGCCCTGCGCCGACAGCAACGATGCCGGCCCGAACGATCGTCGATCGCGCACTCGTCATGATGTCCCCTCGATATTCCTCATCGTCGCCCGTGACCGGGGTCACAGGCTCAACGAATCCGGACTGCGCGGGTCACGGTCAGCGGTTGCGCGGGTGATTCTTCGCGATGCGTTCGTTGTTGCGGCTGTAGTTACCGGTCAGCCGGGCCATCAGCAGCTGCGGGTCAGTGTTCTCGGCCT
>NZ_JACMOM010000024.1 GCF_014378035.1 Aeromicrobium sp. | reverse complement strand
GGATCGAGCTCGCCGAGGACCTCACGGCCAGGACCCTCGAGCGGTGTAAGCCGTTGCTGGCCCGCCTCGATGTTCCGGAGCACATCCGGGCATTGACCTCGCCGCGCGTGTTGGCGGTCGAGGCCGAACTGACCGCACGCCTAACCGAACGCGTCACCAACGACCACCCCGATACGGTCATAGCTGCGGCATCCGGGATACCGCCTGAAGGCGGGCTCGACGTTGCCCAACGACATGTCGCCGCACAGCTCGCCGGCCAGGCGGGCCTGTTGGTGGTCGAGGGTGCCGCGGGTGCGGGGAAGACCGTGACCCTGGCTGCGGCCCACCAGGCGCTCCAGCAGCAAGGCTATGGGCGGATGGTCGTGGTCACCCCGACGCTGAAAGCCGCCTCGGTTGCCACCCACGAGTTGGGCACAGAAGCGTTCTCGGCTGCGTGGCTGGCACACCAGCACGGGTTCCGATGGGACGACGACGGACGTTGGACCCGCGTCCCAGCCGTTGCCGAGCCCCGTGCGCGGTTGGCGCCTGGTGACCTGTTGGTGGTCGATGAGGCCGGGATGCTCGACCAGGACACCGCCCTGGCGTTGGTGAAGATCGCCGACCAGGCCGGCGCACGACTAGCACTGGTCGGGGACCGGCGCCAGCTGCCTGCAGTCGGACGTGGGGGAGTCCTCGATCTAGCCGCAGGTGTTGCCCCAGAAGAGTCCTGTCTGACGCTGGAGACCGTGCACCGGTTCGCCGATGCCGACTACGCCGACCTCACCCTGGCCATGAGGACCGGGCAGAACCCTGCGGAGGTCTTCGAGGCGCTCCTGGCCCGCGGCGACATCCAGATCCACCTCAGCGACACCGAACGACTCCACCACCTGGTCAACGTCGCTGGAACAGGCGCAGACGACACGCAACCTGGACGGACCCTGGTGGTTGCTGACACCCGCGAGCAGGTCGCTGCGCTCAACGCCGCCATTGGTGAGCACCGATTCGCCAGCCAGGGCGATGCCGCCCGGGGGGCGATCTTCACGAGCGCCGGGGAACGTGTCGGTGTCGGTGACACCATCGCCACCCGCCGCAACGACCGCACCCTGGGCGTGGCGAACCGAGAGACCTGGACTGTGACCGGCCTGGCCGACGACGCCAGCCTGACCGTCATTCGTGAGGGCGGGATAAGCGCTACGGCGGGGCCGGGAACGCAGGGGGGAACGCAACCAGGACCGCGGCCCGGGATGCGTGCAAAGCCGCAGGTCAGCAGGGGGGAACGCACCCTTCCGGCTGCCTATGTTCGGGCGCACGTGGAGCTGGGCTACGCCCGGACGGTTTACGGCGCCCAGGGCGAGACCGTCGACCGGGCGCACTTCGTCCTGGGTGAGCAGACCGGTGCCGCGTCGGCCTACGTGGCGATGACCCGCGGCCGCACTACCAACACCGCGCACCTTGTCGCCGACACCATCGACCAGGCACGCCAGCAATGGGTAGGGGTGTTCAGCCGCGACCGTGCCGACCTGGGACCCGCACGCGCCGCTACCCGTGCCGCTGAGGACCTCGACCGCTACGGCGGCCTGGACTGGGAGACCGCCAGTGCCCTGGAGACCACCAACGAGGCGGACAACCGGCGTCAGCATCAGCGCGATGAGCACCACGAGCGGGTGCCCGAGCCCGGCCGCGGTGGGCCCTCGCGCTGAGTCTCGATCGGTTCTCGACGAAAGTTTTTCCGCCGCGGTGATCGTGAGGGACCCCTTTGGCGCCTTATCTAAGTGAGAGACCCCAACGGTTGGCGCCGGTCTCGGCCGGTACGCGGCGACGACGCCTCCACTACGAGAGGACCCCATGACCACGAACGACACACCGGCTCCGGCTTTCCGGGCGGGCGACACTGCGACCATCGGTGTCGCGACCATCGGCTCGCTCGACGAACGTCGCTCCGGCGACTTCCTGACACTGTCGGAGGTCGCTGACATCCTGCGGGTGCCGGTCAACACTCTGCGCTGGTGGCGCCAGCAAGGCAACGGGCCGCGCTACTTCAAGATCGGGCGCCGTCTGGTCACCACCGTCGGCGACCTGATCACCTGGGTCGAGACGCAGAAGAACTGCACGGGTCCGGACGCAGCCTGAGGTAACCGTCTCGTTTGTGGGTTTTCCACAGGCGCGTCGAATCCCGCCGTTTTCCACAGCTGGTCCGCGTCATCGGCGCGGACCAGCGCTGCGGCTGTCGAATACGCGCAGCGGCACCGCCGCTCCCTCGTCGACCTACCGAGAGCAGGAGGCATTCGCATGGCCAGCTACAGCGTCGCCAAGAGACCCAACGGACAGTGGAGAGCCCGGTACCGCGGCCGGGACCACAAAGAACGGTCCCGGCACTTCGATCGCAAGGTCGACGCTGAGAGATGGGCACGCACCGAGGTCGCCCGTCTCGACCGCGGGGAGTGGACCAACCCCGACCTCGGACGCCTCACAGTCGGCGAGTACTCCCAGGAGTGGCTGCGGAGCAAAGTCCGCATCCGACCCTCCACCCGGCTGATGTACGACGTCGTCCTGCGCAACCAAGTCCTCCCCACCTGGGAGAGCGTGCGCCTTGACGCGGTACGTCATGAGGACGTCGGTGTCTGGATTGCCGTGTTGCACGGCAACGGGCTGTCGGCCGCGCGCACCAGGCACGCCTGGGTCGTGCTCTCGCAGGTCCTCGAGCTCGCGGTCCGCTCTCACAGGATCCCGAACAACCAGGCCAGGGGGGTCGAGCTCCCAGCGTTACCGAGCAAGAGTGAGCGAGACAAGACTCTCTTCCTCAACGAGCGCGAGGTCTGGGCGCTGGCAGAGGCAGCTGGCGACTTCTCGCTCTCGGTGCTCGTCCTGGCCTGGTGCGGCCTCAGGTTCGGTGAGCTCGCCGCGCTGCGCTGCAGCAGCCTCGACATCAAGAGCCGAGAGTTGCGTGTCTCGGCCACGCTCTCGGAGAGCAACGGCAAGCTCGTCGAGGGCCCGCCGAAGACCGAGACCAGCAACCGCACTGTCCCGGTGCCGGCCTGGCTGTGCGACGAGCTGGCGGCCTGTGCCGATGGTCGAGACGCTGGCGATCACCTGCTCACGTCGTCAAATGGCGGGCCGTTGCGCAGCGGGAACTGGCGCTCCCGGGTCTTCGACCCGGCCGTGAAGAAGACCGGTTTGGCGTCCCAGCAGCGCGGCGACATGCTGCGCCCGCACGACCTGCGACACACGTGCGCGTCACTGCACATCAAGCACGGAACGCCGCCGAAGGTGCTGTCCACGATGCTCGGACATGCCTCCGTCGCGATCACCCTCGACCGCTATGGTCACCTCTACCCGGGAGACGTGAACATGTACGTCGACCGGCTCGGAGTGGTGGCGCTGGCCGCTCGTGCGGACTATCTGCGGACTGCAGGGCAATCCGAGGCTCCGGATGAAGCACCAGATCGGGCCGTACAAGCCGCTGACCTGGGACAATAGAACATTTGGGGCGGTAGCTCAGTTGGTTAGAGCAGAGGACTCATAATCCTTGGGTCGTGGGTTCGAGCCCCACCCGCCCCACTCAGCAGGCTTCTGACCTGCAGGTTTACGAAATCGTCGGCACCGATTGAAGCTTGATCGTGCATCGTTCCCCACCTATTCCCCACTTTCAGTGGGGGTCCAGTCGAGGATCATGATGCTGGCGGCGCGTGTGGGGGCGGTGGTTCGTCCTAGGTAGTGCGCCGTGACGTTCAGGTCGCCGTGGCCGAGCTGCGCACCGATCTCGGCCAACGGGGCGCCGGCCTCGTCCATCCAGGTCGCGACGGTTCGTCGAAACGAGTGAGACCCCGCCCATCGCGTTTCCGAGACTGCCAGGACCTTCCGGAGTGACTTGAGCACGTTCTGGCGGTTGCGCGGCCGCCCCAGGACATTGGCTCCGTTTCGACTGACTGCGAACCGAGTTGTGCCGAACACCTGCCCGTTCGTCCCGTACGTGCTGGCGCGATCGCAGAGCCGTTCGGTCAGGCCGTCGCTGAGCGCGAGCACGCGGTCGGCGTGACGCGTCTTCGTGCCGCGCACGTGGACGCTCTGCGCATCGAGGTCGACATCGGACCATGCGGTGTTCCGTAGGGCTTCGGATATGCGAGCGCCGGTGCCGAACAGGAACGCGACGAGATCTCCTACATCTGCGGTCGAGGCGTCGGCGTTGGTCTGCACGCGCTTCATCTCGTCGGCGGTGAAGGCGCGTTTGGTGTCGAGATGGCGTCCACCACAGTTGAAGTCGCAGTCCTCGGGGTCCCGGCACGACCGGTCACCCTCGGTGCCGGGTGCTGCGGCCGGCAACTGGACGCGGCGCATGACGCTGGCGGGGATCGCTTCGACACGCTCTGCGAGGTCCAGGATGCCGCTCAACACCTTCCGTGACTGTTGCGCAGCGACGTTGCCGCGCGTGTTGGCCACGTCGGTCAGCCACCCTTCGATCACAGCGACGGAGTTGACCTGGCCAACGGACATCGCTGCGAGTGGCGTTCCCTTGATCACCCGGTTGATGTAGCCCTGGTAGTCGGCAATCGTCGTCGGCGAGAGCGCGCCACCGCCGCGCTTGCGCTGGCCACGCTTTCGCGCCAGCCACAGGTCAGCTGCCACATCGAGGCGCGTCTTGTGGTTCAGCTCAGCCGTACCTCCCACGTGCTCCTTCTCGGCTGCCGCGACCTTCGCTTTGAGCGCTCGAGTCGCCGCGGCGTTCGACGCACCCGAGGCGGTCGCCTCCCGGCGGACGTCGCGTCGGTCCCTGTAATAGCCACGTGCTTGCTGGTGGCCAAGCAACGTGGGGTGCGGGCGCACCGTGATCCTCCCCAATTCGTACGGGGTAGTCGTGTCACGGGCCATGCGGCATCACTCTCCGGTGTAGGGAACAGTTCAAATGGTGCGAGGTGTCGAGACTGCTACGAGGACGGGCAACGTCGGCCTGTGGATAACCGTCGGCAGACCGCGGGCTGTGGACAACTCAGCCGATCGACACGTAGTGGTAGTTCTCGAACACGAGGACGTCGGTGTAGCGGTAGGCGATGCGGCTGCCGATCTTGAGATAGCTGAGGCCTTCGCCGTGGTAGCGGAGGTTGGCGAGGTGTCCGGTGGTGACACCCCATCGGTCGGAGAGCTGTGCGGGGGTGAGGAGGTCGCGGTGTGGCGCGTCGTCGGCGGCAGGCTTGGGCTGGGTCATGACGTCTTGTCCTCCGGATGGCTGGGGTCTGTTGGGATCTGTCGGTGGTCGTTGGTGGTGGCGCGAAGGAACCGTCGGACCTCGGTGACGGTGATGTAGAGCCGGCCCGTGCCTTCGAGCCTGGTCCAGCGAGGTCCGATTCGGCGTCGTCGCCAGTCGCGGACGGTGCGGACCGGAATCTGTACGAGGTCGCAGAACTGCTCGAAAGTGAGGAGGTCGCGGTCGTGCCATTCCTCGGGGACATGGATGGGGCGCACGGGCTGCATAGTCGAATTCCTCCCGTCAGCGGGCGGGGCCGCGGGTTCCCGGGCGGGCGGCTGGGGACGGCTGTCGGTCCTCGGGGCGCGGGTCGCGAACGTCGATGTCAGGTTGCGAAGCGACGTCGAGGGTGTCGTGTGCATAGTCCAGAGGCGTGGCCCTGATGTGCGCGACTTCGTTGCGGGCGGCGTCGAGGTGCCGGTAGGTCTGCACGGCTGGGCCGCGAACCTCCTTTAGGTGGAGGCGGGCGGTGTCGATGGCGAGGTCGGGGTCGGTGGTGGCGCTCATGTCGTCCATGGCGAGCAGGTGGGTGTCTCGGGACCGGTCGAGAATGTCGCCGAGCTGGGCTGCGACCTGGGGTAGAGCGGCGACGGTCTCGGCCAGGTGGGCGAGGACGACGTCGACCTCGGCCAGCGTCAGACTGGGTCGGTTGATCGTCAGGTGAACAAGGCGCGTGACCGCGGTCTCGGCCTGGTGAGCGCAGTCGCTCAGCTCGGCGCCTCGGTCGTCGGGACTGTCCATCGGTGGTTGGTTGTTGGTCATCGAGTTCGCCTTCCGGGGGGTGGGTGGACAAAAGTCCTCTCATCTCTCCTAAGGCGAAAATGGGTTCCCTGGCGATCAAATGACGGCCAATGACTTTGCCTGCGTTGTGAGGAACTGCGTCTGTGGTGGTGCTGGTTCGAGGGGTGTCAGCGCCCAATACCGGGTCGGGGGCCGGATGCAGATCTAGGGACTGGCGGCGGCTCACGCCGACGAGGAGATCGCTCCGCGGGCGGCTCAGGTCGCTCGGGCGTTGTCGAAGATGGGGGCAGAGGTCCGTATCGGTCGATGGCCTCGAGAGCTGCATCGGCGGCGTGGGCGGGGCCAAGGTCGGCGCGGTCGCGGTTGAAGGTCTCGACCCACTGGGTCCGGGCGTCGTCGATGGTGCCGGCGACGAGGTGGGCAGTGTTGTGGTGTCGGCCGCGGGTCATGGCGACGTAGGCCGATGCGGCGCCGGTGCTCTCACCGAGCAGCAGCCGCGCCTGGTCGACGGTCTCGCCCTGGGCTCCGTGGGTGGTGGTGGCGTAGGCGAGCTCGACATGTCGGTTCACGTAGTCGGCGGGGAGGGTGCGGGTGCCTCGTTGGCCGTCGAGGGTGAGGTCGCCGTTGTGGTTGATGTTGGTGATGGTCCATTGGTCGCGGTTGGCGACGTCGAGGTCGCGGTCGTTGCGACGGGTCGCGATCCGGTCACCGACGGCGACCTTGTCCCCACTGTCAGTGGTGATCGTCTGCCGTGCCTGGTTGTAGTCGTCGGGCAGGTGGTGGTCGCGGATCGTTGCGTTGAGGGCGGCGACCTGTTCGTGGGTGTCGGCGACGATGAGGTCGCCGGGGGAGCCGGCTGCGAGTTGTGCGACTGCGGCGAGGCGTTCGACATCAGTGGGGTGGATGACGATGTCACCGCGCTCGTAGAGCTTGTCGAAGACCTCGCCTGCCTCGCGTCCGGTGCGCATCTTCAACGTGAGGTCGGCGTAGTCGGGGTCGCTGAAACGGTGGACCGCGTCGAGGGTGACCTGGTTCTCGGGGTGTGCCCAGCGTGCGGCGTGGTCCAGGACCCCGCCGCGGCCGACGGCGGCGAGCTGGTGACGGTCGCCGACCAGAGCGAGGCGGGCGCCGGTTTCGTCGGCGATGCTCAGCAACGCTCGGGCGGTGTCCTGGTCGAGCATCCCGGCCTCGTCGACCAGCAGCACGTCACCCGGTGAGAGTCGTGCGTCGACGTCGAGGTCGTCGCGGTGGACCGCCTGGCGGGTCCAGTGGCCGTCGTCGTCCCACCGGTACCCGTGCTGGTAGGCCAGCCACGCAGCCGAGAACGCCGGGGTCCCCAGTTCGGCGCCAGCGACCTGCGCTGCCTTCAGCGTCGGGGTGACCACGACCAGTTGCTGGTGGCGCATCTGGAGCAGTACGCCGGCTGCGGCGAGGGTGGTGGTCTTTCCCGCGCCGGCGGCGCCCTCCACCACGATGAGCCGGCCGGTCCCGGCGAGCGCGGCGACGGTGCGTTGCTGCGCCGGATCGAGTCGAACCCGGGCGACCACCGGTCCGATGCGCTCAGGTTCGCCGGCGGTGGTGGCGCGAGCGGCGAGCCGGTCGACGAGGTCGGCCTCGACCTCGAGGACGTTCTTGGAGGTGAGGGCACGGACGTGTTCGGGCACATCGTCACGAGCCAGCAGCGGTTCGCAGGCGGCGATGGTGCGGGCAACCAGGTCCTCGGCCAGCTCGCGGCGCACCCTTGGGTCGACCACGACGTCGACGGAGGCGATGATCTTCTCGACCTCGCCACGGATGTCGGCAGCGTTCCAAGACGATCGCCGTGCACCCAGGCGTGAGAGCGCGAGCTGGCTGACGGCGTCGCGGTTGAGCCGCCCCACCGCCGTCGGCACCAACACAGTCGGCGCGGTAGGTGTGGTGAATCCGAGGTCATGCAGCTCGGAGACCCACCTACGTGCGAGCTGCTCACCGTCGGCGGGTACGACCTTGTCGGGTCGCGCTTGGGACCAGGCGCGGCGGTCCCAGGTGCGGCGTAGGTTCGGGCCCGGCTCCTGGCCGGGATGTTCGCCGCGCCACTCGGCTTCGTAGCGGTCGACGTTCCTGGCGATCTGCGACGCCCTAGCGGAGAACTCGCCCGCGAACGGTGCGAGCTCGCGCACATCTCCGGTGGCCGGGTCGAGGGTGTAGCCGTGCGTGGCAAGCGACTCGCGGAGCTGGGGGTCGCACATGACCGCGGCGTGACCGATGCCGTTGATGGCTTCGATGGAGTCGACGACACCGACCGAGTGCAGCCCCCGCCACCGGCCGCCGGCTCGGACGCGGGCATTGATCTGCACGTGCAGGTGCCGATGAGGGTCCCCGGCGCGGGAGGTGTAGTGCCGTACCACCGCGGCCTCGATCTCATCGACCGGGACCTGCACCTGCCTACCCCGTGGCCCTATCCGGGTGGTGGCGTGCTCGGCCAACCATCCGATGATCTCGCCGGCTGCGCGTTCCTGGGCGGCGTCGTAGGCCTCGGCGACTGCTGGATGCAGTGCTGCTGCGAGTGACCAGGTCTTCGGTCCGTTGATCACGACCTCGACCAACCTGAGGCCGTGCTCATCGGTGCGCAGGTGGCCCTTAGCCCGACGAGTCGTGTCATAGCCGCCGACCCACTGCTCGTAAGCATCACCGTCGAGCATTCCTGCGTTCCTGACCGCGACCGGCCCACGTTCCTCCCCGCGTTCCCCCCTGAGTTCCTGGCCGTCAATCGTCTCGGTGGTCGTGCCGGCGACGTACCTGGTCGCGAGGCCGGTGCCCTCGGCGAGGTAGTAGTCATCGACGCGTGAGCGGTCGGCCTCGACGTAGGTGCGGGCCGCACCAGGGGAGCCGCGGTAGAACTTCACCCCGCCATGCACCGGCCTGCTCACCGCCCGTCACTGGTCGTCACTTAGCCTTGAAATGAAGCTCGGCCCACCCCGAAGGGCGGACCGACCTACGAACCTTCGTAGCATGCGTGCCGCTCGATTTAGAAGGCCTCAAGGCGCGTGCGGCGGTGCGGATTCTGGGTCCGTCACTGGTCGTCAGTCGAGCTGTCCTGCTGTAGGAGATGTCGAGGACGTTGGGCGGTTTGGATTGATCGACATGATCGACATGGCGTGATCAATCGTGGCTGTCCTCGGGCCAAGCCTGGCGTGCCGGATGACGGACCATCGCGGGACTCTCGTCCGGACGGGTGTTCTGGGACGGGCAGGCTCTCGCAGGGCTACTGACCTGCATCGGTCCCGCGACCGGTTCGCCCATCGGGACGTATGACCGCATCAGAATCGTCCGATCATGCTTGTTGGGCGCGTGATCCTTCGGGACCGTCGGTGGGTCGCTGGTGTTCCGATGTGCCCCTGTTCTCCGGTGGCGACTCAAGCCGCCGGGGACCGGCCAGCTGTCGACGAGGGCCGGTCTGCCCCGCCTAAGCAGCGTCACTTGCCAGTGGGGCGCTCGGCTAACTTGGAGGGCATGACTACTGATCTCTCTGCCGTTGTCCTGGTGTGCTCGCTGAAGAAATCTCCTGCCGCCTCGAGTTCGGAGAAGTTGGGTCGCGAGGTCCTCGAGGAGCTGAAGAGTCACGGCGTCGCGGGAGGTGACGTGATCCGCGTCGTCGACCATGACGTGCGTTTTGGTGTGAGCGCCGACGAGGGTGACGGAGACGCTTGGCCTGGTATCCGGGAGAAGGTTCTCGCTGCTGACGTGCTCGTGCTGGCCACACCGATCTGGATGGGTCTGCCGTCCGCGGTGTGCAAGATGGTGCTCGAGCGGCTCGACAACGAGATCGCCGAGACCGACGACCAGGGACGCCCCATCTTGTCCGGCAAGGTCGCTGTCGTGGCGGTCGTGGGCAACGAGGACGGCGCCCACAACACGGGTGCGGAACTGTTCGGGACCCTGAGCGCCATCGGCTACACGATCCCCGCCGAGGGCAAGACCTACTGGGTCGGTGAGGCGATGCAGGGTACCGACTACAACGACCTGGATCCTGCGCCGGAGAAGACGGTCGGCACGACCAGGACCGCCGCACGCAACGCGGCGCACTTGGCGGCGATGCTGAAGTCCACGAACTACCCCGCGAGCTGAAACCTCGGCCGAGGTCCGGGCTGATGACCCGCGGCTGCCTTCACCTCGACGCAGTTCAGGGCGGCGTGCCGCTCTTGGGCACTTTCATGTAGTTCAACGGAAGCGACCACCAGAGCGGTTGTGCCCTACGGCCTCATCCGCAAGTCTGACGGTATGACCTCCCCTGACACTGACTTCACCGGCCTCAAGGCGACCTTCCTCAACTGCACGCTCAAGAAGAGCCCGGCGATGAGCCACACCGAGGGGCTCGTCGACGCGAGCGCGAAGCTGATGCGCAAGCACGGTGTAGAGGTGAACGTGATCCGGCCGATCGACCACGACATCGCGATCGGGGTCTACCCCGACATGAAGGAGCAAGGCTGGGAGAAGGACGCTTGGCCTGACCTCTACCCCGGGATCCTGGACAGCGACATCCTGGTGATCGGCGGCCCGATCTGGCTCGGCGACAACTCAAGCGTCACCAAGATCATCATCGAGCGGCTCTATGCGCTCTCGGGCATGCTCAACGACGAGGGCCAGTCGATCTTCTACGGCCGGGTTGCTGGCTGCCTGATCACCGGCAACGAGGACGGCATCAAGCACTGCGCGATGAACATCCTCTACAGCCTCGGCCACGTCGGCTACACCATCCCGCCCCAGGCCGACGCCGGCTGGATCGGCGAGGCGGGTCCTGGGCCGTCGTACCTCGACGAGGGAAGCGGTGGTCCCGAGAACGACTTCACCAACCGCAACACCACCTTCATGACCTGGAACCTGATGCACCTGGCGAAGGCGTTCAAGGCGGCCGGCGGCATCCCCGCCGTCGGCAACGTTCGCCCCGCGTGGAGTGACGGTGAGCGGTTCGACTACGAGAATCCCGAGTACCGCTCCTGACCCTGGTGCGACTCAGAGTGTCCGTGCCCTCGACCCGCCCGTGTTGATCTGCCTCAGGTCCTGGGCCGACGCCTGAGTGCGGGCTGATCCGGACACGTTCACGCCCGAGGGCACCAACCCCGCGGGTGGTCTCGGATAATTGGAGATGGCACTGTGGAGCGATGACAACTGTCGCCGAACTGCTCATCGAGTCCCTGGCCGAACACGGTGTCCGTCAGGTGTGGGGTGTCGTGGGAGATGCCCTCAACCCGGTCACCGATGCGATCCGCCGTGAGGACCGCATCGAGTGGGTCGGGGTGCGCCACGAAGAAGCCGCTGCTTTCGCCGCCTCTGCCCAGTCGCAGCTGACCGACGATCTCGCCGTCTGCGCGGGCACGGTCGGACCCGGAGCGATCCACCTCCTCAATGGCCTCTACGACGCCAAGAAGTCCCACACCCCGGTGCTCGCGATCTGCGGGCAGGTGCCGCGCGAGGAGATGGGCTCGGAGTTCTTCCAGGAGGTCGACAACGATGTGCTCTTCGCTGACGTGTCGGTCTTCTGCCAGACCGTGACCAGCGTGGACCAACTGCCCGGCATCCTCGAGCAGGCCGTCAACGCTGCCCTCTCCGAGCGCGGGGTCGCCGTGCTGACTCTCCCCGGGGATGTCGGCGGACTCGACCTGCCGAAGCACACCCCGGTCCCACGGTTCGTGAAGGCCCAGCCGGTGCTGGCGCCCGATCCGGACGCGGTGCGAGCTGCCGCCGATGCCATCAACGTTGCCGATTCGGTGACGTTCCTCGTCGGTCTCGGTGCCCGCCACGCCCGGGCGGAGGTGCTCCAGGCCGCCGAGCGTCTCGCGGCCCCGATGGTGCTCTCGCTCAAGGCGAAGGAGGGCTTCGACGACGACAATCCCTATGAGATCGGCCAGTCAGGACTGATCGGCAACCCGGCGACGGCTCTCGCGTTCGCCTCGTGCGACGTGCTGGTGCTCATCGGCACCGACTTCCCCTACCCGGAGTTCCTGCCGACCGGCAAGACCGTGGTGCAGCTCGATGTCCGCGGTGCTCACGTCGGGCGGCGTACGCCGGTCGACCACGCGGTGGTGGGCGATTCTCGCCTCGGGATCGGTGCGCTGCTGCCGTTGCTGCACGAGAAGCTCGATCGAGGCCACCTCGACCACGCCCGTAAGGCCTACGAGCTGTGGGGAAGCGGCCAGGCGCACTTCACCGACCCCGACTACGACCACAAGAAGGTCGGGCTGCTGCGACGCAAGGTCGACAACCGTGACGACCGGATTCGACCCGAGCTGCTCGCGGGCGCGATCGAGCGGCACGCGGACTCTGATGCGATCTTCACCAGCGACACCGGGATGTCGACGGTCTGGCTGAGCCGCTTCGTGCGGATGAGTGGCGGTCGGCGACTCCTCGGGTCCTACAACCTGGGCTCGATGGCCAACGCGATGCCGATGGCCCTGGGCGCCCAGGCCCTGGATCGCGACCGGCAGGTCGTCGCCTTCTGTGGCGACGGGGGCCTGTCGATGCTGATGGGTGACTTGATCACCGCCGTGTCGGAGGACCTGCCGGTCAAGATCGTGGTCTTCGACAACGGACGCCTCGGCATGGTGAAACTCGAGATGGAGCAGGTCGGACTGCCCGAATTCGGCACGGTCCTGCACAACCCCGACTTCGCCAAGGTCGCCGAAGCCATCGGGATGCGAGGGATCCGGGTCACCGACCCTCACGACGTCAACGGTGCGGTAGCCGAGGCATTGGCCCATCCCGGCCCGGTGCTGCTCGACGTACTGACCAACCCCGACGAGATCGCCCTGCCCCCCAAGCCGACCCTGGAGCAAGGCTGGGGCTTCGCGATCGCCAAGATGAAGGAGTTCGCGGTCTCTCCCGAGTAGCGCCCGGTTACGGGAGCCAGGCGGGATCCAGTCAAGGTCTTTCTTCCGAGGTGCCGAGGGTGGGAGATCGAGGACAAACCGGCACGCTGCGATGCGTGCCCGCCTGCGACCAACAAGGCCGGATGCCGTGGGCGGTCTCGTACGGCAACGAAATACGTCGATCGGAGATGTACCCCTCGGGTTCAAGAGCTTGATCACCGACTGGATCCCGTACCGGTCACGCACCGCATGACGATCCGCTTGCGGTGACGAGTCATGGACGCCAAGCGGTTGGCGGCGGTGAGACGCTGCATCCTGCTTCGATCGCACCGCGGGCCAATTCACGATCCCAGGTAGCGAGGAGGAGCGAGTCGGAGCCGGCACCTAACGCGGTTGCCAGGTGAACAGCGTCGTAGCCGCGTAGACCGTGGGTTTCCGCGAGCTCGCCTGCGGTGTGTGCCAACTCGTGGTCGAGACCCAGGATGCTCAGCTGGGAGCAGAGGGCGTCGATCGTGTCGACAGCGCTTCGCAGCGTGTCCGCGTCAATCCGACCCTGTCGATGGGCAGCCGCTACTGCCGCTCGAGCCTCGGGATAGATCAACTCGCTCGACACCACGGATTCGGCGCGATCCCACAACTCCGCGGCCAGCTGCGACCCCGGTTCGTCGAACACCAGCTTGACCAGCGCCGAGGTGTCCAGGTAGACGATCAGCGCCTCTGCTCGCTCACCAGATCAGAGACGCTGCCGACGGCTGCGAGTCGCGCATGCCCCGCCATGGGGCGCCGCGTGTGCTGCGGGTCGAGGACGAGTCCGCGTGCACGCAGATCCGCCAACGGGTCCGTTACCCCGACTCCCGACAAGCGCGCGACACGACGTCCACGCACTGTCACGACGACCTCAGCCCCGGAACTGACGTGGTGAAGGTAGCGGCTGAGCTGGTCGTGCAGCTCACGCACACCCACCTCGGCCTTTGGCTCCTCGTTATGTAGCGTCATGAGACCCACCATACGCGCTACTTCGCACGCCTGAGCTGTTCCACAACGGATCCTGCAAAGCTGCTGGATGATCTGGCAGGCCGTGCGGATCGCGTGTTCCAGCTGGTCTCGCCGCATCAGCCTGCCAGCTCTAGAACGTCGCGGCGCTGCTCGTCAGTGAGCAGCCCGGACATGGGGGAGACCTCACGCATCTCGATGGAGTCGCGGTCGAGGCCGGTCAGGACACGGTGCAGGCCGGGCACGTCGCCGCGGACGACCAGGTGCCGCCAGCGGCCGACATTCCGCTCGTGCGGCTGGCCGGTCACGCCGTGGTCGAGGCGGTCGAGGTTGCGCTCGATCGTCGGCTTCCACTCCTTGAGGCTCTGGTGACTGAGGAGCGTCGAGAGCCGCCGGTGCAGCTGCCACGAGCGGCGCTCCGAGCGCGTCAGCTGAGGGACGATGGGACGTCGTACGACCTCCAGCTGGAAGCCCATGCAGGACAGCAACCGGTTGAGCTGATCGTCGCTGATCTCGACCTTGTCGGACAGGAAGCCACTGATGCTCGGCTGACGCACGCCGCTGAGCCGGGACAGGCCGGACTGGGTGGTGCCCGTTTCGAGCATCACCTCTCGCAGCACCTCACTCCGGCTCGTCACGTGGCGACTATAGCAGTTTTCGCTATGGGGCTGCCCGGGTTTCGAGGGTCGCGACGTCGGCGCCGACGGTCCGGGCTACCGCCGCGTCGAAGCATGCTCAGCCAGCACCCCTCCGCGCTCATTCCCCACGCTGTTCCCCACTTTGATCTGATCGGCGCTGTTCTGCCGTGATCTCGAACCGGCTCAACCATGGGCTTTCAGGCGTAGAAGTGCCGTTGCTGACCTACGATGAGCGGCCCCAGAACGACTCCTTGGGTCGTGGGTTCGAGCCCCACCCGCCCCACCAACGTGCCTCTGACACGAAGATTCCCCTTCGTGGCATGGGCTTGAGCTGTTACCCGACGCGGTCGAGAGTGACCTCGTAGCCCATCGCTTCGAGTTGGTGGAGTGCGCGGTTCTTGGCGTGTTCGGGATGTAGTCGGCTTCGGGGTCCTCATAGAGGGTGCTGGTGGTTGCCATGTGCCAGATGATGGTGAGCAGGTTGTGCTGGATCGCGACGTTGGCCTTCATCGGCCCGCGTCGTGTCGCGATGTGGCGGTACCGGGTGCCGAGGTAGGTGTTCGGACTCTTGGCAAGCGACATCGCCGCTGCCCCGAGCGGACCTTGCAGGTAGGGGTTGCCGGGTCGGGTCTTGGTCGATTTCACTCGTCCGGCGGACTCGTTGCTGCCCGGGGTGGTCCCGGCCCAGGAGGCGAGGTGGCCGGCGGTGGGAAAGCGGGTCATGTCGGCTCCGGTCTCGGCAATGATCACGTCGGCAGTCAGGGTGCTGATTCCGGGGATGGTGCAGACCAGGTCCCGGAATGGCTGAAAGGGTTCGATCACCACGTCGATCTGGGCGGTGATCTCCTCGATCGCATCGGTGTGCTGATCGATCAGGGTCGGGTCCTGCAACTGCCGGGTCGGCTCGGGTGGCACGAACGATGCCCGGACCAGGCCGTGGGCACCGAGCTGGGCCAACCAGGTCACATCCGAGACATCGCTCTTACGGCCCGGGAGGTTCTTCACATGCCGGGCGTTGACCAACTCCACCTCCCGGCGGTGCCGAAGCGATACCCCGCACCCGCTCGCCGAGAGCGGCGCCGATGACAGCGCGGCTGCGGTTGTCCTCGTCGCCGATCACGCCTGTCGAGCAGGACCACGAGCGCGTCGCGTAGTTGGCCGGGGGCCGGCGATCGCGTCGATGGTGTCGTTTTGGACATGCGCCTCCTGGCGGGATGCACTGGCCAGATGAGTCACGTGGAGTCCCCAACCTCGGCCCCCGGCGATACCCGGGCGTCGTTCTTTGGCCATCCCCGGATGCTGGCCAACCTGTTCAGCGTCGAGTTGTGGGAGCGATTCTCGTTCTACGGGATGCAGGGCATCCTGCTCTACTACATGTACTTCACGGTCACCGAGGGCGGGCTGGACATCGACCGTGGGACCGCCACCTCGCTGATCGGGGCCTATGGCGGCGGCGTCTACCTGTCGACGATCCTGGGGGCGTGGCTCGCTGACCGGCTGCTGGGCTCGGAGCGGGTCCTCTTCTACTCCGCGATCACGATCATGCTCGGCCACATCTCGCTCGCCCTGCTGCCGGACACCATCGGGCTGACCATTGGCTTGACCCTGGTGGGGGTCGGCTCCGGCGGTCTGAAGGCCAACGTCACCTCCCTGGTCGGCACGCTCTATGCGGAGGGAGACGAGCGCCGTGACGCCGGCTTCTCGATCTTCTACATGGGCATCAACATCGGGGCCCTGGTCGGGCCGTTGATCACCGGTTGGCTGCAGAAGAACTGGGGTTTCCACGTTGGCTTCGGCGCGGCCGCCGTGGGGATGGCGGTGGGTCTGACGCAGTACGCGCTGACCCGCAAGAACTTGCCGTCGGAGGCTCACGACATTCCCAACCCGCTACCGCCGTCGCAGTACGGCCGTTGGGGTGTGGCCGGGGTCGCCGGCCTGGTCGTGATCGCGGGGGCACTGTTCGCCGGTCTGGTCGACGCCGGCAATCTGGCCAACGTCATGGCCGGCCTGGCCATCGTCGCCTCGATCGCCTACTTTGCGCTGCTGCTCACCAGCTCCCGAGTGGACGCCACAGAGCGCAGCCGGGTCCGCTCCTTCATCCCCCTCTACATCGCCTCGGCCGCCTTCTGGGCCTTGTTCCAGCAGCAGTTCACCGTCGTGGCGATCTACGCCGAGGAGAGCCTCGACCGCACGTTCTTCGGCTGGACCATGCCGCCCAGTTTCGTGCAGTCCATCAACCCCGTCTTCATCATCATCTTCGCTGGGATCTTCGCGGCCGTGTGGACCAAGATGGGCTCGCGGCAGCCGAGCTCACCGCTGAAGTTCGCGGCCGGCCTGGTGGTGATGGGGATCGCGTTCCTGGCCTTCATACCGTTCTCCGGTGGCGGACCCAACAGCACACCGCTGCTAGGGCTGGCGCTCATCCTGTTCCTGTTCACCTGCGCCGAACTGTTCTTGTCGCCCATCGGGCTCTCGGTCGCGACCAAGCTGGCCCCGAAGGCGTTCCGGACCCAGATGGTGGCTTTGTTCTTCCTATCCATCTCGGTCGGCACTACCTTCGCGGGCATCCTGGCCGGCTACTACAACCGGGAAAATGAAGTGCCCTACTTCTCCTTCATCGGCGGCATCTCGATCGCGTTGGGCCTGGTCCTCGCGACCCTGGTGCCGATGCTGAAGAAGACCATGCGCGGGGTCAACTAACCGGGAGTTGTCAGATGGTGCAGTTGGTACTCGATGTCACCAGATGCGCCGAGAGCTGTAGTCGTCACCTCGAGAACGGCGCCAGGAGCCGAGGATCGACTGGGAACCGACGACGATCACCTCCGGGCGTCCGATGATCTGACCGGCGGTACGGCCGGGACAAGCGCCGTAAATGTGGGGAGGGCCGTGTCGACAGCGCTTTGCTCAACGGATCAGGTGAACCTGGATCGGGAGGTCACGGTCGCGCTGCGTGACGCAATATGCCGTCAGCGGCACTCCCGACGGGACTTCGCCGACATGGTCGTCACCGCGTTGGGTTACTTCGATGCGTGGGAACGGATACTGGACACGGGCCTCGACGAGGTCGTCGCGACTTTGGTGAGCCGGTCGCCCGCTTCGTGCGAGCTGCGACAGAACTCGCCGTTCGCCGGGGTGCTCCCCGACGCGACCAGGATTGAGTTCCTGGCCTCGTTCGGTCGGGACTGGGACCGTGAGCACGCCGACCCGCAAGCCCTCAGTGCACAAACAGGCGCACAGACCGGTGCACGAACCGGTCCCGGGTCGCGACCTGGCGTGGCTGGCCGACGGACCTGACCGGGAACGAGCTGAACGCGTCAACGGCATGATCGGCGAGCTGTCGCAGTTCGACGCCACGAACGG
>NZ_JACMOM010000147.1 GCF_014378035.1 Aeromicrobium sp. | reverse complement strand
GGCAACCCTTCGGCGGCTGGAAGCGGTCATCGGTCGGCACGACGACCAAGGCGGGCGGACCCAACTACCTCACGCACCTCGGCTCGTGGCGACCCCGCCCGCTGCGAACGGTCGCCACGAGCCATCCGCTCTCGGCGAGCGTCGCGTCACTGCTGGAGGCAGCAACCGGACACGTGACCCCCGCAGAGCTCCGCGAGCTGACGGCCTCGGCAGCCTCCGACGAGGTCGCGTGGTCGCGTGAGTACGGCGTCCTCAAGGACGTCTCCAAACTCGGCGTCGAGCGCAACGTCTTCCGCTACGTCGCGGTGCCCGTCACGATTCGTTTCGACGGCCTCCTGCACGAGCTCGTCAGGATCCTTCTCGCCGCCCGTCGCACCGGGTCGACCGTCACCGTCAGCTCGCGGGTACCGCTGCCCGCAGGCCTGGTGGAGGGTGCCCGCGTCGAGTCGCACGACGAGTGGCTGACGCAGGTGGCCCACACCCGCCCGTCGCGGGTGCGCCTCATCGGCGCGGACGCCAAGGACGTCGCTGTCGCGGTAGAGGGCGATCCCGACGTCGCGATCTACGCCGCACCGGTCACCTCGTCAGGACGCGTCGAGGCGCTGCCATTTCTTCAGGAGCAGGCCATCTCGATCACCAACCACCGGTTCGGCAATCCCGACACGGAGTTCGCACGCGTGCTGCCCCGCAGGTCGTGACCTCCCCCACCGACACACGGGTCAGCCGTGGTCGATGCCAGGAGGTAGCGGCGCGGTCCACCCACGCTTGAGGGCCAGGAGACGCCACCCCAGGCAGACCCCGACGGCGAGGGCGTACCACCACGCGTCGTAGCCCTGGTGGTGGATGAGAGTCGCGATCAGTGCCCCCGCGAAGGCTGGCGTGGCGTACAGCTCTCCGCGGAAGATCACCGGCACACGTCCGGCGGCGACGTCGCGCATCAGGCCGCCCCCGACGCCGGTCAGCAGGCCGAGCGCCGCCGACGCGAGGAACCCGAGGCCCGCCTCGTCGGCCTTGACTGCGCCGGTCACGCAGAAAAGTGCCAGGCCCACGGCGTCCAGCACCATGATCTGGCGCTCCATCCGGCCGAACGTCGGATGGAACACGAAGACCGCGACCGATGTCGCCGCGGGCACCGCAAGGTAGCGCCAGTCGTCGAGCGCGGCCGGCGGCACGGCACCGATGAGCACGTCGCGGAGCACCCCGCCGCCGAGTCCCGTGACAAGTGCCAGCACCATGACGCCGAAGACGTCAAGCCCTTTGCGCACACCGACGAGTGCGCCGGTCGACGCGAACACCGCAATACCGGCCAGATCGAGGACGAGCAGGAGGGTGTCGGACACGCGGACGACGCTATCGGGTGTCGGCGCGTCACCGCATGTTCCGGCACCTCATCCCTAAGATGGAACCACGCGTCGCGGCAGGGCCCGTGCGGCGTCGTACACCGGAGGAGACGTCATGCGCGATCTCGGTCTCGACGGACTGAGCGAGGACAGACGGTTCCTCATCGCGCGGGATATCTCCACCGGCGAGAAGTTTCGCATCCCCGCTGATCACCGCCTCACTTCCCTGATCGGCAAGCCGTCCCACCCTGGGAGCACCTCCGGCCAGTTGGAGATCCGCATGGAAAGTTCACTCAGCCCGCGCGACATCCAGACCCGCATCCGACGCGGTGAGTCGCCACAGTCCGTCGCCGACGCCGCTGGCGTCCCGGTCGAGCAGATCAACGGCTTCGCCAGTCCGGTGCTCGCCGAACGCGAGTTCATGTGCGAGCAGGCTCGCAAGACCTCGATCCGGCGCAAGCACATCGGCGGTGCCGGTGTGTTGATGGGCGCCCTGGTGGCCGAGAACATCGCGGTCGGTGGGGGCGTCCCTGAGTCGGCAGCGTGGGACTCGTGGCGACGTGAGGACGGCCGATGGACCGTTGTCGTGACACCCGACGGTGCCGCCCACCCAGCCACCTTCCTGTTCGACGTCAAGAGCCGCTACGTCGTGCCGGCCGATGAGTTCGCGCACGACCTCGTCGGGGACATCGTGCTCCCGGACTCCACCGACATGGCCATCGCCGACGCCGTACGCTCCCCCGCCACCGACGCTGTCGCCGGTGCCGCACGAGAGACCGACTCGCCGGTTGACGTCGAGGTCGACGTCGATTCTGCCGCACCGATGACCCTGCACGATGTCGACGCCACAGACCTCGGCTCGGGTGTCTCCTCACTGAAGGACGCGCGCGATCGGCGTGCGCTCGAGCAGCTGGCCCTGCATGAGGCGGCTGGCGCCGACGACGCCAGTGGGCCCGGCTCCGACGGCCACACGACCCGCGACGTCGCCGATCGCGACTCCCGCAAGCACGCGGGTCCCGATGTGGACGCTGACGGCTTCGAGGATGACCTCGAACATGATGTCGCGGTGCCTGACACGATGGGCCCCCGCAAGAAGCGCCACGAGCGCCGTCGCGTCCCCAGCTGGGACGAGATCATGTTCGGCGACAAGACCGACTGAGCCTCAGCCTTCCGACCGGAGCAGAAGTCGCGGCCATGTCGACGATGCGCCACTCGTTGCCCCGGCGCCGGTTTCGCCGTCGTCGGGAGAGCTCACCCGAAGGGCAGGACGTCAGGCGACATCGCCGAGGCCTTGGCCGTCGCAGCCGTCATGCGGCGTCGGTGGTGCCGGCGGCACAGGACCTCGTAGCCCACCATCGGAACTGGCCGGGTGGCGTCCTCGACGTCACCCACCACGATGACCTCACCCTCGGTGACCATGACGCCGTCCTCGGTCCGCGCATTGTGTGTCGCGCGGAGGCCGCACCAGCAGAGCGCCTCCACCTGCAGGGTGTGCACGTGGTCAGCGAGCTCGACAAGACGCAGCGAGCCTGGAAACAGCTGGGTACGAAAGTCGGTGAGGATGCCGAATGCGAAGACATCGATCGATAGCTCGTCGGTGATCTTGGCCAGCTGGTTGATCTGGTCGATGGTGTAGAACTGCGCCTCGTCGCACACGAAGTAGTCGATCCGACCACCCTGTGTGAGCTCGCCGACGGTGTACTCCCAGAAGTGGAAGTCGTCGGCGACCTCGATGGCCGCGACGGCGAGCCCCAGCCTGCTCGAGAGCGTCGCCTTGCCAGCGCGATCGTGCGACGTGAATACTCTGCCGACCCGCCCGCGGGCCCGGTGATTGTGATCCACCTGCAGGGCGAGCGTGCTCTTGCCGCAGTCCATGGTGCCGCTGTAGAAGTTCAGGTCAGCCATGAAGAAGTGCTGACTGGTCATGATCGGTCACGATAAGCCTCGAATGACGGTGATTTTGAAAGATGCAGCGAACCGACTGGTGCCGTCCGACAAGCGCTGAACGTTGTGGAAGACGTGCAAGAAGTTGTGTTCTTGGTTCGTGGTTCTCAACCAGAGAACGATGAATGCATCGTGGGCGTTTTGGCGTGATCCGGGCACTGGCATTCTCCGTCCTTGATCGGGTGGACCTACGAGGGAAATGCTATGCCCGCACCGACGCAGTGCGACGTCTTTGTTGATCGTGCGTGAACGTAGATCGACCCACGTGGCTCAAGGAAATGAATTCTTGGACGATCGGCTCGGTTCTGGACCCGCGTGCCGCAAATCTTGGATACATTTCGCTGGCAAACGCGCAGGAATCCAGGAAACCCTCACCTCGAGGTTCCCTTCTGCTCCGGTCATTCCCATCGGAGCCCATAGCAACCTCCTGGAGAGGGCGGACCGCTCCGACGGTCCCGCACGCTCATGACAACCTCAACGCACGATGAACTGCGCCACATTCTTGACGCAAGAGATCCCGATCAAGAGAACCTGATCAACGATTTTCTGACGAAGAGCAAAGGCGTCTTTCTTCTCCAGTCAGCAATTCTCTGCGCTCGCTTCCGGCAGAACCGGAACACGATGTTCGAGGACGTTGCCGACAGCGACCTGTCTCACCAGCTTGACGCACACGGCGGGACCGGTCTGCACCAACGTTCGAGGGAACCAGATCCACCTTCGGATCGGCCATGTAGAGGGACGCGACGAGCGCTCCGTACCCACACACCAACAGACAAAGCCACCACGACAACGGGACTCATCTCATGACCAGCCTCCACGCCCGTGCCGGACTCACCCTTCTCGCGTCTGGGTTGATCTTTGCGATCGTGCCCGGCGTGAGTGCCGCGCAAGCCGCTGAACTGTCCGCGCCCAACCCGAGCATGACTCAGATCTCCGTCAACCGGGCGTACGCCACGTGGCCCGCCGTAGTGAACGCCGACGAGTACGCGCTCAGAGTCACCAAAGACGGAGTGGTCACTCACTCCAGCACGTCAACGTCACTGACCCGGACAATCAGTCTCCCGACCACGACACCCGGTACGAGATATCAATACACGGTCACAGCCATCGACAACCTCGATGAGCCAATCTCAGACGGAGAGGGCGGTCAGACTCACCAGGTACGGAGCACTTCTTCGGCAAAGACTCTGATAGTGCGTGCCGACATGACCAAGATCCGGTTTGCCACGTACAACGTCTGCGCCGAGCACTGCCCAAAACTTCGTTCTTGGTCTTACCGGGTTTCCAGAGTCACAGCGGTCATCAAGTCCAAGAATCCCGACGTCGTCACCTTGCAGGAGACCGGTGGGTACACGCGCCTGACCAGCCTGACCTCACGAATGAAGTCGTCCGGCTACACACGCGCGAGAGGCGGAAGTTCGCGGTGGATCTTCTACCGGACCGCCACGATGTCTGCCCGCGACTACAAGGGCGCCGCGCTGTACGGAAAGACTGTTCACGTG
>NZ_JACMOM010000146.1 GCF_014378035.1 Aeromicrobium sp. | reverse complement strand
CGGTCGGTCGCCAAGCGCATCGCCGACGAGTGCGAGGTCGACCTGGGCGCCGAAGTGGGCTACGCGGTGCGGTTCGACGACAAGACGTCGGCAGCGACCGCGATCAGGCTCGTCACCGACGGACTCCTGCTGGCAGAGCTGCAGCGCGACCGCATGCTGTCGCGCTACGACACGATCATCATCGACGAGGCGCACGAGCGGTCGCTGGCCATCGACTTCCTCCTCGGCTACCTCAAGCAGCTCCTCCCCCGTCGACTCGACCTCAAGGTCATCATCACCTCGGCCACGATCGACGTCGAACGCTTCGCGGAGATGTTCGATGCACCGGTCATCGAGGTCAGCGGGCGGACGTTCCCGGTAGAGGTGCGCTACCGGCCGCTCACCGAGGGCGAGGCCAGCGACCAGCTCGACGCCATCGCCGCCGCGGTGTCAGAGCTGCCCAAGGACGGCGACATCCTGGTGTTCATGTCGGGTGAGCGGGAGATCCGTGACGCCACCGACTACCTGGCCGGGAAGAAGTACCCGCGGACCGAGATCCTGCCCCTGTTCGGACGCCTCGCCGCGGCCGACCAGCAGAAGATCTTCAGCTCGCACCCGGGGCGCCGCATCGTGCTGGCCACCAACGTCGCGGAGACGTCATTGACGGTGCCGGGCATCCGCCACGTCATCGACCCCGGATTCGCCCGCATCTCGCGCTTCAGCCAGCGACTCAAGGTGCAGCGGCTGCCCATCGAGCCGATCTCCCAGGCGAGCGCCTCGCAGCGCGCAGGACGCTGCGGCCGGGTCGCTGACGGCATCTGCATCAGGCTCTATTCCGAGGAGGACCACGACGGGCGTCCGGAGTTCACCGACCCCGAGATCCAGCGCACCAACCTCGCATCGGTCCTGCTGCAGATGGCGTCGCTCGACCTCGGATCGATTCGCGACTTCCCGTTCCTCGACCCGCCGGGCTCGCGTGCCGTGAGCGACGGGCTCAACCTGCTCTACGAGCTCAACGCACTCAACCCGCAGGGTCGGGAGACGGCCCGCCTCACCAAGGTCGGGCGCACGATGTCGACCCTGCCGACGGACCCGCGCCTCGCCCGCATGCTGATTGCCGCCGACACGCTCGGCTGCCTCGCCGACGTGCTGGTCATCGTGTCGGCAATGTCCATCCAGGATCCGCGCGAACGCCCGCTCGAGCACCAGCAGGCCGCCGACGAGAAGCACCGCCGCTTCCGCGAGCCCGCCTCCGACTTCCTGTCGTACCTCACCCTGTGGACGTATATCCGCACACAGCGCGACGAGCTCTCGAGCTCGGCATTCCGCCGCATGTGCCGCGACGAGTACCTGCACTACCTGCGCATCCGGGAGTGGCAGGACGTCCACTCGCAGCTGCGTCGCACAGCCAAGGAGCTCGGGCTGAAGGCGGGTGCGCCGGGCTCGGACCACGACCTGATCCACCGTGCGCTGCTGCCGGGCCTGCTGTCGCACATCGGTCTGCGCGAGCCCGACGGTCGCGAGTTCCTCGGCGCCAGGCAGGCGAGGTTCATGATCTTCCCGGGCTCGGGGTTGGCGAAGAAGCCACCGCGCATGGCGATGGTGGGCGAGCTCGTCGAGACCGGACGGCTGTGGGGACGCACCGCGGCCAAGATCCAGCCGGAGTGGGTCGAGGAGGCGGGGAAACACCTGATCAACCGCTCGTACAGCGAGCCACACTGGTCGACCAGGCGCGGCGCGGTCATGGCCCGCGAGAAGCTGCTGCTCTACGGCATCCCCCTCATCGTCGATCGCCTCGTGCAGTACGGCTCGGTCGACCCGGTGGTGTCTCGCGACCTGTTCATCCGCCACGCCCTCGTGCAGGGAGAGTGGCGCACCAAACACCGCTTCTTCGCTGCCAACCAGACCATGATCGAGGAGGTGGAGTCGCTCGAGGACCGACTCCGTCGGCGCGACCTGAAGGTCGATGACGAGACGCTCTACTCCTTCTACGACGAGCGTGTGCCTGCCGACGTGGTGTCGACCCGCCACTTCGACAGCTGGTGGAAGAAGACGCGGCAGTCCCGACCCGACCTGCTGACCTTCGACCCCGCCATGCTGCGCCAGGCCGACGCCGGTGATCCGGACGATGAGTATCCGCGCGAGTGGCACTCCGACGGCGAGGCGTACCCCCTCACGTACGCCTTCGAGCCCGGCAGCACCGACGACGGTGTGACGGTCGACGTGCCGATCGAGCGGTTGCTCGCGGTCGACGACTCGTCGTTCACGTGGCACGTGCCGGGTCATCGGGTCGAGCTGGTCACCGAGCTCATCCGCTCGCTTCCCAAACGGCTGCGCCGTGAGTTCGTGCCAGCCACCCAGTTCGCCCCACGACTCGTCGAGTCGATGGACGCCGGTGCTAGCGACCTCACCGGAGAGCTGGCCAGGCAGATGCGCCTTCTCAACGGCACGCTTGTCACGCCCGACGACTTCGACTTCGCGGCGATACCGGCCCACCTGCGGGTGACCTTTCGCGTCGTCGAGGGTGGCAAGGAGCTGGCCCGCGGCAAGGACCTCGCCGTCCTGCGCACCGAGCTGTCGTCCTACGTGCGTGCCGACCTCACGAAGGTCGCGCGCGAGGAGGAACGCACCGGCGTGCGCAGCTTCGCCGATGTCGGCGCCATCGAGCCCACCATCACTGCCGGACAGGTCAGCGGTTACCCGGCCCTCGTCGATGAGAATGGGTCGGTGGCGCTCCGGGTGCTCGACTCGGCGGTCGAGCAGTCCGTGGCCATGGTCAAGGGTCAGGCCCGTCTGATGTCGTTCGCGCTCGCGACCCCTGTGCCCCAGCTCGGAAGGTCGCTCGACCTGCGGGCCAAGCTGGTGCTGTCCACCGGCCCGCACGCCGACGCCGCGGCGGTCATCGAGGAGTGCTGGCTTGCCGCCCTCGAGACGCTGATCGTGCGTCACGGCGGCCCCGCGTGGGACGAGAACTCGTTCGACGCCCTGCGGGAGGCCGTCCGCTCCGAAGCGTACGGCGAGACCGAACGAGCCGTGCGCGCCGTCATCGAGGTACTGCGGGCGCTGGGTGAGGTCGTGCCGACCCCGTCCACCGACGCTGGCGAGGACGTCCGTGTGCAGCTCTCATGGCTGATCTACCCCGGATTCATTCGCGACAGCGGAGTGGCGCAGCTGAGCCGCATTCCGTCGTACCTCGAGGCCGCACGGCGCCGTCTCGACGCCTCAGTGACCCAGGATCTGTTGGCAGCGCAGGATCTCGAGGCGCGATACCACGAGCGCACCGCAGGCCTGTCGACGTGGGCCCGGCTCGCGCCCGATGTCCAGCACGTGCGTTGGGCGCTAGAAGAGCTGCGGGTCGGACTGCTCGCACAGGGTTTGCGGACGGCCTTTCCCGTCTCGGTCAAGAGGGTGACCGCCATGGTGGACGCGATGTAGTCTGGCGTCTCAGCTCAACAGACGCTGACGGCCCACGAGGCCTTGCAACCCACCCCCGTGTGTTCAAGGATCAGCATGACGGATCTCCCAGTCCGACCATTGCCCGACGGCGCTGCCGAGCGTGCGTCGTCCACCACGACCGGCGTCGACGTGCAGGGATTCCCTGCCGACCCGATGTTCTCAGCCGGGCTCGACAAGGCTGCCAGGCTCCAGCACGAGAACGATCATCTCCGGCGCATCCTGGGCACCCAGCCGGTCATCGAGCAGGCCAAGGGCGTGTTGATGCAACGCTTCGGCATTGACGCCGAGATGGCCTTCCAGCTACTCATCCGCTAGTCACAGGCCATGGAACAACGGCTCAGCATCGTCGCCGAGGTCCTCCTCGAGCTGGCTCACGTCGCCGAGATTCGTCCGGGCAACCAGAACCTCGTCGAGGAGCTCGAGAAGCAGCTCGGACACGTGTGGGTCCGGTGATCCGAGGCTGGCACTGCGCCAGTCCCGGCCGGGCGTCCATCATCGCGAACCCACTGACGGTCGAGGTGCGGCTCAGACGCCGATCAGGTCGATGACGAAGACGAGCGTCTTGCCTGAAAGTCGGTGTCCGCCACCTGCGGCACCATAGGCGAGCTCCGGCGGGCACACCAGCTGACGACGACCGCCGACCTTCATGCCCGGAATGCCCTGCTGCCACGCGGCGATGAGTTGCGGCAACGGGAACTTTGCGGACTGTCCGCGGTCCCACGAGGCGTCGAACTGTTCTCCGGTGTCGAACTCGACGCCGACATAGTGGACGTCGACAAGTCCACCGGGGACGGCCTCCGCACCGTCGCCGACGATGATGTCGGTGATCTGGAGCTCGGTGGGCGCGGGACCCTCGATGAAATCGATTTCTGGCTTGTCAGTCATGCAGACGATCCTGTCACATGGGCTCGCTGCAAGAATGGGCCCATGCGTGCCACCGTTCTTCATGCCCCCCGTGACATCCGCCTCGACGATGTCGCAGCGCCCGAGCTGCTCGAGGACACCGACGCGATCGTGCGCGTCGTCGCCTCGTGTGTCTGCGGCTCAGACCTCTGGCCCTACCGAGGGATCAACGAGGTCACGAGACCCGTCCGCATCGGCCACGAGTTCGTCGGCATCGTGGAGAACGTCGGTTCGACCGTCTCGACTCTGCAGGTGGGCGACTTCGTCATCGCTCCGTTCACCTTCTCCGACAACACCTGTGCGCTGTGCGCGCGTGGTGTCCACACCTCGTGCGTCAACGGGGGCTTCTGGGGCCAGCACGACAAGCAGGGACACCCGGTCGATGGCGGACAGGGTGAAATCGTCCGGGTGCCGTGGGCTGACGGCACCCTCGTCGCGACGCCCTCGCAGCCGAGCCAAGCCATGCTGACGCACCTCCTGACCCTCTCGGACGTCTTCCCGACCGGCCACCACGCTGCCGTGTCGGCGGGTGTCACGGCGGGCAGCACCGTCGCCGTCGTGGGTGACGGTGCCGTCGGCCTCAGCGCCGTGATGGCTGCGAAGCGCCTCGGTGCCGCCACGATCGTCGCGATGTCGCGGCACGAGAGCCGGCAGCAGCTGGCCCGACAGTTCGGCGCCGACGAGGTCGTCGCGGAGCGCGGCAAAGACGGCGCCAAGGCTGTGCGGGAGATCCTCGATGGCATCGGTGCCGACTTCGTGCTCGAGTGCGTCGGGACGAAGGACAGCATGGCCCAGGCCGTGCAGTGCGCACGACCCGGTGGACGACTCGGCTACGTCGGCGTGCCCCACGACGTCGAGCTGAATGTTCCGGCCATGTTCGCCCGCAACATCGGCATTGCCGGCGGCATCGCGCCGGTCCGCCACTACATCGAAGAGCTGCTTCCCGATGTCCTGGACGGCACTGTCGAGCCAGGCCTGGTCTTCGATCTCGCACTGCCCCTTGATCAGGTGGCCGACGGCTACCGGGCCATGGACGAACGCACGGCGATCAAGACCATGCTCACGATCTGATCGACCTCACGAGCCGTATGGGTCGGCCGACAGCACTGCGGCCACGTCGAGCGGGCCATAGATGTGAGGAAACGTGAGGTCGGCGCCCTGAACCTCTTCGAGCCGCCAGGGTGACGTCAGCAGGTCGGTGTCGATCGTGAGGAGCAGCAGTGGCTCCTGCACCTCGGCGTAGAAGCGCTGGTGGACGTCCTCGACCTGCTCCGCGCGGGAGCAGTGGATGAAGCCGACATCAGCGAGGTCGAGACCGAGCGTCGAGACGGTGTAGGCGCCCGTCTCGCGAGCCGCCTCCCACGCGTCGACGAGCGCGAGGTGGAAGATCTTCACGGGATCTGCTCGGCCGCGTCGTTGAGGCGGGCGAGGCTTCGTCCGAAGGTGTTGATCTCGTCGGAGGTCCAGTCGGACAACACCTCGGACAGCCGCGCATGGCTGCGCTTCCGGTAGGCATCAAGGCGCTCGATGGCCACCGTCTCCCCCACCAGCAGCTGGGCGCGACCGTCCTCGGGGTCGGGCACGCGGCTGACCAGGCCGATCTTCTCCAGAGCCGCAATGGCCCGGCTCGCGGTGGACTTGTGGACGCCGAGCTCGTCGGCGAGCTCGGACCCACGGACGCCACCCTTGGCGTCACAGATGGCGATGAGGAACAGGAAGCTGCCGTAGTCGAGCTTGGGGTGAATCGTGCCGATGCTGCGCAACGACCGGGCGCGCACCCGCCGCACGAACCGGGTGAGCTCGTAGTCGACGTTGAGGTCGGCCGGCAGATCGCTCGTCATGGCGCCACTGTATAGGCGCAGCCGTACAGGCCGTGTCGAGCGCGCGGCTCCGTCGGACCGCGGGCCGCACGCCACCTCGCCATGTCGGCAGAGGCTCTCAGCGGAGCTCGGTCGAGGACAGCCCGAGCAGACGACGGGCCACGATGAGCTGTTGGATCTGCTGGGTCCCCTCGAAGATGTCGAGGATCTTGGAGTCGCGCGACCACTTCTCGAGCAGGCTGCCCTCGCTGTAGCCGAGAGTGCCGGCCAGCTCGACGCATCGCAGCGTGATCTCGTTGCCGACGCGCCCGGCCTTCGCCTTGGCCATCGACGCCTCCATGGAGTTGGGCTTGCGGTTGTCCGCCAGCCACGCGGCCTCGAGCGTCAGCAGCAGCGCAGCCTCCCAGTCGGCCTCCATCGAGATGAATGTCGCGGCGGCATAGGACTGCGTCTGCAGGGGGCGGTCGTAGTCGATCTCGACGCCGGCCTCCTCGAGCAGCACCCGGATGTCCTCGAGCGCCGCGCGGGCACAGCCCACGGCCATGCCGGCGACGAGCGGACGGGTGTTGTCGAAGGTCGCCATGGCGCCCGCGAAGCCCTGCTTGGTGTCGATCTCGGCATTGCCGAGCAGGTTCTCAGCCGGTACGCGGCAGTTGTCGAGCAGGATGACGGCGGTGTCCGAGGCGCGGATGCCGAGCTTGTGCTCGAGCCTCTCGACCCGGATGCCGGGCGTGTCCTTGGTGACGAGGAACGACTTGATGGCAGCCCGCCCGAGGGACTTGTCGAGCGTTGCCCAGACGACCACGGAATCGGCGCGGTCGCCCGAGGTCACGTAGATCTTCTCGCCGTTCAGGATGTAGGCGTCGCCATCCTTGACGGCGGTCGTGGTGATGGCCGCGGAGTCCGAGCCGGTCGACGGCTCGGTGATGGCCATGGCCGCCCAGGTGCCCTTGAAGCGTTCGAGCTGCTCCTCGTTGGCAACGGAGGCGATCGCCGAGTTGCCGAGGCCCTGTCGCGGCATCGAGAGCAGGAGGCCGACATCTGCCCAGCACATCTCGATGATTGAGAGGAGCGACGACATGTTGGTGCCGTTCTTGACCTTGGCGTTCTTTTCGCCATCGTCCTCGTCACGGCGCACTCCGGCCGCCCCGGCGCCCTGACCCTGACCCGAGTCGCCCATGCCGTCGACGAGGGCGGCGAGGAGGTCGAGCTCCTTGGGGTAGGCGTGCTCGGCGAGGTCGTACTTGCGGGAGTTGACCCGCAGGAACTCCTCAGCGACCTGATGTGCTTGCTTGACGAACGGCCGGAACTTGCGGGGAGTCTCGAGATTGATCATGTGATGTTCCGCCCTCAGACGAGGACTGCTCCTTCCATCAGGCCGATGGCTCGCAGGTCGCGGTACCACCGTTCGACCGGGTGCTCCTTGACGAAGCCGTGGCCACCGAGCAGCTGCACGCCGTCGGTGCCGATCTTCATGCCGTGCTCCGAGGCCAGTCGGTGCGCCAGCGCCACCTCGCGGCTGAAGTCGAGGCCCTGCTCGGCGCGAGACGCTGCTCGCAAGGTCGTGAGTCGCATGCCCTCGAGCTCGATCGCGATGTTCGCGACCATGAACGCGACGGCCTGGCGGTGCGCGATCGGCTCGCCGAACGCGTTGCGCGTCTTGACGTAGTCGGAGACGTAGTCGAGGACGGCACGACCCGTACCCACGGCCAGCGCTGCCCAAGCGAGGCGCGAGAGCCGGATGCACTCGCGGTAGTCGGCCTCGGACCCGTCGCCGAGCACGGCGTCCGCGTCGATGTCGACGTCGGTGAGGATCAGACGGCTCAGCCCCGCTGCGCGCAGGCCCATGCTGGGGTCGGCCTCGATCGAGACCCCCTCCGTGCTCGACTCGAGCAGGACGAGGGTCGGGCTTCCGTCGAGGTCGACGGCCACGATGAACAGCTCAGCCTCGATGCCCCGGACGACAGCTGACTTGATGCCGTTGAGCCGGTAGCCGGTGTCGGTCCTGACGGCCGTCGTGCTGAGAGCGAACGGGTCGAACAACGGACGCGGCTCAGCGACCGCGAGCGCCGCGGTCGGAATGTCCTCGCCAGCAAAGACCGGGAGGTAGGTCTGCTGCTGGCTGTCAGAACCCCACAACGAGATGGCGGTCGCCACAGCGGCTGGCGCGAGCACCGCAACAGCCTGCCCCATGTCTCCTTCGGCGAGCGCCTCGGCCACGAGGACGCCGGTGACTGCCGAGCGGTCCTCCGAGAGCCCACCGAGCGCCTCGGGGATGTTGAGGAGGGTGAGCCCGAAGTCGCTGGTCTGGGCAAACACTTCTTTGGAGGTGTCGTTGGCAGCCTCGGCCTCGGCAGCGCCCGGGCGGAGCACCTTGGCCGCGAACTCCTTGACCACGCCGACGATCATCGTCTGGTCGTCCGTCGGGGTGAGGTCGAAGACACCGCTGTCAGTCGTCCTCGCAAGGCGGGCCGGCGCGCCGGATCCCTTGACACGCTTGAAGGTGCGTCCGGCGGTGCCCGCAGCGCGGAAACCAGTCTTGGCGCCCTGGTACACCGCCTTCTCGGTCGTCTTGCGCAGGCCGAGCCTGTCAACGGCCGGCGAGCTGGCAATGCGGTTGAGCACCGCGAGACCGATGCCCATGGGATCTCTACGACTGGCCACAGGAACTCCTTGGAGGAAAGACGAGCTGACTTCGCTGCACAGGCGGATTTCCCGCTCGGACCCACTGTAACTGAGAGTTGCACTTCGAGATACGCATAGTGTCCGAAAGCTACCTGCGGGGACCACTACAAAGCGTGCGGGGGTTGTCTAGATATCCTTTGCTGGTCTGAGCGGAGGAGCCTCGGTGTCCCAGCCTGTTTCACAGTCACGCCCACTTCCCGGTGGTGGTGTCATCCGACCCATCACACGGTGGGGCACGCCGGTCATGCACCGCGAGCTCTCTGACGTCACGTCGTTCGATGACGACCACGAGACGCTCGTGCGCGACATGGTGGCCACGATGTATGCCGCCAAGGGTGTTGGCCTCGCGGCCAACCAGGTCGGCGTCGATCTCAAGGTGTTCGTGTTCGACTGCCCCGACGACAACGAGAACCAGGTCACCGGAGTCGTGTGCAACCCCGTCCTGCTGCTGCCCGAGGGCAGGGACCGCAACCTCGAGGACGAGGACGAGGGTTGTCTCTCGCTCCCCGGCGCGTTCACCAGCTGCGCCCGCCCCGACCAGTCACACGTCACCGGCCTCGATCATCACGGTGAGCCCGTCAGCTTCATCGGCGACGGCCTGCTGGCCCGCTGCCTGCAGCACGAGACCGACCACCTCTTCGGGACAGTCTTCGGCGACCGTCTCCCCGAGCGTGCGCGCAAGAAGCTCTACCGCCAACATCAGGAGCTGTCGGCCAACTACCCCGACGACTGGCCCGTGACCATTCTCGCCGACGAAGCTCTGATCCAGCGCTGACGATCACTCGTCAGCCACGGCTGACCCCCGTGAGCGGTAATTTCTTCCTCACCCGCTGACTGTCACCGAGGGAGAGTCATGACAGGCATGCCGCACACGACCGAGCCCGCCTCGGTACCGCGACTTCTGAAGGTCGCCCGCACTGCGTCCGTACCCAGCCGCGTCACGACTGGGTTTCTCGAGAACAACGGGTTCGATCACGACGAGGCTCCACACCTGATAGGCCTGCTGCGAGCGATCGGCATGGTCGACAAGGACGTCGTGCCGACCACACGATGGCGCCAGCACCGGGTGCCGTCGGCGTCGGGTCAGGTGATCGCCCGAGCCGTTCGCGACAACTACAAGCCGATCTTCCGGCTCCTGCCCACAGCACAGTCCGCCGACATGACGCGGCTCGCCGAGATCGTGCGCGGCGAGACCAGCTACGCCGAGCCCCACGTCAGGCAGACCGTCGACACGTTCATGGCACTCTGCGCGGAGGCGGACTTCTCGACCGACCCGGACGGCCCGACCACGGCGTTGGCCGTGCCGTCGGTAGGGCCCCCGGCCATGAGCGGGCTGGTCAGTCTCACCAGGTCGCTGATCGAGGCGCTGCACTGCGTCGAGCACGGCCTGTACCGGCCCGCACACGTCTCGGCATGGAACGGTCTCATCGCGACAGTGCTCTCGATGCTTGCCGCAGACGGCTTCTCAGCCGTGCACGAGCTGAGGCCGGCGTGGAAAGTCGGCAACACGGACGACCTGGCTCGTCGCATGTCCGGAGCGATGCATCTGGACTGGATGTTCCAGCTCGGGCTGTGCACGGACGATGAGCGGGACTCTCTCGACGATCTGCTGCGTCGACGCAACGATTGCGCGCACCCCTCCGACTTCGAACCCACTCGCGACGAGGCGTTGACCTACGTCACCGATGTCGCCACCTTCGCGAGCAAGCTTGCTGGCAGGACGTCCTAGACCGGGATGGTGCGTGGGCGCAGCTCCCAGCACGCGACCGCGACCGATGAGGCGACGTTGAGGGAGTCGATGTCGGCCGCCATCGGGATCGTGACGCGGTGGTCGGCAGCCTGCTCCCATCGCCCGCTCAGACCGTGCCCCTCGGAGCCCACCACGAGCGCCAGACGATGGGTGTCGCGCGGTACCTCATCGAGCGGGACCGAATCCGGCGCCAAGGTCATGGCGTACGTCGTGAAGCCCGCTTCCCGCAACAGGTCTGGTGCGGTGTACCAGTCGTCCACGCGCGCGTAGGGCAGCCAGAAGACCGCACCCAACGACACCTTGATGGCGCGGCGGTAGAGCGGGTCTGCGCACCGCGGTGACAGGAGCACAGCGTCGAACCCGAGAGCGGCGACACTGCGAAAGATCGCGCCGACGTTGGTGTGGTCGGCCAGGTCCTCCACCACGACCACCCGGCGTGCGGCGGCCAGCACGTCCCGTGGCGAGGGCAGGTCTGGACGTTCGAGAGCCGCCAGGGCGCCGCGGTGCACATGGAAACCTGTGAGCTCCTCGATGGCATCGTCGTCGAGCACGAAGCACGGCACGTCCGTCTCGTCGAGAAGGTCGGCCAGGCCGTCGAGCCACTTGGGCGACATGAGAAACGAGCGCGGTCGGTGGCCGGACTCCAGCGCCCGCCGGACGACCTTCTCGCCCTCCGCCAGGAACAGGCCGCGCTCTGACTCCAGCTTCAGTCGCAGCTGGACGTCACGCAGGTCGACGTAGTCGCGTAGACGAGGGTCGGCGAGATCGTCGAGTTTTACGATCCGGGCCACCGGGATAGCGTAGTTGCCATGAGCCTCGACCGATCCATCACACCAGATCCGTACCCTCTTCTGCCCCCCACCGCGTCCTTCGAGGTGACGAGCACCGATGTGACCGACGGGCAGCCCCTCGGCGACGGCCAGGTCAACGAGGCCGGTGACACGTCGCCCCAGCTGTCCTGGACCGGAGCTCCCGAGGGCACCAAGTCCTACGTCGTGACGTGCTTCGACCCGGATGCGCCGACCGTCTCCGGCTTCTGGCACTGGGTCGCCGTCGACATCCCCGCCGATGTCACCGAGCTGGCGACCGGCGCAGGGGCGTCGGACGACATGCTGCCCGGCAACGCCTTCCACGTGCGCAACGACGGCGGCGGTGCGGGCTTCATGGGTGCCGCTCCCCCGGCCGGCGATCAGGTGCACCGCTACTTCTTCGTGGTGCACGCCGTCGGCGAGGAGACCCTCGGCGTCGACAGCTCTGCCTCACCCGCGGTCGTCGGCTTCAACCTGGCCTTCAAGACGCTGGGGCGCGCCATCATCCACGGCACCTACGCCCACTAGTCGTCAGGCGACGCCCGCACAGCGGTTGGCCCGGGCGAGGACGCTGCGGACGTAGTCGTCCGAATGGTTGTACGAGAAGATCGCCCGGGTCCAGCCTGCGCCGGTGCTGAGGTCTGCGCCGGACGCACACAGGTAGAGCCCCGCCGTGTAGGCCGAGTCGATGATGTTGTTCGGGTCGGTGTCGCCGTCACCGTTGCCGTCGGCGCCCCAGGTGTTCCACGTCGATGGGATGAATTGCATCGGTCCCACGGCGTGGTCCCACTGTGAGTCACCGTGCCAGCGGGCCGAGATCGCGTCGGAGCGGATGGCGGCGGCGCCGGCCGTGCCGTCGAGGGCCGGCCCGATGATCGGGTGCGATGTCGTCCCGTCAGGGAGCAGGTATGCCCCGGAGCTGGTGCCGTGCCCCGACTCGATGCCACCGATGCCGGCAAGCGTCGTCCATCCGAGGCGGCACCTGGGCTGTTCCGTCGCGAGCCTGAGGGACGCGCGCCCGTAAGCGTCGACCGCTGTCGTGCCGATGCCCGTCTTCTCAGACGTCGTGGCGGTCCAGGCCGCCGAGACAGGGCTGCCACTGGCAGCGTCATCCCTGCCACTCAAGACCGGCGCAATCTGCTCAGCGACCGGCCTGACCGCCTCCATCGTCGTGGTCGGCTCGGCCGTCAGCCCGGGCTGGGTGTCGGTGATGATCCCGGTCGACGGCTGGGCTGACAGCACCGCCGTGACGAGAAGCGCGAGGACGGCGAGGCACACGGCACCCGTCGTCAGCATGATGATCGATGACGAGCCGTCGTGGCGACGGGATGCGCGCTCAGCCAAAACGGCCGTTGACGTAGTCGGCTGTCCGGGAATCCTGCGGGTTGCCGAACATCGCCCCGGTGTCGCCGTGCTCGACGACCACGCCGGGCGTGCCCTGTGCGGCCAGGAAGAAGGCGCACTTCG
>NZ_JACMOM010000145.1 GCF_014378035.1 Aeromicrobium sp. | reverse complement strand
CGCTGGGGGAGACCTTCGGCGCCTCGACCCCGGGCTCGGGCATCATGCGCGGCACGTCGTTGGCTCCGGACTTCCCCGAGCTGGCGCTGGAGTGTGCCTGCTCCGCGACCTACGTGAGTGAGCCCGGCCGCGACGGCTAGGGCGTGTCTCCTAAGTTTTGAGCCAGAGGGTGATGGCTCTCAGGACGACGCCTCCTCGGTAGGTGAGGGCGTGTTTGTCGTAGCGGGTTGCGATGCCGCGCCATTGCTTGTGGTCGCTGAAGGATCTCTCGACGGTGTTGCGGCTGCGGTAGACGGCGGCGTCGAACGCTGGTGGTCTGCCACCGGACTGGCCGCGGCGTCGTCGGTGGCCCTTTTGGTCAGCCGGTTCGCTGATCACGGCCCGGATGCTGCGGGAACGGAGAATTGCCCGGTTTCCCCGTGAGGAATATGCCTTGTCGCCCAGAACCCGGTCGGGTCTGGTGCGTGGTCGGCCCGGTCCGACACGGGCGACCGACAACTGTTGCATCAGGGGTGCGAACATGGGCGAGTCGCCGCCCTGGCCCGGTCCGAGCAGGATCACCAAGGGTCGACATCGGCCGTCGACGAGCTGGTGGATCTTCGTCGACAGGCCGCCACGGGACCTGCCGATCGCGTGGTCAGGTGGCTCGATCCGCAGATTCTTGTAACTCGATTCTGCCCCCTGTGGTGCGAGCCAGCGACGTGGCGTGCTGATGTGCACGGTTGATCGTCGAGTCCACACTGACGTCCCAGATGATGTCGCCGGCCGCGTCGGCCTCGGTCACCAGTTTGGCGTGGATCCGGTCCCAGGTGCCATCGGTGCTAAACCTGTGGTGCCGCTTCCAGACCGTCTGCCACGGCCCGAAATTGGAGGGCAAATCACGCCACGCGATCCCCGTCCGGAACCGGTAAATGATGCCCTCAACGACTTGGCGGTGATCACGGAACGGACGAGACTTCACGCCATCCGAGCACGGCATCAACGGCTCAATCCGGGACCACTGGGAATCGGTCAAAACAGTCATCCGTGACATGACTCCACAAAACCAGCCAGAACACGCTCCACTTAGGAGACACGCCCTAGTTCGGTGAGGTCGAGCGAGGGCAGGTCGAGGATGACGGCGTTGCCGACCTTGCCGTTCATGTCGAGGACCTCGCAGCGGACGTGCTCGCGCAGGACGTGGGTGACGCGTTGGTGCCGGTGGCCGCTGAACACGATCCGAGGGTGGACGCGGTCCACGGCGCGCCGCAGCAGGTGACGGCTGATGGACGCCTCGCGTTCGATCCATGCGTCGAGGACCAGCTGACTTCGCACGGGTACGCCATGGGGGACTGCGTGGGTCACGAGCACGTCGACGGGGTCCGAGCCGAGGGCGTCGATGTCGTCGGGTTGGACCTCCTCGACGTCACTCCAGATGCTGTGGTCCTCGATGCGGTGGTGCCGGTCGACGGAATAGACGCCGCCGAGGGCCGCGAAGCGGGTACCCGACCAGGTCTACCGGTGGGCCCGGGGCGCCGACCATGCCCCGCGGAGCACCTCGACGAAGCCTGACTCGTCGGGCTCGTAGTCACCACGCAGGGCGGCGTGGTTGCCGTCGACGAAGTAGAACCCGAGGCCGGTCTTGGCCAGCTCCTCGACCAGCGGCAGGTCGAAGGTCTTGGGGGTGACCCGCGGCCACAAGATGCCCAGGTCCCCGACGTGCAGGACTGTGTCGCAGCCGTGCACCTGCGCGGCGTGGATCGCGGCACGCATCCGCGGGGTGTCGCCGTGCCAGTCGCCGGCGACCAGTATGCGGCGCGGGTCGGGGTCGGCCATGGAGTCCTCCGCGGTAGGTGATCGAGCTGTGAGGCGTCGCACACGGCTCCGACATTTCGATTCCATCACGCAGGCCTGCCCGTTGTCGGCGTCGTGGGATCCGGCGGTGAGCGAGGGCAGCCATCGGATCGTGCTTGTGACTCTCCAGGAGAAGGGGCGGGCTACATTTTCTCCCGGCGGCTTAGAGATCGCGAACTGGCAGACGTCAGACTCGTATAGCGCCGCCGGGCCCAGTTGTCTGGGTCCGCTCACCCTCGCCGGCCCGCAACCACCTGACAGAGACGCCCGATCAATCGCGACATGTCGTCTAGTCACAACGGGTCATTTTCATTTCGCGATCGGACCTACAGAATCTGCCAAGTCATGTTCAATCGGTTTGAGCCGTAGGCGATGCGTTCCTAGGGAGAGATGATGCAGTCAGGATCCGAGAGAATGGTGCTCGACGCGCCATCCGCTCGGCCTACTCATACATGGATCCGGACGACCAGTATCGCCACCGCGATGGCGATGGCGAGCCTGTTCCTGACGTTCATCAGTCCGACGGCGGCGCAAGGCGCCAATGCCACGGTCCAAGAGTCCGTCAGCACCAGCCCGAACCGACCCGCGACCCTGACCGTCGCGTTGCGCGGCGAGGCCCCGGTGTCGAGTCCAGTTGATCGCCGGCGGGCGAAGCAGCGGTTGGCGCATCTTCTCGCCGCCCAGCAGAGCAAGCAGCAGCTTCAGCAGCTTCAGCAGCTTCCGGCGGCCCAGGCGCAGCCCGGATCCTCAGCACTCGGGCAGGCGCAGCTGGAGCGCGCGCAACAACAGCTGCTGCGACAGCAGCAGGTGAAGCAGCTCACCGCGGTCCAGAACGCCCGGCAGCGCGCGATGGCCGCCCAGGCCGATGCGCAGCGTCGGCTGCAGGAAGCACTGCAGGCGTTGGCCCGGGCACTGTCCACCAGCAGCTGCAAGACCATCCCCGGCGCCAACGGCCAGGCGGCGACGATCTCCTGCCCGCTGGATACATCCACCGGCGGAACCGGAACCGGAACCGGGACAGGTACGGGAACCGGAGCGGGAACCGGAGCGGGAACCGGAGCGGGAACCGGGACCGGAGCGGGAACCGGGACCGGAGCGGGAACCGGGACAGGGACGGGGACAGGGACGGGGACAGGAGCCGGCAGCCAAGCCCTTGGTGCGTCGTCCGGCCCACAGACCGCGATCACCGACCCGGAGCTGCTCCAGGGTCAGCTCGATCAAGCTCTGTCTCAAGCCGAGGCCGAGTGGCAGGCCGTCGGTGCCGACACCTCTGGGATCAGCGCCACGGTTGGCGACCTGGGTGGACTGACCCTTGGCGCCACCAGCGGCAAGAGCGTCGTCATCGACCAGAACGGCGCTGGCTGGGGCTGGGACTCCAACCACGGCGGAGACCCGGGCGACGCGCACATGAGCCTGATCACCGTGGT
>NZ_JACMOM010000144.1 GCF_014378035.1 Aeromicrobium sp. | reverse complement strand
TTGTCACCCTTGGTCTGCGAGCGTCCGTTGAGCACCACTTTGGCGCCTTCGCGGAGGAAGGCTTCGGCGATCCCGCGGCCAAGTCCAGCTGTGCCACCGGTGATGACTGCGACCTTGTCTTGAAGTTGCATCTGTCCTCCTCGGACGCCCGCCAACGAGCGTAGTTACTTTGTGTAGACTCTAGTGAAGCACGTCACAAGCACGTTCCCGGGGTCGTAGCCAAAACCTTGAGGCGATCCGCGCCTCGCACGTGACGCCACATGCACTCAATCAACGAGGGGGCCGTATGTTGCGCGTCCAAGACCATCTTGGGTTCCGCGGGGCTGTTGTCCCCGGGCCGGCGTGATGGCCACGTACTCAGCGGGAATGGCCATCACCACCCGGGCTGTCACCCTCGTGAGGCGTCCCCACGCCGAGCCCCAGGCCGATGACTTCGCCGTCGTCGAGGTGCCGGTACCGCTGCTGAGGGACGGACAGCTGCTCGTCCGTAACGCGTTCATGAGCGTTGACCCGTCGATGCGGGGGCGGCTCGAGGAGACCGAGAAGCACTACACGACGAATTTTCAGGTGGGTCAGCCGCTCGACGGCTCGGCCGTTGGTCTGGTTGTGCAGAGCGCCGATCGGTCGGTGCCCGTTGGAACGTACGTCCGGCACCGCCTCGGCTGGAGGGAGCTCGCCGTCGTAGATGCGGCCGCCGTGAGCGTCGTGGACAGGAGCATCGCGCCGCTGTCCCGGTGGCTTGGTGTGCTCGGCCAGACCGGTTTCACGGCCTACGTCGGGCTGGTGCGCGCTGCGGACCTTCGGCCGGGGGACAGCGTCTTCGTCTCGGCGGCGGCTGGAGCCGTCGGTACGGCGGCCGGCCAGTTCGCCCGGTTGCTGGGTGCCTCGCGCGTGGTGGGTAGCGCCGGGGGACAGCGGAAGGCCGCGATGCTGCTCGATGAGTTTGGGCTGGACGGTGCCGTCGATTACCGCTCCGAGCAAATTCGGGCGGGCCTGGAGCGCGTAGCTCCCGACGGCATCGACGTCTATTTCGACAATGTCGGTGGCGACCACCTCGTTGCAGCGCTGGACTGTCTGCGTGTCGAGGGTCGCGTCGCGCTCTGCGGGATGATCTCGCAGGTCGGTGCCACCGGACCGCGGCCGGGTATCGACCATCTCATCTTGGCCGTGCTGAAGCGGGTAACGCTGCGCGGCTTCATCGTGCGCGATCACGAGGACCTTCGCCCGGAGTTCGAGGAGCGGGTGGGTAATTGGTTGCGAAGTGGCGAGTTGGTCTCCAAACAGACTGTTGCGGAGGGTATCGAGGGTTCGGTCGATGCCTTCCTCGGAATGCTGCGCGGCGTTAACGTCGGGAAGATGCTCGTGCGCCTGGACCCGGCGGTCGCAGAGTGATCCCCCCTCGGCCCGGTCGGTGTTGTCGTCGTGGCCCGGGGTGATCCGAGTAGCTACGACGGCCGCTTGATCGCGGCCCGCTCGAGGGCTCGACGCGATGCCCGACGACCCACATACTATGTAGCAAGAACAGAAACAGATTGCCTATAGACCACTAGAGAGGACACTCATGGATCTCCAGCTGAAGGGCAAGCGGGCACTCGTCACGGGCGCGAGCCGCGGTATCGGCCTGGCTGTCGCCGAGGTGCTGGCCGACGAGGGCTGTGCGCTGGCGATCTGCGCGCGTGGTGAGGGCGCCCTTGAAAGAGTCGCGGCCCAGCTGCGCGAACGCGGGGTCGAGGTGTACGCGCAAGCCGTCGACGTAACCGACCACGACGCGCTTGTTGCCTTCGTGAACAGCAGCGCTCAGGAGTTGGGCGGGCTCGATGTCGTGGTGTCGAACGTCTCCGCCGGCGCTGCCAAGACACCGGACCAGTGGCAGCGGAGCCTCGACGGTGACCTGCTCCCGCTGGTGCGGCTGATCGAGAGCGCGACGCCGCACCTGGAGCAGCAGGGCGGTGGGTCCATCGTTTCCATTGGGACCACCAACGGCTTCGACACCGTGCGACCGGCGTCGCCAAACGCATACTCGGCCCTCAAAGCAGCAGTGATCCACCACGCGTCGGCGCAGGCACACGTGCTCGCCAGGAGGGGTATCCGGGTCAACACCGTGTCGCCGGGGCCGATCGAGTTCCCGGGCGGCGATTGGGAGAAGATTCGCGATGGTCGCAAGGAGGTGTACGACGAGATCCTAACGAAGATCCCGGTGGGCCGTTACGGTCGCCCCGACGATGTCGCCGTCGCCGTCGCCTACCTCGCCAGCCCGCGCGCCGCGTTCACCAACGGGGTCAACCTTGTCGTGGACGGCGGCATCGTCACGCGTGTCCAGTTCTGACGTCGTGGCCGGGCCTGGCGGAAGACTCGATGTCGTCCTTGTCTGCGGTGGTCAGTGGCACGATTTCGACTACGCGCGTCGGATGCTGCTGAACTTGCTCGGCAATGAGCCGAGGGCGCGCACCCGAGTATTCGAGGACTACGCGATTGAGAAGGCGCTTGAGCGGGCCGACCTGCTCGTGACCTACACGTGCAACAACCGGCCCGACCCCGAGCAGCAGTTGCAGCTGGTCAAGTTCGTGGAGCGCGGTGGCCGCTGGCTGGCGCTGCACGGAAGCAACTCGGCGATCGACCCGCCCACTCCGGGCGGACCTCGGGTGTTCAGAACCCCAAGGGAGCTGGGTCCGGTCGCGCAGGTGCTGGGTAGCCAGTTCCTGGGCCACCCGCCGATCGCGCCGTACCTCGTGGAGGTCACGCAGCCGCACCATCCGCTGGTCGCTGGCGTGCAGGCGTTCGAGGTGGCTGACGAGCTCTACGTGAGCGAGCTGCACCCACCGCTCGACGTCCTGCTACACACGACACACAGCGGTCCCTCCCGAGGGTTCGTGGAAGGTGACACCACCGACGACCAGCCTCGGCCGGTGCTGTACTTGAAACGTTCCGGCGACGGTGAGGTCTGCTACTTCACCCTCGGGCACTGTCGGGGGCGATACGACATGCAGGATCTCGGAGTGGACGACCTCGGTGTTGAGGACCGGGGTGGCTGGGTCATCCCAGAGTTCGTCACAGTCCTCGGGCGGTGCCTGGACTGGGGGCTCCATGGCCATTCGACGGCCGCCCCTGCGGGCGTCATGGCGGTCTGAGCGGCCTGCCTACACCGCCTGCGGCCGACAATCTGGGTCCGCAGCCCGATGACGCTGCGGTGCACTTCGAAGAAGTGCGGGGGAGTCCTCGCTGATCGTGGCAGCGAGGTGCAGCGAGGTGCAGCGCGGTCAGCCCGCGATCGTGCGGTCGCTTTCCCAATAGGGCCGGCGCAGCGCGCGCTTGTCGAGCTTGCCCATGGCGTTGCGCGGCAGAGTGGCCACGAGCTCGTAGGTCTTCGGGCACTTGTAGCGCGCGAGTCGGTCGCGGCAGAACTCCGCAAGCTCATCGATGTCCACTTCCCTGGCCGGCACGACGAGGGCGCGCAGCGACTCGCCCAGGTCGCGATCGGGCACACCGATGACGGCCACTTCGGCAACGTCGGGATGCTGCGTGAGGACCTGCTCGCTCTCGGCTGGGTAGAGGTTTACGCCGCCGGACAAGACCATGTCCGAGATGCGGTCGGTGATGTAGACGAAGCCGTCCGGCGTCACGAGGCCCACGTCCCCGAGGGTGGCGACGCCGGGCGCGATGTAAGCCTGGCGTGTCTTCTCCTCATCACCGTGGTACTTCACCTCGCGTCCCGGAGGGGTGCGGAAGCCCAGTACGCCGACCTCGCCCGGGGGCAGCCCGTGGCCGTCGTCATCGAGCACAACTGCTTCGAACGGCGGGACCACCCGTCCGACGGAGCCCGGGTGCTCCAGCCACTCCTGGCTGGTGATGCGACAGACAGTGCCGATTTCGCTGCCGCCGTAGCTTTCGATCAGGACTGGACCGAACCACTGGATCATGGCGCGCTTCACGTCCGCTGGACATGCAGATCCGGTGTGCACGACGTTCACCAGGCTCGAGACGTCATGGCCGGCCCGGACGCCACTCGGGAGGGAGAGCAGCCGAGAGAAGTGGGTCGGGACCATCACGCTAGAGGTCACGCGGTGCTGCTGGATCAGCGTCAACACGCGCTCCGGGTCAAACTTGCCGAGCACGACCACCGGCTGGCCGGACAGCAGGTGGCGTACCGAAGTGAGCGGCCCGTTGTGCTGCAGAGGGCCGACAACCAGGTGGGGGCCGGGCGGGAAGCCAGAACGGCCCGCGAGGAACTCGGCGTACTCACGCGCCGTGCTGATCGTGGATGGCGCCCAGCGGACCTGGGTGCCGCGAGCCCTCCCGGTGGTGCCCGAGGTGTAGACGAGCAGTGGACGAGCCTCCCGGTCAAGGTCCCCGGGTATCACGTGTTTGCCGCGGGACCAGACTCCCCAACCGATCGCTGAGGCTGGTGGCTCGTCCACGCCGTGCACAACGATTGTGTCGATGCCCACCGACAGGGCGGCCTCCGTCACGACGGCGAGCGCTGCCGGCCCGGTGACGACGGCGACGACGGCAGCGTCGACGAGCTGGTCGGCCATCTCGCGGGCCGTCAGTTGGCGGGAGACCGCGACGGTGCCGACGCCGGCGAGGATCCCGGCAGCGTGCGCGAGAAGCGTGGGGGCGAGGTTCTCCCCAATCACCGCGATCCGGTCGTCAGCACCGGGCGCGACGTCCAGCATCGCGCCCGCGATCGCATCGACCTGGCGCGCTACCTCGGCCCAGGTCAGAGCCGTTCCGTCGTCGACCAGGGCTGAGCCGTCTGGGTCCTGCTGCGCGCGGGCACCGATGCCTGCAAGTCGGTTCACGAGTACTCCTCAAATGGAACGATTGCGCTATCGTCGCCTGAGACTGTAGAACGAGTCAAGAAACCCTGCTGATTGCTATGGAGATGCCCGTGTCAAGGCCGTTCCGTTTCGCCGTCCAGGCTTACCGCCCCGAATCAGGAGCGGCATGGCGCGACCTCGCCCGCAAGGTCGAGGACCTCGGCTTTTCGACGCTCCACACGTCAGACCACTACCTCGGCGCTGGACCGGTGTCCGATGCGACCGGCCACCGCCCCGTTACGTTGGCCCCCGTGCCCGCCATGGCGGTCGCGGCCGAGGTCACCAGCACCCTGCGCATCGGTTGTAGAATGTTCTGCGTCGGCTACCACCACTCGTACGTGCTCGCGAAGGAGATCGCCACCCTCGCCGAGTTGTCAGGCGGGCGCACCGAGGTAGGTCTTGGCGCCGGCTGGCTCAAGGCCGAGTACGAGGCGATGGGCCTGGCTTTCCCGTCAGCAGGGCAGCGGGTGACCCACCTTGGCGAGTTCCTCGACATGGTCAAGGACTTTCTGGCTGGCCGGACGGCTTCCACTGAGGGCGAGCACGTGCGGGTCCGCGACATGGCTCCGCTGCCACTTCTGGGCACGCCACCGCCGCTGATGGTCGGCGGTGGGGCGCCGCGCGTGTTGCGCCTTGCAGGCGCACAGGCAGACATCGTGAGCATCAACTTCAACAACCGCTCCGGGGTCATCGGCGCGGACAGCGTCGCATCCTCGGGGCACCTCGAGACGGTGCAGAAGCTCGGGTGGGTCCGCGAGGGCGCTGGTGACCGGTACGACGACCTCGAGCTCGAGTTCGCCGCCTACTTCCTGGCCGTCGAGGGCGGGACGACCACCGAGGAGCAGCTGATCGAGATGACCGGTCTTTCCGGCGAGAACCTTCGGACCTTCCCGCACGCCCTCGTCGGCTCCGTTGATGCGGTGTGCGAGGAGCTCGAGCGGCGCCGCGAGGTCTACGGCTTCAGCTACGTGACGATCGGGGACCGGGCCGCTGAGGCTTTCGCCCCGGTCGTCGAGCGACTCACAGGACGCTGAAGCCGGCTGCCAACACACCCGCGGTCATCGAGCTAGGCAAGCACTTGGACGTCGGCTGACCCTGCAGCGGGCTGTCATTTGCGGAGAGTTCTCACCAACCCTAGGTCGATGACCATCTCAACTGCAGCCCTGAGACCCAGATCCGGTGGACGCGCCCGCCGGAAAGGCTTGACATCAGAGTAAGTGGAGAGCTTCACTACATAGACCGACCGGCCGGTCGGGGCTGGGAGCAATCACGCCGAAACGGATGGTCGATGCCGCAGGCTTCGCGAACGTTGTTCGAGATCTACCGGGTCATGTTCTTGGCTCAAGCGTGGGAACAGGCACTCTTGCGGCTGATGGACGAGAACTTGGCGGCTGCCCTCTACCACCCTGGACGTGGATCCGAAGGCACCGAGGTCGCCGCAACCATGGCTCTGGAGCGTTCGGATTACCTGCTGTACGACCATCGGGGCGTTGCTCACATCGTGGCCAAGGGTGTCGATCTGGTCGCGATGTTCGGCGACTTTCTCGGCAATGAGTTGGGTACGACCCGCGGCATGGGGGCGGGGGTCGTACACATCGTCGATCCGGACCTCGGGGTGCTCGGTCAGTCCGGAACGCTCGGGGGAAGCCAAGTGATCGCTGCTGGCGCCGCACTGTCGTCGAAGCTGCGACGCAGCGGACAGGTCACGATGTGCTTCTTCGGTGATGGTGCCGCCAACCGTGGCACGTTCCACGAGGCCGCCAACGTTGCTGGCGCGTGGAAACTTCCTATCGTCTTTGTCATCCAGAACAACGGATGGGCGGTATCCGTGCCGGTCGAGCACTCAACCGGCGGACGGTTCGTCGATCGCGCGATCGGTTACGGGATGGTCGGAGTCCAGGTTGATGGTGCTGACCCGACGGCGGTCTACGGGGCCGCGGTCACGGCAGTCGCCCGTGCACGCAACGGTGAGGGGGCAACAATCATCGAAGCCAAAACAGTACGCATGCAGGGTCATTACTTCGGCGATGCAGACGGCTATCGTGACAAGGTTCTGGTTGCCGAGGACGCGCAGAGTGACCCGATTGTCCGGACCCGCGCCGAGCTGCTCCGCCAGGGAACGCTTGAGGCCGAGATCGCCGTAGTTGAGCGGGACGCACTAGTCGAGGTCGCCGAGGCGAGAGACAAGGCACTTGCCGGAAAAGCCCCGGAACCGGAGCGCATCTTCGAGGACATCTACGCATGAGCACACGGTCGATCACCTACGCACAGGCGATTAACGAGGCGATGTCGGAGGAGATGGAGCGCGACGAGCGAGTGTTCCTCATGGGACAAGACGTTGGCGCCATGGGCGGGGTTTTCGGGGTGAGCAAAGGTCTGCATGATCGTTTCGGCGACGAGCGGGTCATTGATACCCCCATTTCAGAGATGTTCATCGTGGGCGGCGCTGTCGGGGCAGCGTTGACGGGTATGCGACCCATTGCCGAGCTGCAGTTTGCCGACTTTCTCCACAACGCCGCCGACGAGACGCTTCACAAGATGGCGAAGTGGCGCTACATGCACGGGGGTAGGTTCACGGTGCCGATGGTGCTGCGACTACCGGAAGGGGCCACCGGCGGTTCCGGCGCGGAGCACTCGCAGTGCCCGGAGGCTGAACTCCTCCCGCACGCAGGGATTTACATCGTCATCCCATCCAACCCGGCGGACGCCAAGGGCCTGCTGAAAAGCGCGATCCGAGACGACAACCCAGTCGCGTTTTTCGAACACAAGATGCTGTACGCGTCCACGGGGGAGGTTCCCGACGACGAGGTCCTGATTCCGTTGGGCCAGGCTAAGATCTGCCGAGAGGGCACTGACGTCACCGTCGTGGCCTGGGGTCGCATGGTGACGCTCGCCCTCGAAGCAGCAAAAGCTGCCGTGCCGCTGGGCATCAGCGTCGAGGTGATCGATACCCGTGGGCTACGGCCGCTCGACACCGACGCCATTCTGGCCTCGGTCGCCAAGACGAGCAGGCTCATTGTCACCCATGAAGCGCCGCTGTCCGGTGGTGCCGCGGGCGAGATCGCGGCGATCGTCGCCGAGCACGGACTGGACCTCCTCGCCGCTCCGATCCGCCGGGTGTGCGGGACAGATACGCCGATGCCGCAGAACCCGGCCCTGGAAAAATTTGCCTTGCCCACCACGGCCGCACTACTCACTGCGATCACCGCACTGCTGGACTAGACTAGTGGCTTTTCCGATCCGGTGGCGTCACGTCACCACTTGACGACAGTGAGGGCTGACCGTGCATTTGCTTCACCTTCCCCGCCTCGGCCAGACGATGGAAGCCGGTATGATCACCAGTTGGCTGATCGATCTCGGCACTTCCTACGATGTAGATGCACTGCTGTACGAGGTCGAGACGGAGAAGAACACCGTCGAGATCGTCGCCAAACTGCCTGGGACCATTCTTCGCGTGATCGCTCCGAGCGACTGCGAACTGTCTGTCGGTGCCCTGCTGGCGGTGGTTGCCGACCCCGGTGAGTATCCGGACGACAGCGAGATCGATGCCCTCGTCGGTGCCGATCTCGCCGAGATCGCCAAAATCGAGAAGCTCGATGAGGCTGCCCCTGACCCGTCACCCATGGCGGCCATGGACACCACGGGACTGCTCCCGGTCGGGGCGGACCGGGGTATGAGAGTGATCCCCAAGGCGCGAGCAATGGCAGCCGCGGCGGGCCTCGAGCTATCGACGGTGATCGGTACCGGCAACGGTGGTTCCATCACCGTGGCCGATGTTGAGGTCGCGCTGGCCTCCGATCTGGGTGGTTCCGCGGTGGCAGAACGTCGGCCTCTCAGCAGTGTGGCCCGTGGCATGGCCAACGTCCTCAGCGCGAGTTGGCGTGACGTCCCGCAGTTTGTGCAGCAGATTCATGCCGACGCGACCCACATGAAACAGATTCGCGCCGCGCTGGCGGGTCAGGGTGTACGCGTGACCTTCACCGACATCTTGATTGCTGCGGTCGCTGCAACTGCGCGCGAGGTACCCGAGGCCAACGCCCAGTTCAACCCCGATGCGATTCACATCATGGCGGACGTCAACGTGACCGTTGCGGTGGACACCGATGCTGGACTGCTAGTACCGGTCATCGCGCGGGCTGACCAGCTCGACGTAGCGGGCGTGAGTGTGCGGCTACAGCAACTATCCGAACGAGCCCGCGCTCGGCGGCTCACCGCGGCCGACACGGCGGGTGGCACGATCACAGTCTCCAACCTCGGTGCGGCCGGAATCGAGACAGGCGTCCCGTTGGTGGTGTCCCCGCAGGCCACTGTCGTCTTTGCCGGGGCGATCACCGACTGCGCCGTCGTTGTTGATGGTGTTGTCGGTATCAGGCCGCTGATGGGTCTGGCGATCGGCTACGACCATCGCGTCCTCGATGGCTCCACCGCGGCCCGCTTCACTTCCGCGCTCAAACGACGACTGGAGACGGGAGCCTGAACGATGAGTGTCTGTCAGAGCGAACGATCCGGTCCGGGGTGAGCAAAGGGCCGGGGTAACCGCGACCCGGTTCGAGACGGGTTCTCGGACCTGCACATCTCCCGATTGCACAAGGGGAGCGATGCGGACGACGCGGCCCCTTGGTCCAGTGACCGTGGGCCAACGAACACCCTGCGCAGGTCAGCGAGCCGCTGAACGGCGTCGTGATGACTGTGTCGACTTCCCCGGTGGGCTGGTAGTGCGGCTCCTCGAGATGACGCGTGGTGAGGGGCGTCGCGACATGTCCTTCAGTCTGGCGTAGGACCTGGGCCCGGGGCATCACGATTCGTGTTCGACCATGAGCACGGACACGGGCCCCAGGTGGGAATTGGAGGGTAGGGCGCTGCCCGCTGCGGCTGCAGGTGATGACCACCCAGGACCTGGTGAGGTGCCTGTCGTGCGTGGCGGTGGCGGTGCTGGACGGTCGCCGCTGGTGCGGGATCTGCCCGCCGGGGGGAGGGGGGCGCCCGGGGCTGCTGTGCTGGTCGAAGCGGGTGTGGTGCTGTCGGCACCGGAAGTGTCCGGTGGTGACCTACTCCGAGGGCCCGGAGGCGTCCCGGCCGAGGAGGGTGCTGACCGGGCGGGCCCGGGCCCAGGCGAATAATTGGCTCGTCCATCGTGCGCACCCGGCGGCCCAGGTCGCGCTCAAGTTGGGGGCGGGTCGGCTCACCGTCATGCGGGCAGTCCGGGAGTTCGAGCCGGCGATCCTGGACGGGTCCTGAGTGGATAGGGCGGTGACCCGCCTCAGGGTCGATGAGACCGCGTTCCTCATCGCAAGTGCCCGCGTCCCTCCCCAGTACATCACCGGGCTTGTCGACCACGCCCCGACCGGGGGACGGCCCGGCCCGACTGCTCGACGTGGTGCCGGTGGCTCTGGGGCCCGTGATCACTGACTGGATTGCCACCCGCGGCGCTGACTGACGCGCCGGGTCGGCGGTCGCAGCCCTGGACCCGTCCCGCGGCTACGACACTTCGCTACGCGCCGGGCTCCCGGCCGCCACGGTGGTGCTGGAGCGGCTCCACTCAATCAAGCCGGCCCAGAACACGATCGACTTCGTCCGCCGCCTCGTGCAACACGACAGCTCTGGGCACCACGGCCGACGCGGCGACCTCACCACAGCATCTGGCGGGTCCTGCTCCGCGCCGCCGAGCGCCACACCCTGCGCAGCTACATCCGTCTGGTGGCCGGGCTCGCCACCGGCGACCCCGAGTGGATCGCCACCCCACCGTTGCATCCACCCCGGCCTCCCCGAGCTGGCGCGCCTGGCCCGCACCATAACCGCCTGGCAGGACCAGCTCCTCATCCACCTCACGACCAGCCGCGCCAGCAACGGCCCCACCGAGGCCGTGAGCGTGCCCATGAAACGGATCAAGCGTCTCGAACTCGGTTCCCGCAACTTCGCCAGCTCCCAGCTGCGCCCGATCCTGCACTGCGGCACCACCTGGCTCACTCACCGCACCACACCGATCAGGGGACGCTCACCACGCCTGGTGTCGTAGAGCCGGTAATGCCGCCCAGCAGAATTTGCCAGAATTTGTTGGCGAGATCGACGGTGGACATGGATCCGCTCGCGTCATACCATTGATAGGCCCAGTTGCAAATCCCGAAAAGTGCAAACGCTGCGATATCCGGATCTCGCACAAAACGGCCGTCAGCTTTGCCTTGTTCCAGTAGTCCGACGACCGTGCGGGTGTAGGCGTCGCGTTTCGCACGAATGGCTACCTGCTGGTCTCCCTGCAGGCTCCGATGGCACTCAAAAAACACACGAACATGACCCCTGTGCGTGCCGAGAAGTTGCAAGATGTCCTGCATGATGCCCAACAGTAGGTCGTCCACAGATATCTGCAGTTGCGCTGTTGAGCGCCCTTCGTGCTGACAGATGAGCAGATCGATGAATTCCTCGTGGATTGCGTAGAGAATGTCACTCTTGCTCTTGAAGTAGTGGTAGATCGTCGGCTTGGCGACTCCCACGGCGGCGGCCAGGTCCTCCATTGATGCGACGTGGTACCCGCGCGAATCAAACAGCTCAGCCGCTCGCACGATGATCTCCTCCCTGCGTCCCAACGCCGATGGAAGGCTCCTCGTTCTAGTCATGATTCTTACCTCTCTTTGAACGCATCAACTGCTTTACCATGCAGATGGTCCAGAATGACGACAGGCCTCAAGGCATTCCGCTCACCGTCAAATTGCCGTATCTACCGGGTGGTCCATCGCCCGCGGCTCGGACCCATTCAATGTCGGTTCAGTCAGATTGCATGGGTCAACGCGACGCGCAGTATTCGCCCGTACCGCATTTACAACTCATGCTTGACGAGGGCTTGGAGTTCGAGGGGCAGGCCCCTTGGTTGCGGCTAGGAGGCGGACTTGGTCGTAGTTGACCTCGCGCTAAGTGCCGACAACCAAGATGTTCGGTCGACACAGGCTAGGGCGGTTCGGTGGTCCGTGATGTCGACCCCCATGAGTCCGCAGGAGTGGCGCAGCTCCGGCTTGGCGGACCGGCGGAGGCGCGGGCTACGGAGACACCACTGTGTCCCCGCGACCCGCGCCCGATGCCGGATGGTTTAGAGCAGGTCGATGCCGATTGAGCTGCCAACATCGACGAGTCCCTTGCCGTCAAACTGATAGAATGTCGCATCTGTGTGACAGATCGCCGGGAACGCCGCTACGGGCGGTCCAGAACAGGTGTACGGCGTTGCCAGCCAGTTGTGCTGTTTCACGGTTGCCTTCATGAAAGCGGGAATCGAGTCTGACGTCAGCTTGTCGACGCCGATCTTGTTCGACAGCTCCCAGAGGTTCATTGTCGACTGGAAACCGAGCAGCGTGAAGGCGTCAACCTTGGACAGGTCCTCATCGGTGTACTTTTTGTGCGCGTACTGGAACTGCTTCATCTCATCGAGCACCGGTGACTGCTGGATTTGCTGGGTCTCTCCGGTGAAGTACATGCCCTTGCCAGCAACGGCGTTTTGTGTAAACAGCTCTGGGACGACGCAGGAGCCCGTACCGACAGCCGGGATTTTACTGCCCGCGCCCTGTAAAGCTTTGATGAGCTTGGTGCAGTCCTGCGGGCCAACGAGCAGCACTATTGCGTCAGGCCTTTTCGACACCGCCTGTTGCGCCTGAGTCGCAAAATCCGTTGTTCCTGCGGGTGCACCGATGAAGGTGCTGTCGACGCCGAGCTTCTCCAGCGGTCCTTCGATGAAGGTTTTGTACGAACTGACGCCCGATGGCGCGTCTGTACCAATGCTGATAACGGTCTTGGCGTTGAACTTGTCCTTGATGAAGCGTGCCACTGCTGGCACTTGAACCGGCGAGGCACCGATACTGTAAAAGGCGTTGGGAGAGGTGTACTCCTTGGCCTGGATAGGGGCACCGAACGTCAACGGGATCTTGGCGCTCTCGTAGATTGGTACCGATGCCGGAGCGCCCAGATCGATGCCTGTCATCACCGAAAGGACCTTATCGCCGATGAACTTGTTTGCGCAGGACTGCGACTTCTCGGGAGTGCCGTCGGTGAGGCACTCTTTGACGTCCATCGGACGGCCACCGATGCCGCCGAGCTCGTTGTTGATGTAGGCCTGGGCCATTTTAGTACCGACCCCGGCTTGGGCGAAGTCACCGGTGGCGGCACCCACTTGGTTTACGAAGCCGAACGGGACCCCATTCCCAGTTGCCTTCTTCAAGGCGGCTCCGTTGTAGCCCGTGGTCGACGACCCGCTATCGCCGCCGGCGGACGAAGTACCGCTGTTGGAACAGGCCGTCAATGTCGTCGCGGTGGCGAGCGCAACGAACAACACCGCCCCCCTACGAGCACGGGAATTGAACATGTGTACCTCCTTGAGAGTCGACCGAAACGGTCAGTGCGTTGGCGGGCGGGCGGTGCGCCTGGACCCGTGAGCCGTTCAGAGCGCGGCGTCGCCGAGGTACTGCGACGCCAAGAGATCGCGGCGAGCCGCGAGGTCCTTGGCCGAGCCAGTAAGAACCACGTCGCCGTGTGTCAGAACGACGGCTCGGTCGGCGACGGTCAAGGCCATATGGATGTGCTGCTCGACGATGATGACGGCGAGCCCGAGATCATCGGCAACCGTGCGAAGGATGGGAAGCAGTCGTTGCACAATGACAGGAGCCAGGCCCAGGCTCATCTCGTCGACCAGGAGCACTTTGGGCTCACTGGCCAGAGCCCTCGCGAGGGCCAGCATCTGCTGCTCGCCGCCCGAGAGCTGGCCGGCTAGGCGTCCCAGCAGCGGTTCGAGCGCGGGAAGGTAGGCGATCGCGGAGTCGATCGCCTTCTGTCGATCACCACGGATGGCGAGCAGCAGATTTTCCCTCACCGTGAGGTCGAAGAACAGGGCCCGCTCTTCGGGAACGAGGGCTACGCCGCCGCGGGCCGCCGACCAAGGCCGCTTGGCGTCGACGGCCCGTCCCAGAACGGTGATGTCGCCGCTCTGCGCCGGCAGCAGGCCGGCGATAGTGAGCAGAGTCGTGGACTTGCCCGCGCCGTTGGGGCCGAGCAGTGCTACGACCTCTCCCGCTGCGACGGTGAGGTCGAGGTTGCGCACGACCGTGGTGGCGCCGTAGCCAGCGTGCAGACCACGCACCTCGATGGCCAAGGGTCGATGAACCGTTGGTGCGTGCGCAGCGGTGCTCATGCGGTGTGTGCTCCGATCGAGGGCAGTGACCGGCTCACGGACTCCGGCGTCGGCTCGAGATCGGAGTCAACGTCCGAGCCAAGGTAGGCAGCCACCACGGCGGGGTTGTTCCTGATCTCATCAGGGGTCCCTTCGGCGATCACGCGGCCAAAGTCGAGAACGTAGATGCGGTCGCAGATGCCAAGCACCAAGTTCATGTCATGGTCGATCAGCAGCATCGACGCGCCGTTGTCCACTTTGCCGCGCAACAGACGGCCGAGAGTCTGGCTTTCGCCGCTGTCGAGTCCCGCTGCCGGTTCGTCCAGCAGGAGCAGGTCGGGCTTGCGCACCAGCACCCGGGCGATCCCGACGAGCTTCCGGTGCCCGTGCGACAACTCCGGGGGGCGGAGCCCGGCCAACTCGGTCAGGCCGAGGGTGGCCAGAGTGTCATCGAGGAGCGCATCGTCAACCGGCCTGCGCCCAGGCCGCACCACGTCGGCGAGCGGCTCCCACCAACGAGGATCCGAGGCCGCCACCCGACAGTTGTCACGTACAGAGAGGTCGTCGAACAGCTCCAAGGATTGAAACGTCCGAATCATACCCAGCCGGGTCCGGCGGTGCGCCGGCAACGAGGTCACCTCGTGCCCGTCGAAGATGACGTGACCTGACGTAGCCGGCGTAAAACCAGTCAGGCAGTCAATCATCGTCGTCTTGCCGGCACCGTTCGGCCCGATCAGCCCGACCAGGCTGCCCCGGTCCACCCGCAGCCGAGCCTCGTCCAGTGCGACAAGCCCGCCGTAACGAACGGTGAGGTCGTCCAGCTCAAGGAGTGACATCGACATTCCTCCCGGCCATTGCAGGGGAAGCGTCGGGCTGTCTGCGCTTGGCCAGGCGGGCCCGCACCTGATCTCGAGTGATGGACATACCGCCGGAGATCCCGTCCTGGTTGAGCACGGCAGTCAGGATGAGACCGATGCCGGCGACGATCTGTACGTAGCGGCCGAAACCGAACGCGTTGTCCAGGACGGTCGACAAGATCCCGCCGCCGGCGAGCACCCCGCCGACGAGTGCACCAGAGACGCTGGTGATGCCGCCCATGTAAGCAAGGGCCAACCATGTGAGCCCCACGAAGATGTCGAAGGAGCCAAAGGAAAGCGTGGTCTGTAGGTACCCGATCATGACGCCACCGATCGCTGCAAGCGCCGAAGCGATGCCGAACGCGACCAGCTTCGTGGCTGCCACGTTGATGCCGACGGACGCTGCGGCGGCTTCGTTTGCCCGCAAGCTGAGGAAGCGCAGTCCGGTGATGCCGAGGCGAAGGTTAGTCACACCTATGCAGAGCAGGACCAGCACGATGATCAGAAACACCCCGAAGGCGGGCCGGGGGAACTCACCGGGCGCGCGCACGCCCAAGTCCAGCCCAAACAACCCGGGGTTCGGGATCTTGCTGCCGAGCAGACCGCCAGTGAAGGAGGAGTTTTTGAACAAGAACTCCTGGACCGCGATCCCGCCAGCCAGCGTCACCACCGCCAGTTGGACACCACGCACCCGCAGAGCCGGCAATCCAACGAGCACGCCTACGGCAGTGGCCAGCAGGACAGCGAGGATGGGAGACAGCGGGAACGGGATGCCAAGCTGGTCCGCGAACCTGCTCAGGCCGAAGCCTGCGGTTCCCGCCAGTGCGGCTTGGGCGAGCGAGATCTGTCCGACAAAGCCGGTCAGGACGACGATCGACAACATGATGATCGAGATGACCATTGTGTTGAGAAGAGCCAGTTGCAAGCCAGAGCTGAGGGTGAACAGCAGGATGAGCAGCACGATCGGACCGACAACCGTCGTGATCCTCCGAGCTGAAGGACTGGCAGCGCGGGAGATCGGCAACCGTGCGGAGCTGAAGCCGCGGGCGGGCAGTCTACGTCCACTGATCACTAGGACCGCGATGATGACGAGGAAGGGGAGGCCCTGAGAAGCGCCGGTCTTGGCGAACTCCGGATACCAGTCAAAAGTCTGGACATCAAGGATCCCCGACTGCGCCGCCCCGATGAGCAGTCCCGCGATCGCGGTGATTGGAAACGACGTGAGCCGCCCGATCAACGCCGCACCGAGGGCAGGCACCACCAGCAGCGTCATCGTGATGGCGTCTACGCCTGAGATCGGCACGAGAACGATCCCGGCCCCGCAGGCAAGCGCACTGGCGAGGGCCCAGTTCACGGCGGCAAGGCGGAAAGGGTTGTAACCAAGAATAATCGCACCGCGCTCGTTGCCCGCCGCTGCGCGAGTAGCCAGGCCAAACCTGGTGAACCGATAAATGAACGTCAGCACGACGGCGACGACAATTGCCAGTCCGGTCAAGAAAAACCGGTCGCTCGGGACGACGTACGAGCCTACGGACAACGATTCTGTCGGGAAGACGGGCGCGGTCGAGGTGTTGTTTGATCCGAACTGCAGAACCGCTGTGGCTTGCAGACTCAGCAGCAGGCCAACGCTTGCCACGACGTTAGCCAGCATCGGGGCGGCACGAAGCGGCCGGAAGATCAGAAAGTACGAGAGCAGCCCCATGAGCAGGCCGACGAGCAGGGTGTAGAGGATCGACACGATCAGCGAGGCGTCGTCGCCGATCTGGATCGAGAACGGCACGAACGGAAACACTAGTTTACCGCTGTCGCGGATCTGGATGAACGTGTAGGCGCCGAACATGGCAAAGGCTCCGTGGGCGAAGTTTATGACCCCCGACCCACGGAAGGTAAGGACGAGGCCTAGCGCGATCAGCGCGTATGCGGCGCCAGCGGCCAAGCCCAGAATCAGGATGACGACGTGGTTCATGCATGACCTCCTGGTACGCCGGCTGCTCGCACGACTTGCTTACGATGTGGCCCAAACCTGACCGACTGGTCGGGCGACTCAGAGTGTCAAGTGTTAGCCGTCACATGTCAAGGAGTATCTGGTGCGTTCATCTCGTAACTCTTGTGGCTCCGAACGACGGCACCTCAGCTCGGGCGGGCAAACCTGCCGGTTCTGGTTGTAGGGCGTGGCTACAGATACTGCACGACGCGTCGACAACTCTGGTGAGGGGCGCGATCGGCGGTCGCGGTCGATGGGGTGAGGAAGGCGTCACGTTCCACTTGTGACCACCGCACAAGCTTCCGTACGGGTTGCCGCTGAAGGCTGCAGGTGGTCCGCAACGAGGGGCGGTCGTCGGATGCAGGCCCGGGCGGTGGTGCTAGGGGTGAACCATCACCTTGATCGATGAGGTGGTCTGGCGCTGAGCCTCGAATGCATCGGTGATGTCGGCCAGCGCGAAGCGGTGTGAGATGAGGGGGAGGACTAAAAGTCGCCCCGCGGCCAAGAGAGCGAAGGCGTTTCGGAAATCGAGCTCGGTGTAGGCGAAGCTGCCGAGTAACCGCAGCTCCTTCTGTACCACTGTGTCAAGGTCAATCACGGAGGGACGGGCCGTTAGTGCGACCATCGAGAGCGGCGCGCCCGCGCGAGCGACACGCAGAGCGGTCGGGAGGACACTGACTGCTCCGGAGCATTCGAAGACCGATCCGATGGCGCCGGCTTCGTGAAAGCTCGACGTGGTGCGTCCCCTGGAGGCCGCGAGCGATTCGTAGACGTCGTCAGCCAGGGGATCGATGACCTCGTTGGCCCCCGCCGCGAGGGCGGCCGCGCGGCGAACCGGCGACGTGTCCACGGCGATCACATCGGTGACGCCTCGAGCCTTCAGAATCTGAGCGACGCATTGCCCGATCGTGCCCAGACCAAAGACGATCGCCGGTTCCCCGACATGGGGCCGGGCGCGGTCAACCGCCCGGTAGGCCACCGACAGCGGTTCTAGGAACGCCGCCTCTTCAAACGAGACGTGGTCAGGCAGGATAAACAGTCGCTGACCGACGTTGGCATTGCGGACGAGGACCTGGTCGCCAAATCCGCCAGCCGAGCCGTCGAGATGCGAACAGAGATTTCCTTCCCCTGCTCGGCACCGTTGGCATGTGCCGCAGGGCGCGATCGGGTTGACGGTCACGCGGTCGCCGACGACCACGTTGCTCACGTCTACACCAACTTTGCTGACCACCCCGGCGTACTCGTGTCCCAACGGCGCCCCGGGCGCGATCCAAGTCCCTTCGGTGTAGGCGTGTACGTCCGAGCCGCAGATGCCGCAGGCGCGGATGTCCACAACGACGTCGGCGGGTCCAGGCGTCGGTTCCTCGACCTCGTCCAGCTGAATCGTGCGGATGGCTTCCCACCTTGCGACGCGCACTGTGTACTCCTCGGATCCGACCGACCGACTAGTCGGATGCGGTGAATCTTTACAGGCTCACCTGAAACTTGGCAAGGCCACTGTGAACGGGCGCGGCGGGTGGGGCCGAACACTCGAGCCACACCCTGGGACGGGGCCGACCCGCGGCCTGGTTGGTAGTCACCAATCGAGTCACCGGTGGTGAAGCCGGGCCGCCTGCAGGTGACGTCGATGAGAGTGCGCCCAGGGAGTACCTCCGGTGTCCAGCCAACCGATCAGAGGCCGGTGCGAAGCCGCATAATTACGTAAGCAAGTAGAGATGTCGTGGGCAGCTTCTCTGTCTGATCTCGACTATTCCGGAGTCCAGGCGGCGATACCCGCAGGTCTCAGCGAGCGGTGTAGCCCCCGTCGACAGGGTAGAAGCCGCCGGTGGCGAAGGAGGCGGCGTCGCTGGCCAGCCAGGCAACGAGCGCCGCGACCTCATTCGGATTACCTAGGCGGTCCAGGGCGTGCAACGACGCTAGGTCGCTGCGCTGTTCCTCATTAATCTTGGAATCGATCATCGGCGTCGAAATGTACCCAGGACCCACCGAGTTCACACGGATGCGGTCCGGCGCATGGGCCAACGCGGCCGACTTGGTGAGCCCGACCACGCCGTGCTTAGCAGCGACGTATGCGGGCGACATCTCGTGTGCGACCGTACCGAGTACGCTCGCCATGTTGACAATCGATCCCCCCCCGTTGCCGCGCATCTCCCGGATCTCAGCGCGGGTGCAGTAGAAGACCCCATTCAGATTCACGTCCAGAATTCGCAGCCAGTCCTTGGTGGAGCAGTCCGCCGCGGATGCTGCTGTTCCGCCGGCCCCCGCGTTGTTGACGGCAATGTCGAGGCTACCGAAGTCGGCTACTACCGCAGCGACCGTGGCGTCCACCGCTTCTGGGTCGACGACGTCAAGCTGGTACGCACGTGCCTCATATCCAGCGGCACGCAACTGTGCTGCGATCTTCTCCGCAGCAACCGGATCAATGTCAGCCAAAGCCACCGTGGCCGATGAAGCTGCCAAGGTCCACGCGCAGGCCGCGCCGATCCCCGAGCCAGCTCCGGTCACGAGTGCCACTTTCTTGGCCAGTTCATAATCTATCACGATCGTGTACCGGCGATGAGCATATTCGGCCTTATCATCATGCTGGTTGTCGAGCGCGGCGGCTAGTTCATTCAATGGCCATTGCTCATACAGCGACTGAACTGGAGACCGATTCTCCTGATGTATGCGACTTATTTGCACCTCCGGCGCAGCAAGGCACGTCAGATTCAGAGTTCACGTACAGGGCGATCTCGAGCTCAATACAGCCCGGGTTATCGAGCGGACTCGACTTGTCTCCGATGAGACGTGTGCGAAGATTTTGGTACAGAGCGGTTCGCATCTCGGACCTCCGGTCGCCGACAGATTCATAGCGATCTGGCTGACCTCGGCGGCGTGGGAAGAAACTTTTCAGTGAACCGACCGGGCGGTCGGACCTCGGAGAACCGCTTCGTGGCTGGATTTCGACACGTGCTTCCAGACGACCACCCGAGCCACCACAGATTGAGCCCGGCCCCACCGAAGGTGTCAAGCGAGTTGAGACAGTGGGGGTTCGTTGCTTTGTACACGGGCTGTGCAGCTAGGCCAGTTGCTCCAGGCTCGGTGGGCCGTGGTGGGGGTTGGGTGGTGGTGTCGAAGCCGGGCGGAGTCCCGGTGTAGTTGTCGTGCTGGGTCGTGCGGCGCTGCCACCGGATTTCGACAGTCATGGGCGTGCCGCGGTGGGCGTTCAGGCTGATCGGTGGGCCAGCGACCTGGGCGACTTGGGCGGCACGGGTGGCCCGGGTGATGAGTTCGGTGGCGTCATCAAGGGCGCGATGGTCCAGCCCACGATGTAGCGCTAGTCGATGTTGGGAATCCTGTTGACCTCGTGGTGGAGGCCGTGTTGCGGCCCGCGGAGCTTGGTGTTGTCTAACGGCCACACATCGCGGGGCGCGGTGCCCATCAGCTGCGGTCGAACCCGGGTGGGGTGGGCGGGCTTGGTCGCGGCCGCCTCCGCGGCGGCCGCGGCGGCGTAGCCGGTGCATCCTCCTCGTCGAGCGCAGGTAGGTCCCCTGATCCAGCAGCGTCGCCTAGATTTGTACGACCGAGCCGACCCACAACCGTGGGTTGGTCGACATCGCAAACACCGCTTCCTGCTCGGCTGGGCTCTGGGCGTTCGACGGGGCCGGCCGCAGGACTCGCTCGATCGGAACGACAGGCAACGGCCGCCGGTCGCAGTGGTGCCTGGCCGGGGCGGTGTTCGGCAACGCGCCCGTCCGTCTCGCCCTGGTCCGCTCGGCGAGCTGGAGCACCGTCCGTCTGTTCACGTCGTCGACCGCTGATCGGTGTCTGCGGTCTCGGAAAGCATCGCCAACAGCTCGTGCGATCTCCCGACCCTCGCCGACGCCGCCCGGTTTTGGCGAGCTCCCGCTCGGACCGCTACCCGCGGGCCAGCAACATGGCGTCTACCCGGGGCTCGGCGGACTCTCTCGCGGGTCGGCCTGTCGTCACAGGCGTGAGACCGGCCAGGGCGAGACTGCGACAGGCGCGGCGAGTGCGGGCTCTTTCGGCGCAGCAGCGCTCGGCAGGTTTAGGCGGTCGTAGCAGTTGATCCTGGGTGGGGTGGGATCGCGGCGTGCGTCGATGGTGTGTGTGGCTGATCGGGAGGAGATCTCCCGCGGCTTGCCTGAAGGCGTGCAGCTCACCGAGATTGAAACCCGAATCGGCCGTGATCCGTCGGTGGTGTCGAGGGAGGTGGGTCGCCACGGTGGTCGGGGCGCCTATCGGGCGCACGCCGCGCAGGAGGCGGCGGCGTTGTCGTGTGAGCGCCCGAAGCCGCTGGCGGTGGACCGGCATCCGCGGTTGCCGGCGGTGGTGCACCGGATGCTCGTCGGGGGGTGGTCACCGGCGTCGATCGCGGGCCGCTTGCCCATCGACTACCCCGACGACCACCCTTGCCGGGTGTCTCACGAGGCGACCTACACCTGGGTGTAGGCCCAGCCGGTGTCGTCACTGGCCCGGGAGCGATCAGCCTGCGCACCGGGCACCGTGTCCGGCGCGGTGGTGCCCGACCGGCACCGCAGCCGCGGATCCGGGAACCCCGCTACCTGGAGGAGCGCCCCGCCGAGGTGGCCGGTTGGGCGGTGCCTGGGCGCGGGGAGGGAGATCCCGTCATTGGTAGGAACGGGGCCCTGCGCGGTGGCGACCCTGGTGGAGCGCATGTCGCGGTTTCTGATCCTGGTGCCGCTGACCGGGCGCGACTGCCTCACCGTCGGTGAGGCGATCATCGCCGCCACCGGAACCCTTCCCACCCAGGTCCGCCGGTCGCTGAGGTGCGACTGCGGGTCGGAGATGGCCCGGCCCACCATGATCACCGCGACCGGGTTGCCGGTGCTCTTCGCCCCACCCCCACTCACCGTGGGAACGGGGCAGCAACGAGAACCGCAACCGCATCCTCCGCGAGTTCTTCCCCAAAGGCGTGCCCATCACCAGCGACCCGAACTACCTCGCCGCCGTCGAGATCAACGACTGACCCCGTAAAATCCACCACTGGAAAAAACCGTCAGAAGTATTCACCGAACTCATCGACCAACATGCTTCCACCGCCTGAACTCGCCCCGG
>NZ_JACMOM010000143.1 GCF_014378035.1 Aeromicrobium sp. | reverse complement strand
GGTCTCGTGCGCCGCTTCGGTCACGCGTGACCGAGGGAACTGCAGGAAACGTGGCAGGCCGGTAACCACATGGGCGACGAGATCGGCCCGCGGGGGGTCGTCACGCGAGGTAGTTGCCCAGGGTATCGAGGACGCCCCGGCTGACGTCCTCGCGGTTCAGCCCGTGGCGGAAGGTCCCCTCGTCGATGTCGGTCCTATCGGGTGAAGGTGACGTGGGTGGTGCCGCTCTCGGCCAATTCCGTTGTCACCCGGTGAGTGAGGTCGAGCCCGCGCAGGTGGTCCCACAATCGATTGCCCCGGCCGAGTAGAACCGGGGCGATCGCGACGTGCAAGTCGTCGACCAGGCCGGCCAGCAGGAAGTCGCGCGCGGTGTTGACGCCACCGCCGACGCGCACGTCCAGTCCAGTGGCAGCCGCGCTGGCCTCGGCGAGGACGTCCTCGATCGCGGTGCTTCGGAAGTGGAAAGTCGTTCCCCCCTGCATCGGGATCGACGGACGCGGTGCAGTGTGGGTGAGGACGTAGACCGGCATGGCGAACGGAGGCTCGTCGCCCCACCAGCCCTTCCAGTCCGGATCGTCAGGAAAAGCGTGCAGGCCGAACTTCCCCGCGCCCATGATCTCGGCGCCGACACCCTCGAAGTACGCGGCCGCGTAGGAGTCGTCAATGCCGGTCGTGCCAGCGCCACTGGTATCGCCGAAGACTTGCTCTTGCATCGTGCGGGTCGAGGTGTACAACGCCATCAGGCTGGCCCAGTCCTCACCCATCGGATTCTCCGGGGACTGGCCAGCCGAGGTGTAGCCGTCCAGCGAGATGTTCAGGTCGATGCGTACGCGTGTCATGTCAGGTTCCCTTCGGGGTGGTGCGGGTCAGATTGAGACCTCAGGCTGACAGATTTGAACCTGCGAGTCCCTGGCCCTCCAACCCTCAGTCACCTGCGCCATCGAGCTGCGCCAAGGCCGGAAGGACGACCATCAGGAACCCGACGGTAGGACGGCCGCCGCCCCGAAATCGGCGTGGGTCCACGTGCCTAAGCGCCAGGGACACCCGCCGTCGCGATGACTTGGCTCCACGACACGAGGCTGGCCTCACCATGGGAACGGCTCGCCGCTGCCAGCACTGCAAGTGCGCTGCGTCGCTGTCCTCCGGTGAGTTCATCACCGAACCTATCCAGGATGAGCATCCCCCGTGGGCGTCCCAAGCCGCCGAGGACTTCGTGCACGCTGTCGAGTAGTTCGCGTGTGATGTGTGCGATGTCCAACTCGTTCGGCAGCTGGGGGTCAAGAACCACAGCAGCCATGACGGAGGGCTTCCTCATGGTGTGCCGGACCTCAAAGACGTCGGCCGCGACGACATACGGGTGCTCCTGAAGCACCTCGCGAACCTCGGTGAGCGACACCAATTGGCCCGCCACGGACACTACCTCGTCCCTTCGGCCCAAGAACTCGATCGCACCGGTGTCGTCATAACGCGCCAGATCACCGGTGGCGTAAACCCCGTCGTAGCGGTTCCAATGCACATCGATGACGTCGTCGGCGGCAGAACCATGCACATCGAGCACCATGCCCGCCCAGGGCTGCGTTAGTACGACCTCGCCGATCCCCGACCCGCTGATGGGATTTCCGTCGTTGTTGACGATGCGCAGTCCGGGTTCCGGAAGATTCACCGCATCGACAGGGGCATCAAAGCGGATGACACCGCCGAGCTGAACCTGTCCCCAGCCGTCCGCGACCCGGACCCGGCCACGCCCGACATCAACGGCGAACCATTCGAGCAACGAACGATCCACTCGTTCGCCGAGCGTCGCAAATCTACGCAGCGACGCGACCATCCGGTGGGGCGGCGGCGCTGGCGACCATTCGCGAAGCATCCGCGCGGCAGACGGCGACAACAGCAACGTGGCCACCTGATAGCGCTCGACGATTTCCCATGTCCGCGCATGTGTCGGCGTGTCCAAACCGCCCTCGTACATCACCGTCGTTTCGCCCCAAAAAAGCGGTCCGTAGATGCCCGAAGCCTGTGTCGCCAGCCAGGAGGCATCGCTCGCAATCCACGTGACGCCAGGTTCACAACTTCCGTACCTGTGCACCATCGCCGCCGACAACAGCAGTCGGGCACCGGCATGCGTCACCGACACCGGCTGTCCTCGTCGATTGGCCAGAGCGTCGACCAGCAGCGGATGCTCGGACGGCACATCAGCCGCACCACCATCGGTCCGCGACGTGCCTGGGCGCGTATCGGTCACCACGTCGTGGTACCAACGGTCCCCTTCGTACCAGGGGACATCAACGCCGGTTCGTCGCACCACCACCGTGACCTCGACACCCGGAACAGCCGACAGCGCCTCGTCGATCCGTGCCTTCAGCGGCAAGATGGCCCCTCGCCTCCACGCGCCATCTTGGGTGAAGAGCACGGTGGGGGCGAAATGGTCGATTCGTTCGATCAGCGCCTCCACCGGAAGCGGCGTGGGAATGATCGTGTAGACGGCGCCGATCCGTGCACAGGCCAACATGGCGGTGACCGTCTCGGGAAGCCAGCCGAGGTGCAAGGCCACTCTGCCGCCGGAGCCCAGGCCCATCGCGCGAAGAGCGCCGGCGAGGTTGACGACATCCTGGTGCAGTTCGGCGAACGTGAGTCGTCGCCGGTCACCTGGTTCGCCCTCCCAGAAGATTGCCGTGTCATCGGCCTTGTCGCCAAGATGCCGATCGACACAATTCACCGAAACATTGAGCAAACCATCGACAAACCAGTGGTCGAACGGCGGATCAGGTTGCCACAGTGTCGTCCACGGTCGCGCCCATTGGGTTTCGTGCGCGGCCCGTTCCCACGCGCCGAGCGCCTGATCGGCCTCAATATGGTCTCGATCAGCCATGACCAAGCGTCCTGCCCGCCGCACTGGCCACATGGGTCAAATGAGTAACGACGGTATCGACACGGGCCTGATCGACGCCGATGGGCAGGCTCGCCGCCAAAGCAGCCGCGGCACGTCCCGTCCCATCGAGGACCGGTACGGCCACCTCTTGCGGGAACATCATCGTCAATCCGCTCATCATCAGCGAGGGCGCCTCCGCCCACTCGTCTCGTTTGTCCAGTGCTTCCTTGCCAGCCACCTCATCGACCCGATCGAGAGCGAGATTCCAGTTCTCGTCATCGCTTCGCGAGGCCAATACTCTGCCCGCAGCCGATACAAGAGCGGGTTCAGTTCGCTGCGCGGCACGGTAGAGACCACTGTCATCGCTGTCGATCCTGTCGACATAGACCACGGCGCCCCGAACCAGGATCGCGACGTGAATCGTGGCGCCAATCTGATCGCGCAACGGAACCAGATAGGGCGAGAGTGCGCCGAGCATCGGCAACCGCGCAAGGTAGCGCTGCGACAGGCGGGTCAGTTCCGGGCCAAGTCCGTATCGCGACGTGCGTTCTTCCTGCTCGACCAGCTGAGCATGTAGGAGCGAACGCAAGAGCCGATGCACCGTGGCAAGGGACAAACCGGAAGCCTCAGCAAGGTCGCTGAGCTGTCGGTAAGCGGGACCTTCGCTCAGCAATTCGAGCAGCAGCATCGCATTGCGAACGGTGCCCAGGCTTCCGCGGGCTCCGTTCTCCCCAGCGCGTGACGCCATGTTCACCTCTTCCCCTTGGACCCTGTAGACGCCTTCCATTAACCAGCATCACCTCGAGTTTAGCAGTCAATCGCTTTCCATAAATAGGTCTTGTGTTTCACATAGCGGAAAGTTATAGTCACGTTTGTGATCCGCAACACACAAGGAGCTGAAGCGTGCTGACCAGGGCATATCAACACGACTTGAACTCGAGCCGGGTACCCATCGGCGAACCGTTGCTGGACATCAACGGTGTATCGATGCATTTTGGCGGAGTCAACGCATTGAGCGATGTCTCCTTCAGTGTTCGCCAAGGCACCATTCACGCCATCATCGGACCGAACGGTGCTGGTAAATCGAGCCTGCTCAACTGCATCAGCGGCCTCTACCGCCCGCAGGTCGGCGAGATCGTCATGCACACGCTCAATGAGCACGGAGCTGCCCGCCACCACAAACTCACCGGACTCCCCCCGCATCGCATTGCACGTCTGGGCGTAGCGCGTTCCTTCCAGAACATCGAACTCTTCACCCACCTCACGGTGCTCGAGAACTTAATGCTGGGCCGTCATATCCACATGAAGCACCACTTGCTGGCCTCCATGTTGTGGTTCGGGCCGGCTCGCAACCAAGAGATCGAACATCGCGCGCTCGTAGAAGAAGTCATCGACTTGTTGCGGCTCCAACCGCACCGTCACCAAGCGGTCGGCTCACTCGCCTATGGCATTCAGAAGAGAGTCGAACTCGGACGTGCGCTGTGCCTTCAGCCTTCGCTCCTGCTGCTCGACGAGCCCATGGCCGGCATGAACAGCGAGGAGAAAGAAGACATGGCGCGCTACGTCCTGGACGTGCACGAGCTTGCCGGGGTCACCGTCGTCCTGATCGAACACGACATGAATGTCGTCATGGACATCTCGGCGCAAGTCAGCGTGCTGGATTTCGGCAAGCTGATCGCCGATGACGTGCCCCACAAGGTCGAATCGAACCCAGCTGTCATCGAGGCCTACCTTGGCGCGGAGGACAACAGATGAGCGCCAACACAACGTTTCCCTCGTTGCTGAAGAAGTGCGCGACCGAGCGACCCAACGAAGTCGCCATGCAGGAAAAACGGTATGGGATCTGGCAGCCGATCACGTGGCACGCATACCAGGAACGGGTGACCGACTTCGCACACGGACTCGCCGAGCTCGGCGTCGACCGTGGGCATGTGGTCGCCGTGCTGGGCGACAACCGACCCGAATGGCTCATCGCCGAACTCGCCGTGCAATCGATCGGTGCCGCCGTCGTCGGAATCTACCCGACGAGCATCAACGAAGAGATCGCACACATCGTTGAGACCGCCAACATCCGGGTCGTGATCGCCGAAGACCAGGAACAGGTCGACAAACTCATGCGGCTGAAGGTTTCGCTGCCCAACATCGAGACCGTCATCTACTACGACCCGCATGGGCTGGAGAAGTATGACGAGCCCTACCTCCGGGAGTTCATCGATGTCGAAGCGTCCGGCCGCGAATGGGCGGCGGCCAATCCCGGCTGGCTCGAGAAACGACTGCACATGGCACATGCTGACGACCTGGCTGTCATCTGCACCACCTCAGGCACCACGTCACGTCCCAAGCTGGGGCAACTGTCACACCGCAATCTGTTGTCCATGGCCGAACACCTCGCACAAGTCGACCCCATCACCGCGAAGGATCGCTATGTGTCTTTCCTTCCCTTTGCCTGGATCGGTGAACAGATGCTGGCCGTCGCCTGCGGAATGTCATACGGGTTGACCATTTCGTTCCCCGAGAGTGCGGCGACCCAACGCAGCGACCTGCGCGAAATCGGGCCGGATCTGATGTTCAGCCCGCCGCGGATCTGGGAGTCGATGTTGTCCGAAGTGCAAGTGCGCATCGATGAAGCAGGCTGGCTCAAACGCAAGGTATTTGGCTGGGGTTACGACATCGGCGACAAGGCGGCGCACCGCAAGGTGACCGGGCAGTCGCTCGGATTGCTCACCAGGCTTCGTTTCGCGGTCGCCAATCAGGTCGCTTTGCGTCCGGTCCGCGACCAGTTGGGACTCGCGCGCATCAAACGCGGCTATACCGGCGGTGCACCGCTCGGGCCAGATGTATTCCGTTTCTTCCACGCCATTGGCGTCAATCTGAAACAGATATATGGACAAACCGAAATCTGCGGAATCGCCGTTTTGCATCGTGACGACGCCATCGACTTCAACACCGTGGGCGTGCCCATACCCGGCACGGAGCTCAGGTTCACCAACAGTGGCGAGATCCAACTCCGCTCGTCGTCGGTTTTCGGCGGTTATCTCAACAACGAGGCGGCTACGGCCGGGGCCATCGATTCCGAGGGGTGGCTCCACACCGGGGACGCCGGCTATTTGGACGACAAGGGCCAACTCATCGTCATCGACCGCGTTCAGGACGTTCTGCGCTCGTCCGACGGGACACAATTTTCCAGTGCATTCCTCGAGAACAAACTGAAGTTCTCCCCCTATGTCGAAGAGGCCGTCGTCTTCGGCGGACCATCTGACAACGCGGGCAACAGCGGTGAGCTCACCACACTGATCACGCTCGATCTCGCGACGGTGGGTTCCTGGGCCGAACACGAACACCTCAGCTATACGACGTACACCGATCTGGCCTCCAAGCCTGAGGTGCACGATCTCCTCGCTGAGGAGTTCGATCGGGCCAATGGGGATCTGCCTGAGAGCATCCGGATCCGACGGTTCGCGTTGTTACACAAGCAATTCGACCCGGACGACGACGAAATCACCCGCACGCGGAAGGTGCGCCGCTCGGTGATCAATGAACGCTATGCCGACATCATCAATGCACTCAACCGCGGTGACGAAGCCGTCGACGTCACCAGTGTGATCACTTATCAGGACGGCACCAGCGTGAAGCGCGATCTGACACTCAGGATCTTCGACCTGACGAACTATGTCCCGCCGATGGGTTTGAGTCGTAGACCTGTTTGGAGTGGCCGCCGATGAGCACATTCATCAATCTACTCATCTACGGACTTGCCGACGGCGCGATCCTCGCCCTCGCGGCCCTGGGCTTCGTGCTCATCTACAAGGCAACCGGCGTCATCAACTTCGCGCAAGGCGAGTTCCTGCTGGTTGGTGCGTACACGTTTTACACCGCATTCGTGCTGCTGGGGCTTCCGTTCACCGTTGCCGTTCTTGTCGGCGCCGTGGTGGCAATTCTCCTCGCGCTGGTCGTCGAACGCTTCGTCCTGCGTCCACTCATCGGTGAAAATCCGATCAGCGTGATCATGGTGACGATCGGGCTCTCCCTATTCCTCAAGGCGACCGTGCAGATGTTCTTCGGCACATCAGTTCGCCAGATGCCGAGCATTCTTCCGACCAACTCGATCAACGTTCTCGGCGGCCAGGTGCCGCTCAACCGGCTGTTCGTGATCGTGATTGCAGCTGTGGTTCTGACGGCGTTCACCATCTTCTTCCGCCGCTCCCGCCACGGCATCGCCATGCGTGCAGTGGCCGACGACCAGCAGGCAGCCATGACGGTGGGCATCTCGGTGCGTCGGATCTTCGCCATGGCCTGGGCATTGGCAGCGGTAAGCGCGCTCATCGCCGGCATCCTGCTGGCCGACATCGCCGCCGTCAACCAGCACATTGCTGTTTTCGGGCTGCTGGTCTTTCCGGTCGTCATCCTCGGTGGCCTCGACTCGGTGCCCGGAACGATTGTCGGCGGGCTCACCATCGGCATCCTCAAGCAAATGGTTTCCGGGTACGCAGATCCCGGACTCGCTGAAGTCGTCCCCTATGTGGTTCTCGTCGCCATCTTGATGGTCAAACCCCACGGCCTGTTCGGCGAAGTGCGAATCGAGAGGGTCTAAAACATGGCAACGTCCACTGGTCTCTACCACCGCAGTTACAAAGCTGAACTGGCCATGCGCCACACCAGGGCCGAATACTCACGGCTGCTGATGATCATCCTGGGGCTGATTGCACTCCCCTACCTGGTGAACATCTACTGGCTCGGCATCGTCAACACCATTCTGATTGCCGTGATCGGCGCTGTCGGCCTCAACATCCTGACGGGTTTCACCGGACAGATCTCGCTCGGACAGGGTGGATTTCTCGCAGTAGGCGCCTATTCGTCAGCAATATTCAGTTCCCGCGGGGGTATGCCTGTGGTGCTCAGCATCGTGCTCGCCGTTCTCCTCACCGCCGTCATCGGCGCGTTCTTCGGACTGCCCGCCCTGCGACTCAAAGGTCTCTATCTGGCCATCGCCACCTTGGCGTCGCAGGAGATCATCGTCTTCGTTGCCCGCCGTTGGCGATGGCTCACTGAGGGCGAGGGTTTCATTTCAGTGCCGCGCCTGGAGATCGGCGGATTCAAGGTCGAGCGTCTGACGTTCGAGTGGCAGTGGTACTGGATCCTGCTGGTCATTGCGGTCATCAGCACATTGGCGGCGCGAAACATCTTCCGGACAGGATTGGGACGCGCATTCATGGCCGTGCGTGACCAAGACATCGCCGCAGCAGCTATCGGCGTGAACCTGACCCGTACCAAGGTCACAGCCTTCGCGGTGTCCAGCGGATTCGTCGGCCTCGCAGGCGCCCTCACGGCGCACTACACCGAGACCGTCACCTGGGAACGGTTCACCCTCGACGTGTCAATCACCTATCTGGCGATGATCCTCGTGGGAGGCCTCGGCAGCATTGCCGGCGCTGTCTACGGGGCAACATTCATCAGCATGCTGCCGCCGCTCCTGACCGAGCTCAGCGATGCGGTCAAGACCAATGTGCCCTTCATCGCCGAACAGTTGCCCGCGATCAAGAACGCAGTCTTCGGCCTCGTCATCATCTTGTTCCTGATCTTCGAACCACGAGGCCTGGACCGCATGTGGCAACGCATGAAGGACTACGTCCGGTTCTGGCCATTCCGATATTGAGAATTCATCACACCTCGAAGGAGATAGTCACATGGCAAGGAAATTACCTTTCAAGACTGCTGTGCTCTGCGGCGCTATTGCGCTCACGCTGGCAGCGTGCGGTGGACCGAGCAGCACAACCAGTTCTGGTGACGGACCCATCAATGTCGGTCTCATCGCTGACTTGACCGGAGCCACCGGAGACGTCGGAACGCCGTACAACAAAGGCATGCTCGGTTACATCGACTGGCGAAACGGCAGCGGAGGGATTGAGGGTCGTCAGATCGAGGCCGACTCCAACGACTACGCCTACGAAGTGCCCAAATCCGAACAGCTCTACAAGAAGTACGTCGCTGATGGTGCGATCGCGATCCAGGGTTGGGGCACCGGCGACTCCGAGGCATTGCGCGGCAAGGTTGCTTCCGACGAACTTCCGTTCATGTCGGGTTCGCTCGCCGAGGTGCTGACAGATCCGAAGGAGTCGCCTTACAACTTCGTCAATGTGGCGACCTATTCGGATCAGATGCGTATCGCGCTCAAGTGGATTGACGGGGACTCCGGCGGCAAGTCCGAAGTCGCCGTGTTCCACAGCGACTCGCCGTTCGGCACGGCGCCGGTCGCCGACGGCAAGGCATACATCGCGGACAAGGGATTCGATCTCGGTTATGAGGCCTACGCGATGCCTGCCGGGGCGAACAACTACGCCGGCCTCTTGTCGCAGGCGGGTTCGCAAGGCGCCAAATACATCGTCATCCAGAACGTGGCGAGCCCCGCGGCCCAAATCGCCAAGGACATCAAGGCCCAGGGTCTCGACATCAAGGTCGTCTGCCTGAACTGGTGCTCCAACGAGCTGTTCTCCGCGACCGCCGGTGCAGCTGCGGCTGAGGGGACCATCATGGTGACATCGGTTTCCCCGCCGTCGGTGGACAAGCCGGGCCTCGCCGACCCCGAGAAGTACCTCAAGAGCAAGGGCGGCTCGCTGGAAGAAGAGGGGCTGTCCTACCTGCAGGGCTGGTACACCATGCACGTCATGGCTGAGGGTATGGAAGCAACCATCAAGAACGGCGACGATTTGACCGGCCCGAACATTCGCAAGGCGCTCGAGACGATGGGCGCAGTTGACACCGGCGAAGTCATGGGAAGCCCCAAATTCTCCAAGGACTCGCACCGCGGATCGACCGAAGCGGGAATCTATGAAGTCAAAAACGGCACCATGACGACTCTCGAAGCGGGCGTCAAGCCGTAATCACGCACGGGTGCTGCGGCGGTCGGTGACCGGCCGTCGCAACACCACCACCCCAGGACCAACGAGGGACAACACATGGCCATTTCCGAGGAAGCAACTGCCGGTTCAGCGTCGACGACGACGTCCTCGATGCTGACGCTCAACAACGTTGAGGTGATTTACGACGAGGTGATCTTGGTATTGCGTGGCCTGTCCCTGAGCGTGCCGACGGGATCCATCGTGGCATTGCTTGGCTCGAACGGTGCGGGCAAGTCGACCACACTCAAGGCTGTCTCAGGTCTGTTGCCCTCCGAACACGGCGAGGTGACCGATGGTTCGGTCACCTTCGACGGAAACGACATCACCAGAATGGACCCCGCCGAGAGGGTTCGGCTCGGTATGAGTCTGTGCATGGAGGGGCGCCATGTTTTCGAGCACCTCACGGTCGCCGAAAACCTCACGGCAGGTGCCTATTCGCAGTCGCGAGGCAAATCCCATGAAACCTATGACCTCGTCTACTCCTATTTTCCCAAGCTTGCCGACATGCGCTCACGAGTGGCCGGCTACCTTTCCGGCGGCGAGCAGCAAATGCTTGCCATCGGACGGGCGCTGATGGCCAATCCACGACTACTGATGCTCGACGAGCCGTCGCTGGGACTCGCCCCGCTGTTGGTGAAAGAAATTTTTGCGCACATCAAACAACTCAATACCGAGTTGGGACTGACCGTCCTGGTGATCGAGCAGAACGCACGACGGGCCCTCGACGTCGCCGACCACGGCTACATCATGGAACAGGGGCGCATCGTCCTGGAGGGGCCAGCGGAGGACCTCAAAGAAAATCCCGATGTCAAGGAGTTCTACCTCGGTCTCGGCGATGAAGGAACACGCAAGAGTTACCGCGACGTGAAGCATTACAAGCGCCGCAAACGCTGGCTGTAGGAGCCCCCGATGAACATTTCTGACACCCAATACCAAGCCTATGCGGATGCGTTCTCCGAACGGGTCTGCGCCGTCGTTGAGTCCGCCGCGCAACTGTCGGCGTTCTCTGCGCGACTCGTTGCCGCAAATCTGACGGCGGACCGCATTGTCACCACCCGTGACCTTGCCGGTCTCCCGATTCTCTCCAAGGACGACCTCCTGGAACTACAGCGCACAACACCGCCCTTTGGCGGCATGCTCGCCCCCGATGCCTACGTGAGCCGAATCTTCCAGTCCCCCGGCCCCTTGTATGAACCGCAACTGAGCGGGGTCGATCCGTGGCGGTGGGCACCGGCCCTTCGCGCCGCGGGGTTCAACGAGACGGACACGGTGCTGAACTGCTTCAGTTACCACCTGTCCCCCGCCGGCGCGATGTTCGATGAGGGCAGCCGTGCCATTGGTGCACGTGTCGTGCCCGGCGGAATCGGCTCCGCGGACCTGCAGGCACGGGCCATTTCTGACCTGCCGATCACGGCATACACCGGCTTGCCGAGTTATCTCAAAGCACTGATCGACACGTTTAAGTCGCTTGGTCTCGAGCGCGAACGATGGACGATTGAGCGGGCTGTGGTGACAGCTGAGCCGCTGCCCGACTCACTGAGGGCCGAATTGAATGCCTATGTCACCGAGGTCAAGATGGCATACGGCAGCGCCGAAACCGGTCTCCTCGGCTACGAGGATGAACCCGGGGCAGGCCTTGTCATTCCCGAGGACGTGCTGATCGAAATTTGTGATCTCTCCAGCGGGGAACCCGTCGTCCGTGGTGAGGGCCAAATCGTCGTCACCCTGTTCCGACCCGAGTATCCACTCATCCGTTTCGGCACCGGCGACATTTCGGCCTGGATCGACGGTGGAGACGGCCGACCACGCCTTGCTGGAATCCTGGGAAGAGTCGGTCAAGCTGTCAAGGTGCGTGGAATGTTCCTGCATCCGGCGCAAGCCAACCGCGCAGTGCATTCAGCACCTGGCGTGTCGGGTTTCCGGATGGTCATCGGGCGGGTCGAACATCGCGACTCCCTGCGGTGCGAGATCGTGATCGAACCGAGCAGCCAATCTCAGGCAGTCGTCGCCGACGTGACAAGCAGGATTCGGCAAGAACTCCGGTTTTCCTGTGAGGTCGAGGCGGTCGAAGCCCTGCCAGCGGGCTCCGACACCATCGTCGACGAACGGGACTGGTCCTGACCGCCATGCAGCCACGGTGCGACCGAGAAGTATGCGCGAACGGCCGTTCCTGGCCGCGCGGAGTCATTCGGCGGTTGAGCTCGACCAGGTTTGCTGCACGATCAGGTGACAGGATGACCTGTCCCCCAACCTGGTTTCCAGAAACGGTGATGAGTCGATGGCCTTGCTGAGAGGCTCGGACAGTGCCCAATCCCTATCCCGCCGAGTTCCGTGCCCGCACGATTGCCCCAGTTCGTTCGGGCAAGCAGATCAACACCACCGCCTACGAGCTGGGCATCAGCGCCGGCTGCTTACACAACTGGCTCAAGCAGGACCGCATCGACCGCGGCGAGGTCTCTGGCAGCCCGACCACCGAGCCGGCCGAGCTTCGAGCCGCTAAGAAGCGGATACGTGAGCTCGAGACCAAGCTGGCGATCATCCGTCAGGCGGCAAAGTTCTTGGGTGAGGACAAGCCTCACCCAAAATGATTCACCCGGTGATCGACCGTCTGACCGCCCCGGGATCCCTGTCGACAACAGTTGCCAAACACTCGGCGTCTCCCGACAGGGCTACTACCGATACAAGTGCCGTCCGATGTCAAAGACTGAGCTGCGTCGCCAGTGGCTCACCGGCTTGATTCGGAAGGTTCACGTGGCACCTATGGCTACCGGCGCATCCACGCTGAGCTGACCATGGCGATGAACGTCACGGTCAGCGCACGACTGGTCTCGGTCCTGACGACGCAGAGGCGGACGGGCGAGTCCGGTGCCAGCGCGTTTAGCCTGAAGCGGCCCTCTCTTCGCTCCGTGACCAGGCCCGCCGTGCGAAGCACTCGTACGTAGTTCGAGATCGCCGTCCATCCGACCACGCTGATGTGATCCGAGATGTCGCCCGCGGTCACTCTTCCTTGAGCGCTAGGAAAGCAGGATGTCTCGCCGTGTGGGATCGGAGAGGGCGTCGAAGGCTTCCTGAGCGCACTTCTCATCGACGCTCCTCTAACGTGCCAATCGGTACTGACACATTCACAGGTGCAACCGTTGCTCGTCTGAATATAGTCAGGGTCGGCAGACGCCCCCGTCAGCGCGTGAGCATGACCTTACCCAGATGTCCGTCGGATGCGACCAACGCCTGTGCGGCCTCGATGTCGTCCCAGGAGTACTGAGCGGCGATCAGTGGACGCAGGGCGTCGACCGCCATTGGGGAACGAGGTCGCGCACCATGCCCTCGACGACGGTGGCCTTCTGATCGGCAGTCCGCGTCCTGAAGGTGACACCGACCAGCGAGATCTGCTGGAGGGCCAGATGATCCAGGTCGATTACGAAGGTCCCCCCGCCCAGCCGCCCGACGTTGACGACCCGCGCTCCCACGGCGCATCCGGCGAGCACATCAGCGAGTCCAGGTCCGCCCACCATGTCGATCACGACGTCCGCACCATAGTCCCCGACGACGTCTGTCAGCCTGGCAGGTAGGTCTGCGTGTCCTGCGAGCAGAACGTGGTCGGCGCCGAGTCGCGTCATCAGGTCGCGATCTCGAACGGACCTCACGATCGCGGCTACGGTGCCGGCGCCCAGGCGCCCAGGCGCCCAGGCGCCTCTACGACGCGCTGATCAACACCTCCGACTCGGACCGATCGGGCTCCGGCACGTCGACGGGGCTGAGCGGTCGGTCGAGTTGACGACGGCGGCTCTCAGCGAGCGCCTACGCCCACCGGTGCCATGATTGCTCCGCGGTCGGTGATCGACACGCCGATTGCCTCCGAGTGCGACGCGGCGCCCGCGTCGACAGGAAGGACCGTGCCGGTCACACACCGGGATGCCGGGCCGGCGAGGTACAGGACCGCCTCGGCGAGGTCCCACGCAGATCCCTCCGTGCCGAGCACGTTGAGCGAGGCGCGCTCCGCCCGCATCTGCTCGTCCACACCCGGCTTCGAGGAGACCATCGGCGTGTACACCAAGCCCGGCGCAACACTGTTGACCCACACGCCCTGGTGCCCGTGCTGGCTGGCCACGCCCTGCGTCAGACTCAAGACGGCCCCTTTCGTCACGGCATAGGCGATGGCCGCATGACCTCCGCGCAGACCTGCCAACGACGACATGTTGTTAATCGAACCGCCATCGACAGCAGCCACGTGCGGGATCGCGAACCGCGACATGATCAGTATCGACGTGAGGTTGCTGGACAGGCACGGTCCCACGCCTCGAGGTCGACGTCGACCACGGTGCCCGCTGGCCCCGCAATTCCCACGTTGTTAAACAGGATGTCGATGCGGCCCCACTCGGCGTGGACCTCGTCGATCACGGTCTTGGCCTGCTCGGGGTCCGTGGCATCGCACTGGTGGACGACAGCGGTGCCGCCGCGCTCCTGCACCATCTTCACCGTCCGCTGTACGGAGTCGCTGACGTCCAGAAGAGCGGCCCTGGCCCCTCTTCCGCGAGCCGAATCGCCGCAGCGCGACCGTTGCCGATCCCGTCGCCCGCCGACCCGGCGCCGGTCACGATCGCCGTGCGACCTTCGAGAGCCTTCGTCGCCATCGCCTTCTCCTTTGCCGTTGTCGCCCGAGGGCCGGCCGATGTGGCGGGCGTCACTCTGAGGCATTCCCATCTTGCGCGGCTGTCTTCGACTCCGCCACGGGCACGGCACCAACGCATCGCGTCGATCGTTAGAGTTACGAACAGGACAATCGATCGTCAAGCGTACGATGTGGCGATGCGGCAGACGGATGACCAGTTCCTCGTCGAGGTCACGAACCAGCTGCACGATGAGGCGCCCGCCCTCGGCGACGAGGCAGCCGACGCGATCTTCACGACCCTGCCGAGCTACGTCGGGGTCGACCGCGAGTCGGTCCGTCGCTCGGTCGGCAAGAACATCGACCGTGCCATCGAGACCCTTCGGTCTCGGCGCGTGCCTCAGCCCGACACGAGCGCGGAGGCCGCCACCACCACGCAGGAGCGAGCCGGCGAAGGCGTGCCCATCGAGGACGTCATCCGTGGATACCGATTGTCGCTCCGGGTCATCCACGACCGTTTCATCGATCTCGCGACCGTGGCGGGAATTCCGGCCGAGCAGATCCTTTACTACTCCAAACTGTTGTGGGAGGTGGGCGACTGGTTCACCGGGATCGTCGCGACGGAGTATCGCGACCAAGCGGTGCGGGAGACCGTCCGGCGCGGCGAGCTCGTGCACGATCTCGTCAGCGGGCGGCTTGACCACCATGGGCGGCGCAACGCCGCGTCAGCCCTGAGCATGGATCTGGACTCCCGGTACGCTGTTTTCTACGCCGTCCCGTCCAGCGGGAAAAGCCTCGAGGAGACCGGCCTTTCCCTGCCCAGCAGCCAGGTCCCCTTCCATGTCGTGACAGAGGTCGCCGATCGGTATCTCGGCCTCGCGGCAGACACCGACACGCGCAAGCAGCATCGGTTCATCGTGGCAGCGGGACCACGCGTGGACCTGGTCGACCTGCCTGAGTCCGAACGCATCGCCGCATCCGTCCTGGCGCTCGTCCGCCGTCACGAAGCGGGCACCTACCGCCTCGAGGACGTCACCTGGCGCCTCGCCGCAAGCAATGAGCCCGCTGTGACACGTCACCTCGCTGAACGCTATCTCGCGCCACTCGGCCAACTGGACGACTTTGGCGCGCTCCTGCTCGACACCGTCCGCGCCTATCTCGATGAAGACCGGAACATCACTCGTACGGCCGCATGTCTCGTCGTACACCCCAACACCTTGCGCTATCGACTCGCCAAGTACGAGGAGGTCTCGGGAGTGACCCTCTCCAGCACCGCGACCCTTGTCGAGCTCGCGTGGGCCCTCGAGATGGTCGCCCCTCCGAGGTAGCAATCCTGCCTGGGGTTGTCACAATCTCCAACGGGCGTTATTCAGCCTTGGGTTTTTCTCCGTAGGTCCTGCCCTGCATGACTGTCAGTCTGGCGATGTCCGTAGTGATGCGGGACACATCCACCCCCCGGCGACTGATCGCCTGGAGGGCGTCGGAGTGGCCCGCCCGTTTCATCTCAGGAGACCTCTGTGTCGATCGCCCCCGCCAGGAGCACCCCGTCCTCCCCCGCTCAGGATTGTCCTGACCTGCTCGACCAGAACCTGACCTTCGCCGCGTTGTGGTCGTCTCGCGTCGAACTCACGCCCGGTGCCTCCTTCCTCGTCTTCCAAGAAGATGGCGGGAGCACTCACGCGTGGACGTACGGGGAGTTCGATCAGGTGGTCGCGCGGACCGCTGCCGGCCTCGCAGCACACGGCGTCGAGGCGGGAACAGCAGTGCACATGGCCCTGCGCAACAGCCCTATCTTCGTCGCCACGTGGTTGGCGTGCGCCCGGCTGGGTGCCTGGATGGTCCCAGTCGACCCCGCGTCCACCGCGCGGGACCTGCGACAGCAGATCGATCGGGTCAAGCCGGTCCTCGGCATCTGCGCGACGGACCGCCGCGAGGTCTACGCGGCAGCGGCCGGCGACCTGCCGTTCGTCGAGGTCAGTGAGACCGGGTCGGGCGTCACGACCGACATCTTCGGTGTCGAGGAGTCGGACGAGCTCGGAGGGTCGGGTGCCCAACCCCTGCCCGGCGACCGGCTCGCCGTCATGTTCACCTCGGGCACCACGTCCCAGCCCAAGGGCGTGGTGCTGACGCAGGCCAACTACGTCACGCTCGCCCGGTCGATGTCGGGCATCATCGACCTGCGGCCCGACCACCGGTTCCTGGTGACCCTGCCGATGTTCCACGCGAACGCGCAGTACTACTGCTTCTGCCCCGCGATCGCTGTCGGTGCGAGCGTCGCTCTGACGGCGTCGTTCAGCGCGAGCCGGTGGGTCCAGAGCGCCCACGACCTCGAAGTGACGCATGCGAGCCTGTTCGCCGCGCCCGTCCGCATGATTCTCGCCCGCGTCCCCGACGACGCACCGGCCTTGCATCTGGTGCACGTCTGGTACGCGCAGAGTCTCGGCGAGGAGCACCATGCACGCTTCGGGGAGCTCGTGGGCGCGCTGCCGCGACAGCTCTACGGGATGACAGAGACCGTTGCGATCGTCACTGCCGACACGTCAACGCCACCGCGCCATGACGCCATCGGTCGACCGATCCCCGGACGACGCCTGCGCCTGCTGGACCAGACGACCGGTCTCCCGGCGCGCAGCGGCGAGCCCGGCATGATCAGCGTGGCCGGAACCCGCGGCATGGACCTGTTTGTCGAGTACCTCGACGACCCCGCGGTGACCGAGCGTTCCTTCAGCGAGATCGACGGCGTCACGTGGTTCGCCACTGGCGACCTCGCCGCGGAGGGGCCGGACGGATTGATGAGGTTCATCGGCCGTGCCGACGACGTCATCAAGGTGGCCGGCGAGAACGTCAGCCTCTCCGAGGTCGAGGCGACCATCGCGCAGGCACCGGGGGTGCTCGAAGCAGCCGTCGTGGCCCGACCCGACGAGATGCGTGACCACGTTCCCGTCGCCTACGTCGTGGCGCGGGAAGACGGCCCCGCGCCCACGATCGGCGATCTCGAGGCCTGGGCTCGGGTCGAGCTCTCGCCGGCGGCGCGACCTCGCGAGTGGATCCTGATCGACTCCCTACCCCGAACCAGCGTCGGCAAGGTCAAGCGTTTGGCCCTGACGGACGCCGCCTCGTCCCACGGCACGACGACCGCGCCCTGATCGCCCCCACGTTGAACCACACTAGAAGACGAGGACCCCAGATGATCACCACCATCGAGATCACCGAGCAGCGGCGAGGTCGCGCCTTCCGCGGCGCGATCACCGGCCACCTCATCGAGTGGTACGACTACGGCGTGTACGGCTTCCTTGCCGTCTACATCGGCAAACTGTTCTTTCCCGACAACGGTGACGGCACCCAGCTGCTCAGCAGCTTCGCCGTCTTCGCGCTGAGCTTCTTCATCCGCCCGCTCGGCGGACTATTCTTCGGTCCGATGGCTGACCGGATCGGGCGCAAGCGCACGCTCGTCCTTGTGATGATAGTGATGTTCGGGGCCACGTTCATGATCGGGGTGCTGCCGACCTACGCGAGCGTGGGCTTCCTTGCCCCCGTCCTCCTGATCGTGGCTCGCTGTGCACAAGGATTCTCGGCCGGCGGTGAGATCGGCACCACCACGAGCTTCATCGCCGAGTACGCCGGGCCGGGTCGCCGCGGCTACTCCACGAGTTGGCTCATGGTGACCGCGGTTCTGGGGCTGCTGCTCGGCGGCCTGGTCGCCAACGGCCTGATCGCCGGACTGGGAGACGACGCCATGCTCTCGTGGGGGTGGCGCATCCCGTTCTTGATCGCCGGACCTCTCGGCGTGATCGCTCTCTACATCCGTCTCAAGATCGAGGACAGCCCTGAGTTCGAGGCGCTCGCCACCAGCGGCAACGAGTCGAAGGCTCCGCTGCGCGAGGTGTGGCAGTGGCGTCGTGCCATCGCCCTCATCTTCTGCATCATCACGCTGCACGCATCGCTGTTCTACCTCGTCCTGACGTATTCCTCGACCTACATGTCGGAGAACCTGGGATTCGACAAGATGTCGCGGCTCCTGCTGGTGTTTCTGGCATGCCTTGTGATGGCAGTCGTCATGCCTTTCGGCGGACGGTTCACCGATCGGCACGGACGGCGCGGATTGCTCTTGGTCAGCGGGGTCCTGGCCACCTTCGCGACGATTTGGTTCTTCCAGGCCGCCCATGACGCCACCCCGTGGAGCTTCCTGGCACCACTGCTTGCCGTGTCGGCACTCGTGGGTCTGTACGCATCCTCCACCTACGCCACGATGAGCGATCTCCTGCCCACCCGTGTCCGGTCGACCGGTATCGCCGTGGCCTACAACCTCCCCGTCGCGCTGTTCGGAGGCAGCGCCCCGTTGATCTCGGCATGGTTGGTTGACAAGACCGGCGACATCGCGTCCCCCTGGTATTTCTACGTCGCCACGTGCCTGCTCTCCATCGGCGGCCTGATCGCCTTGCGCGACTCCGACTTCGAGCGGGCAACCGTCGAGTCACCGGCGCTGGCGGAGACGGCGGCATGAGCGCGCTCGACACGGAGGTGCTGATCACCGGTTGGGGCCACACTCGCTTCGGGAAGCTCGAGGACGACCTGGAGACCCTCGTCGTGAGTGTGGCGCGCGATGCCATCGCTCACGCCGGCATCGACGCGGCCGATGTCGATGCCATCTCCCTCGGGCAGTTCAACGCGGGGATGGTGCCGCTGGCGTTCGCGTCTTCCTTGGCGCTGGAGGCCTCCGACGCTCTCCTGGGGGTACCGGCAACCCGGGTCGAGAATGCCTGCGCGTCCGGTTCAGCCGCTGTGCAGCAGGGCATCACAGCCTTGCTCGCCGGTCGAGCCCGGACGGTGCTGGTCATCGGTGCCGAAAAGATGACCCACGCATCCACCTCGGTAGTCGGCGCCGGGCTTCTCGGCGCCGACTACGAGCTGGCCGGGCAGGAGTCCACGACGGGTTTCGCGGGTCTGTTCGCGGACGTCGCACTGGAGTACGAGAAGCGCTACCGACCGGTCGGCGACGTGCTGGGCTCGATCGCGGCCAAGAGCCACGCCAACGCACTGCGCAATCCGTTCGCGCACCTGCGGAAGGATCTGGACGAGGCGTTCTGCCGCACGGTGTCGGAGCGCAATCCGGTGGTCTCCGGGCCATTGCGCCGGACTGACTGCTCACCAGTGTCGGACGGAGCTGCGGCCGTGGTGCTGTCGGTCGAGCCGTCGGGCGGGGCCGCGACGGCCCCGGTCCGCATCACCGGCTTCGGCCACGCCAACGACTTCCTTCCCTCAGCCAAGCGCGATCCGCTGGCGTTCATGGGCACCGAGCTCGCCTGGAACCGCGCTCTCTCGATGGCCGGAATCACCCCCGCTGACCTGAGCTTCTTGGAGGTGCACGACTGTTTCACCATCGCCGAGCTGAACCTCTACGAGACGCTCGGGCTGACGCCTCGCGGGGGGGGCCACCGGGCCATCGAGGACGGCACCGTGTTCCCGGATGGCTGTCTCCCGGTCAACGTTTCCGGTGGACTCAAGTCGAAGGGGCACCCGGTGGGCGCGACCGGCGTCAGTCAGCACATCATGGCCGCCATGCAGCTCACCGGCACCGCCGGCGACATGCAGCTGCCGAGCCCGTCGCGGGCAGCAGTCCACAACATGGGCGGCCTGGCCGTCGCCAACTACGTCAGCGTCCTCGAAACAGTCTGACCGTTCTCAAGATCGGTTTCCGATGAATCCAACCTGCTCGAACGTCTCTCACACGATCGGTGAACCGACGAAGCAGTCCATCGCATACGCGGAAAACCTTCAGACCGGACGTACCTGGGACATCGGAAACTGGAGGCTGACCTCCGACGAGATCGTCTCCTTCGCATCCCAGTGGGACCCCCTCCCGTTCCAAGTGGATGCGGCGCTCGCATCCGAGACGATCTTCGGCGAGCTGGTGGCCAGCAGCATCCAGTCCTTGGCGATCTTCCAACGTCTGTGTGTTGACGCACTATTCAGCCGGTGGCCGGTTCAAGCGGGTCGGGGAATGCGCGACCTGCGATTCCATCAACCGGTGGTTGCGGACATGAGGCTCATCGGACGCGCTCGGATCGATCAGATCGAGCATAGGCGAGGGAACATGTCCCTCGTTCACCTGTCGGGTGAGCTCGTGACGAGCGATGACTCGCCGGCCTCCTCCCTTCGTATGGACATCTACGTCCAGACACGCGCCACCACGTCCGACCGCACCCCCGGACCACCCTCAGCCACGGACACTGGACACTGGACACGACCAGGCTTAATCGCCGCAGTGACTCTTCGGGCCATCGGATCGCCATCGACGCAGGTCGCGAAGATCAGGATCACCCGGCCATCAGTCGTTCAGCTGCGAGCCAGGCCAAGGCCATGACTGATGCGGCGGGATGGCCGGACGCGTGGAACGGCAGCACGGACGCGTCCACCACTCGAAGGCCGAGAACTTCACAGACGCGGAGATCGGCGTCCACGACGGCGTCGCCGTCCGGGGCCATCGCACACGACCCGACCGCGTGGTAGATGCCGAATCCCTGGTTGCGGGAGTAGTCAACGACGTCGGCGGCGGCGGTGACGGAGGGGCCGGGGAACATCTCGGATCGATACCATGCCGGCGAGGGCCGGTGTCGAGACAACACGACGTGCGTGGTCGAGGTATCGCGCCCGTAACCGCACGCTCGTCCTCGTGATCGAGGTATCGCGCCGACCCTGACCTGGCTCGAAGACTGCACCCGCTACACCGTCCGGGTCACCACCCCCGCCGTGCTGGCCGAATTCCGTCAAGCGATCAAAACTGCGAGAATCCCAGCCTCAACACTCACGGACAACAGCATGCTCTACACCGTCTGGCTCGCCGGCGGCTGGGGCGGCTGTAACGCCGTCGCGAACGAGCTCCGCCGACTCCACATCACCCAGAAGAACGGCAAACCTAACCACCCCACCACCCAAGGCAAAGTCGACAGATTCCAACAGACGTTCAAGAAATGGCTCCGCGCTCAACCAGCCCAACCGTCCACGATCGCCGCGCTGCAAAATCTCCTGGACACCTTCGTCGATGAGTACAACCACCACCGATCCCTGCCACACCGGGCCACCCCCGCAGCACTGTTCAAAACCATGCCCAAAGCACTACCCGACAACAGCCGCAACGCCGACACCCACAACCGGGACCGTCACAACCGCATCGACAAAACCGGAGCCGTGACGCTACGCGTCAACGGCCGCCTGCACCACATCGGCATCGGCCGAACCCACGTCATCCTGCTCGTCCACGACCTCCACGTCCGAGTCATCAACGCCATCACCGGAGAACTACTCCGTGAGCTCACCATCGACCCAGATAAGGACTACCAGCCCCGCACACAAGAAACTCCCGAACCCGCTTCCGCAGGTTCGAAAGTTTCCTCTGTCCTGAGACATCACGAGGTCGGGCTGACAGGATTTGAACCTGCGACCCCCTGGAGTGATCAGGGGCCCTGTCGGCGCTGCGTCAGATTTCGGAAAATCAAGGAATCGCTTGGACCGATTTGGAATCGCGTTGCATGTAGTTCCCAAGTCCATCGGATTGGCTAGGAAGATCCACGACTGTTTGTGGCGAGTAGATGGCGACCTGTCGAATCTGAACCGGCTTCGCAACTTCGATCGAAATTCGCTCCGAATGCCGAGCAATGTCTCGGCCTGCCGGGGCTCGACGCAGCAGGCACTTACCTTTCGAGCCTTGAGCGCCCGGCGGTCCCTAAGTCATTCGATGGGAACAACGAGCGCTGCGGTCAAAATGCGCGGAGGCTTAGTAGACATCAGGGCTTGTTGGTCAAGCAGGTCAAGGCGCCTGCGAAGGCGGATATCCAAATCGGTAGCGGTCAAGTCCCGGTGGGTGGGTGCTCCTATTGCTGTCAGGGACTTAACTTCGCTGATCGGTGATGGATCCGGCATTGGGCCCACATCACGCTCGGGCCTCGTAGCCGATCAGGGCGGCCTGAACGCGGTTTTGCACCCCGAGCTCCTCGAAGATCGCACGAAGGTACTGCTTAACGGTGCCCTCACTCAGGTGGAGTGATGCCCCGATCTCGGCATTGCCGGCTCCGGTTGAGAGGTGCTCGAGGATTTCGCGCTGCCGATCAGTCAGCGCCGCGACTTGCTCGTGCGCAGATCGTCTCGCCCGCAGCTGCTGCACCGCCCGGCTGCGGATCAGCCAGTTCGCGATGCGCGGCGAAAACACGGCCCCACCCTGTGCGAGGGCATGAACGTTGCGGATGAGGTCCTCGGGAGCATCCGACTTGAGCAGGAACCCCTTGGCACCGCGCGCGATCGCCATCTCGATGTACGCCTCACGGCTGAACGTCGTCAGCATGGCCGTCGGAACCCTTATCCCAGCGCGCGCCAACTCATCGAGCGTGGTCAGGCCATCGACTCGCGGCATGCGGATATCCAGGAGTATTGCGTCAACTTGCTTGGACTGAGTCTCTCTGACGAGTTGCCCACCATCCTCGGCCTCGACCACCACCTCGGTACGCGGATCGAAGTTCAGGATCGACGCGATGCCGCTGCGAACCAACGCATCGTCGTCGGCCAGCGCGACGCGAATCGGTCGCACTGTCATGAGGCGGTTGTCGTCGACGGGCAGACCCCTGCCTCCATGGGCAATCTCACCGTGAGCGTGAAGTTCTGATCGATTGTCACCGCCATGGTCCCGCCCAACCGCGCCACACGATCGCGGATCCGACGCAAACCGGTGCCGACTCCCTCGTCAGAGGCCGAACCGACCAGAGGGTTGGTGACCACCAACACGACAGACTCACCAGCACGTCGCATCTCGACCCTCACCGGCGCAAGCGGAGCATGTCGCGCCGCATTCGCAATCGCCTCCTCGAGGATGCGGCCCAACGCGTCCCTGGCAAGGTCGTTGGCTTGGTCCACATCACCCAATTCAGCTTCAACATCGGCGCCCGCTGCACGTGCAGTGGAAATGACATCCTCCGGCTGCCGTTCGTATCCGGGAAGAGGCCAGCCGTCGTCCAGGAGGCTGACGGTCACGCCGATCTCGTCAGTGATATCGGCCAAATCGGCTCGCACCCCCGCTATCATCTGTCGTTGGCTCGTGGTCAGCTCCGGATCGAACCACAGCTGGCCCAGCCTCACTGTGGAGAGCGCGAGGCGATGGCCCAGGCGGTCATGGATCTCGCCGGCCATCATCGACCGTTCCTTCATCAACGCCATCGCAAGAGTCGCTTCTTGCTCAGCCTCCAGTGCCCGAGCGAGCTCCCACCCGCGCTCGAGGTCGGCTAGGGAAAGCCTGCGGGCCGCACGCCACGTACTGATCGCAAACACGAGGGCCAGGCAAACAGCAACGACGAGCGCGGAGTTGACTGCCCCGGAATCAGTGCTCTCGTAGAGTGCGCCGCCAACCGCTGCTGCGGACAGCACGCCGACCACCCCGGCCAGGATCGCGTCCCTCAAGATCGGAACCCGTGGGCCCGCGATGAAGATGACAAGTCCCAGCGCGACCCACAGCACCACCCACCACAGCGATCCCCACGCCACCGCGACCCCGGCAGATGTGCCGAGGACCATGCTCATCCCGGCAGTCCATGCGTGACGCCCTGCCGATCCCATGACGTTCATCCTAAGGACCCGGGAGCCGTTCATCTACTCACTTTGGTGAGGTAAAGCACTCACCCAAGGGCCTTCCCCAGACATCCACAGGATTCGTAGGCTTGCTGCGTCCGTTTGTCGTGTGCAAGGAGAGCTCTTGTGGTCCGTCGTCACAGTCTGTATGTAGCACTGGTGCTGAGTGTCCTGGTGCCGATGCTGTTGGTCGTCGCCACTCGAGCTGACCAGCCGGCAGGCACCGATGTCAGTGGCTATCTCGACGCCATGGTTGATTCAGGTGTCCCGGGTGTCGCCGTGGTGGTGATCCAAGGCGACAAAGTACTGACTGCGACGGGGCACGGCTCCACAGGAAGTGGATCAGCCGATGCGAACACACGGTTCCGAGTGGCGTCGCTGACGAAATCGTTCACCGCGACAGCGGTGCTTCAGCTCGTGCAAAAGGGGTCAGTTGATCTTGACCGACCGGTCGCTTCGTACCTTCGAGAGTTTTGTACTGCCGATGACCGCTCAGATCGGATCACCGTGCGGCAGGTGCTCAACCAGTCATCGGGTCTGACGGACCGCACTCTGGGGTTCAACCAGTACGCCGCCCGTCCCACCAACGCAGAAGAGGCCGTTGCCTTGCTGCGGGACAGTCGCCTGGCCTACGACCCCGAAACCTCGTGGGACTACTCCAACCCCAACTACTGGCTCGCCGCCCGACTCGTGGAGGTGGTTTCGGGAGAGGCGTTCTCCGACTACCTCGCCCGTCACATCTTCACACCCCTCGGTATGCGGCGCACCAGTCATTACGACGTTCCGGGCCAGGCACCTGCGGTCGCAGAATCCCACTCCTACGTTTTCGGCCACCCGCTCCATCTGGATGACCCCGACAGCTTCGCCGGCGGTGCCGGCGGCGTCGTCACCACCGCCAACGACTTGGGTCGATGGTTGAGGTTCCAGCATGGCTACTCCGTCCTCGGCCAGCAGGGTGAGGTGCTGAGCAGCACGCTCCTCCAGGAACAGCACCGTCGTCAATCCCCACTACAGGAGTACTCCGTCGGCTACGCACTCGGATGGTGGAATGGCGAACCTGCGGACGGCGGGATCTCTCGGATCTCCCACAGCGGGACCGGCGCCGGGACCAGCGCCTACGAAGGGCTGTTTCCCGGTGGCATCGGGATCGGAGTGCTCATCAACGCGGGCACGCCACGAGCCGATGTGGTCGCCGCTGACCTGTATGCCTTGGTAAGCGGAGAGTCGTTGCAGGACGTCGCCACGGCGCCCGCCCCATGGCCGGACGTCATCGCGGTCGTCGCTGTCATCGCCGTTGGTGCCTTGGGTCTCCGGGGAATCCGCAACGCACGCAAGTGGGCGGTCAAGGGCAACACAGCTGCTCGTTGGACCATCGTCGCGCTTCTGCTCGTCGTTTCCGCCTGTCTTGTCGCCGTACCGTGGATTGGCGGCCGCGTCGTGGCACGCCAAGCCGACTGGACGGTGCTGTTCTACACCGCACCCGTGCCGAGCGCTGCAGTGCTCATTGGTGCAGTCTGCCTGTTGCTTCTAGCAGCGGCCCGGAGTGTCGCGCTACTGCGCAACAGAGGGATGACGGGCGACTACGTACTGCGGCCATGACAAGCACGAACATGGAGCACTCCGCCATCGCTGCCCCCGATCCACGCTCGCGCGGGGCTCACTGCTGGTAGAGCCCGACGCCGCCCCGATCGCCGAACCGCATGCGGCGGCCTCTCAGCCGACCACGCCACGGCCCGATCGTCTCGCAGGAGGATCGGCATACGGGGGAGTATGTCACAAACGGGTGTCCGAACGAGCCGCCATCGAGGCCAATACCCACGCCGATGCCCGTGGCGGTGTGGTTTGAATTGTCGGTGTTGGCGGGCAAACTGTGGACATGACCGACATCGCGTTGTTCCACTCCGTTCTGGGCGTCCGTCCAGGCATCAGCGAGGCCGCCAACCGTCTCCGCACCAAGGGCCACGACGTCGTCATCGTTGAGTCAGTACGACAGCCTAGTCTTCGATGACTACGAAGAAGCTAGCGAGTTCGCAGAATCGATCGGTTATCCGACGCTGATGCAGATCGCGGAGGACGCTGTCTCGGGCATACCTGACGGGTTCGTCGCGGCGGGGTTCTCCAACGGCGGTGGGATGGCTGAGTTCGTGGCCACGAGACGGCCGGTTCGTGGTGTTCTGATGCTCTCCGGGGCCCTCGACCTGGCCAAGATTGGCGTCCAAACGTGGCCGAACGGGGTGCCCGCGCAGATTCACTACGCCCTCGACGACCCCTTCCGCAGCCAAGCGGAGATCGACGCCGTCACCACTCAGGTCAAAAACGCCGGAGCCAGACTAGAGATCTTCGACTACCCAGGTGCCGGGCACCTCTTCACCGACCTCTCACTCCCCAACGAATTCGACGCGCAGGCCACCGAGCTGCTGTGGTCGCGAGTACTCCCGTTCTGCACATCCCCACCGAAGTGACCTAACGCCAGCCGCGCCGACCACGCCATCGACGATGACCACCGGCCACCCAGACAGGCCCACTGCACAGATCCGCTAACCAGCGCACGAAAGCGTCATACCGGCTTGCCTCCTGTTGGGTCTGTTTCATTAACGGTGTTTCCAGCGTTTTCATTTAGTAGGTCTCGGCGGCCG
>NZ_JACMOM010000142.1 GCF_014378035.1 Aeromicrobium sp. | reverse complement strand
GTTCCAAAGTGCCCTACTTCGGCCGCAACGTCGGTGCCGTCCAGACCGTCTCGAGCGTCATGGACGATGTCGCCACGAAGGCTCTCCCGCCCATCGTCAACGTCTCGGGCAAGGTCAACGTCAACGCCTTCAGCCCGCGTGACGGGAAGATCGACCTGAGCACCATCAACGAGATCGCACCCTCGCTGAACGCGGCGAGCAGAGCCCTGACGTCGGCGCAGAAGCAGCTGCGTCACATCGACGCCGGGTCGCTGTTGCTGCCCTTGCGGGGTCCGGTGAGCACGATCCAGTACAAGATCGAGTCGGCGAGGTCCGCAGCATCGGCGGGAGACCTCGCGGCGCGGCTGATGCCCACGATGCTGGGACAGAACGAGACTCGACGCTACCTTCTGCTCATCCAGAACAACGCCGAGACCCGTGCCACCGGCGGCATCTCCGGATCCTTCGCCCTCATCACGGCCAAGCGCGGCAAGCTCACCATGGGCAGGCAGGGCTCGAACCTCGATCTCAAGCCGTTCGCCAAGCCGGTCGTGCAGATGACCAACGACGAGAAGTCGGTTTTCACCGACCAGCTGGTCCGCGATCTCCGCGACTCGAACGTGACACCACACTTCCCCCGGACCGGGGAGATCACCGCTGCCATGGCTCGCAAGAGTCTGGGGGTGACCGTCGATGGCGTGATCTCCGTCGACCCGATCGCGCTGAGCCAGATCTTGGGAGGCACTGGGCCCGTCACGCTTGCCGACAAAACCGTCCTCGACCAGACCAATGCCGTCGAGATGCTCCTCAACACCGTCTACCTGCGCTATCAGGACAATGAGAAGCAGGATGCCGTGCTGGAGAGCGCGGCCCGCTCGATCTTCGACGTGATCAAGGCCGGTACCGGTCAGTCGAGGACCATCATCTCGGGCATGGTCCTCGCGGCGAACGAGAACCGGCTGATGCTCTGGTCGTCCCATCCCGATGAGCAGCGGGAGATCGCTCCGACGGGGTTGTCCGGCGTCTTCAGCGAGGACGGAGGCGCGAAGCCGCACGTCGGCGTCTACTTCGGTGACGGCTCCTCGACGAAGATGGAGTACTACCTCGACTACTCGACCCTCGCGAGGTCGACCCGGTGCCTCGTCGGCGGTGCGCAGGCAATCTCCACCAACACACAGCTGGTCTCGAACGCACCCACGGGCCTCCCGCTCTCAGTGACCGGTGACGGGAGCTTCTGGCCACGCGGTGAGATGCGCATCTACGCCTGGCTCTACGCGCCACACGGAGGCAGGTTCCTCAGCGTCCGTGTCGACGGCGTGCCACAGGTCATCACCTCGGCCCGCCTCCGAGGCAGGGCCGAGACGACGGTGGTCCTGACCATCAAGCCGGGGGAGGCCCACTCCATCACGACGACGATGATCTCCGGACGCGACCAACGCGACGACGGCGTGTTCTCCACGACCCCCGGCGTGCGGCCGACGCTCAACGACGTGCCGATACCGTCGGCGTGCAGCTGACGCGTGCTCAGTCGACCTGGGACGGCGGCTTCAGCACGTCGTCCGGGTACTTCTTGAGGTAGTCGCGCAGGTTGTCGTCCTTCAGCGCTTTGAAGAGCTCTGCAGTCTTGGCCTCCTCGAGCCGGACGATGTCGCCGAACTCCGGTATCGTCTCGGTGCCCGCGACCGGCGCTGTCAGGAAGATGACGTCCTTGGTCTGCACGCCGCGCAAGGAGAGCGCGAGCCCTCGCATGTCGCCGGAGGTCCACTCTTCGTCGACCGTGAGGTTCTTCGTCAGGGCGCTGACGGTGTTGATGAGCTTGACAGGGTTGGTCATGGTGCCCTTGGCGAGGACCTTCTTCATCATCGCCCGCAGGAAGTTCTGCTGACGCGCGATGCGGTCGAAGTCACCGCGTAGAAGCCCGTACCGAGTGCGCACGTACTGCAGAGCCTTGTTGCCCTTGAGCGTCTGCGTGCCGGCCTCCCACTGCACCTTCTGCTTGGGGTCGTAGAAAGCCTTCGGGATCGTGACGGGCACGCCGCCGACCGCGGTCGACAGGTCCTTGAAGCCCTCCCAGTCGATGATCGCGAGGTGCTTCATGCGCAGGTTGGTCAGGTGCTCGACCGTCGAGACGGTGCCGAGGGGACCGTACTCGGAAAAGGCCGCGTTGACCTTGTTCTGACCCTGCGGATTGCCTTTGGCGTCATAGAGCGTCGTGAAGGTGTCGCGGGGGATCGAGGTGAGGAAGGCGAACTTACGGTTGGCGGTGATGTGGACGACCATCAGCGTGTCGCTGCGATACTTGCCGGCTGGCCACTTCGCAGCCTTGGCGTCCTGCGCGATCGAGGTGTCCTGCGACTCGCCCTCGATCTTCTTGCCCTTGTCGGACCCGATCAGCAGGATGTTGAGGGCCTTGCCCTTGTCGGGGTCGGGGCGGTCCTTCTCCTTGAGGGTCTTGGTCGTCACCTTGGCGACGTTGTTGAACTTGCCGTTGAGCATGTAGGCGTAGGCACCGGTACCGGCAACGGCGACGCCGATCACCACGGCGAGCGCGACCAGCGCGAGCCACGCCTTGCGGTGGCGGCTGCTGAACCTCTGGCCGCCGGCGCGACGCTTGCCCGCGTCGCCGCCTCGTCGTCCGCTCATGCCAGCCATGATGCTCCGTCCGGATCAGATTCCCTCCGTCTCAGAGGGAATCTCAACTATTCTGCCGGGTGAGGACAAGCCGACCAACTCCAGTGGCGGTCATAGCTCCAGGATGAGCGTCGTCGGGCCGTCATTCGTGAGCGAGATTTGCATGTCGGCCCCGAAGACCCCCTCGGCCACCGGAGCGCCAAGCGCACGCAAAGCAGCGCAAAACGCGTCGTACAGAGGCTCGGCAACCGGCCCCGGGGCTGCCGCCGTCCACGTGGGACGTCGGCCCTTGCGGGCATCGCCGTAGAGCGTGAACTGGCTGACGACCAGGACACCCGCCTCGAGGTCGGCGGCCGACTTCTCATCACGCAGGATGCGCAGGTTCCAGATCTTGGCGGCAAGCCGCTGGGCGACCTCGATGCTGTCGTCGTGGGTGACGCCCAGCAGCACCATCAGACCCACCCCGATCTGGCCGACAGTCGTGCCATCGACGTCGACCTGCGCCCGGCTGACCCGCTGCACGACCGCTCTCACGCTGCCAGCGTAGTAGCAGGCGTGGTTGCTCATGACAGGCCGATAGAATCGAGGTATGCCGTTCGAAATACCGCCCGACCTTCACCCTGACCTCATGCCGCTGGCGTGGCTGCTCGGGTCGTGGCACGGCAATGGTCGCGGTGAGTACCCCACGGTCGATGCCTTCACCTACGAGCAGGACGTCGTCTTCGCGCACGACGCCCGGCCTTTCCTGCACTACTTCAGCCGGGCCTGGATCACCGACGACGAGGGGGCCCGGGTACGCCCGGGAGCGCTCGAGACCGGGTTCCTTCGCCCGGTCGGCGACGGCCAGGTCGAGCTCGTCCTCGCGCACGCCACGGGCTACGCCGAGGTTTGGTACGGAAACATCGACGGCCCGCGGCTCACGCTCGCGACCGACATCGTGGCGCGCACGTCGACGGCCCGCGATTACACCGCCGGGCACCGCATGTACGGGCTTGTCGAGGGCGACCTGATGTACGCCTACGACATGGCCGCAGAAGGCCATGAGATGCAGTCGCACCTGTGGGGGAGGCTCGAGCGTGTCTGAATCACCTACGCAGCCCACGAGCCCCCTGCTCGCCCTCCACGGCGCCGTGCAGGGCGATGCGCCCGACGGTGGTGTCGCGGCACATTACGGTGCGATCTCGGCCGAGCAGCGCCGGCTCATCGAGGGCAACACCTTCGTCGACCTGTCGCACCGCGACGTCTTCTCGGTCACCGGCGTCGACCGCCTCACGTGGCTGCACTCCCTGACGACACAGTTCCTCGAGGGTCTGCTTCCGGGGGTGCACACCGAGGTGCTCCTGTTGTCACCTCAAGGTCGCGTCGAGCACGGGTTCTCGGGAGTCGATGACGGCGAGACGTTCTGGGCACACACCGAGCCCGGCGCGGGCACCGCTCTCGTGGAGTTCCTCGATCGCATGCGGTTCATGATGCGGGTCGAGGTGGCGCTCGTCACCGACACCTGGTCGGTGATCGGCCTGCCGGGTCTGGACTGGAAGATCGTGCCGAGGCAGAGCCTCGCCGGGCTGCCCGCAGAGCTGGGCGACCCCGTCGGTCTGTGGGCGTGGGAAGCGCTGCGCATCGAGGCCGGCATGGTTCGGGTCGGGCTCGACACCGACGAACGCGCGATCCCCAACGAGGTCGGGCTTCTCGGCATCGCGGTTCACCTCGACAAGGGTTGTTACCGCGGGCAGGAGACCGTCGCGCGGGTGCACACGCTCGGGCGCCCGCCTCGCAGGCTCGTGCTGCTGCACCTCGACGGATCGGTCAACCACCTGCCGGCACACGGCTCCGACGTGACCCTCGACGGGACCCGCGTCGGCTTCGTCGGGTCCTCTGCGCGTCACCACGAGCTCGGTCCTATCGCACTGGCCGTCGTCAAGCGCAATGTCGATGTCGGGGCCACGTTATTGGCCGACGGCGTCAGCGCCGGGCAAGAGATCCTGGTCGATCCCGAGGCAGGTCTCCACGTCCGTCCGGTGCTCAAGTGATGTGCGAGCGAACATGACCGGAGAGCCGCGATGACGGCGGTGCACCGCTTCGCCATCCTCGCGGTGTGCACGGCAAACATCTGCCGGTCACCCATCATGGAGGCGCTGCTGCGGGCCGAGCTCGACCCCGAGAAGTTCGAGGTTGCCAGCGCGGGCGTGCAGGGATGGGACCGTGCTCCCATGGACACCATGGCGGCGATGGAGCTGATGCGACTCGGCCACTCGGCGAAGGCGTTCCGTTCCCACGCGATCGACACCTACCTGGTCGACTCCGCAGACCTGATAGTCACGGCCACGCGCAAGCACCGTTCGGACGTCCTCGCGGCCAACCCCCACGCGTTGCGTCGGACGTTCACGTTGGTCGAGTTCGCGGCGCTGGTCGAGCTGGTCGACGGCGACGGGCCGCGCGCACTGGTCGCGCAGGCCGCACGCCAGCGCAGCCTCGCCCCGCCCGGCATCGACATCGGCGATCCCTACCGGCGCAGCCCCGATGTTCATCGGCACACCGCCGACCAGATCGACGTGGCGGTGCGCACCATCAGCACCCGGCTCAACGCTCTCGTCGCCGCGGTGGGCTAGCGGGCACTCGCGCGCGTCGCCGACATTCGAATCGTGGGGTCGTAACTCCCGCCCGAGGCAATCGTTTCTTCTGGTAGGGGCCCACGACAGGCGCGGGTCTTGACGTCAGGCAGGGCAGACATGGACTACACACCAATCAGCGCCCGTCGCGTGCTGCTGGGGTTCTCCCTGACTGCGTTCATTGCGCTCGTACCGCTGTTGTTCCTCCTCTTGAAGTCCAACCCGCTGCCTGTCCAATTCCTCGCCGACGCCGACGGCGGCCACGGTCGTCTGGTGCTCGGAACCGGGAGCGTCATCGTGACGATGATGCTCGTCGGTCTGATCGCTCTGACGGTCACCGCCGCCAGTCGAGTGGTCCGGCGGCCGTCGCGAGCGTGAGCCTGGGTCTGCGGACTCCTGCCGCTCGGCCTCGACGTGGGCCGCAAGTACCGATCAACACGTTGTCGACCCGCGAGTCCGGCGCCGAGTGGCAGCGCCACTACGGCAGGCTCCTGATTCTGTCCGACGCCGTCGTGCTCGCGTGGGTCTTCCTGAGCAACCACTTGATCTGGGCCGCGGTCCCGGCATGGCGCGACGCCAACCCTGCCGGTTCCAGCTACTGGATCATGATCTCGATACTGCTTGCCGTGACGTGGCACGCGGTCCTCACTCTTGCGGGCACCCGTGATCCACGGGTGCTGGGCGCTGGGCCCGATGAGTACAAACGGGTCATCAACTCCACGATCGTGGTCTTCTCACTCGTCGCCTTCCTCGGCTACCTGTTCAGTCTCAATGTCCCCCGTAGCTACGTGTTGGTGTGCCTGCCGTTCGGCCTCGTCCTCCTCACGCTGAGCAGGTGGTCCTGGCGGCAGTGGCTGCTCGTCCAGCGGCAGCGCGGGCGAATGACGCAGTCCGCGATCGTGGTCGGCAACCTCGACTCGGTCGAGCACCTCACCGCCGTCATCGGCCGCAACTTGTCGTACGGCTACCGGCTCGTCGGGGCGTGCATCACGGGGCCCGACGCCCCCACGCACGTCGCGGGTGTCCCGGTTCTCGGTGGGGTCAATTGCCTGACGGCGATTGCCGTTGAGTCGCGTGCCGACGCCGTCATCGTCACGTCGTCCGACGTGACCCACCCCGACATGGTCCGCCGGCTCGGGTGGGAGCTCGAGGGCTCAGATGTCGAAATCATCGTGGCACCCGCACTGGCCAACATTGCCGGCCCGCGGGTCCACATCCGTCCCGTCGCGGGCCTGCCGCTGCTGCACGTGGAGCAACCTTCCTACCGTGGTGCCTCGCGGTGGGCAAAGGGACTCCTCGACCGTGCCGGTGGGACCGCACTGCTCGTCGCGTTCCTCCCGTTGTTCGTGGTCATCGCGGCCACGGTGAAGCTGGCGAGCCCGGGCAGGGTCTTCTTCGTCCAGGAACGGGTGGGCCTCGACGGACATGTGTTCGGCATGATCAAGTTCCGCACCATGGTCGATGGCGCTGACTCGATGCTTCAGGAGCTTCAGCCAGACTCGGGCAACGAGGTGATGTTCAAGATGCGCGACGACCCGCGAGTCACCCGGTCGGGACGCTTCTTCCGACGCTTCTCACTTGACGAGCTTCCCCAGCTCATCAACGTCGTGAAGGGAGACATGAGCCTCGTGGGTCCCCGGCCACCCCTGGTCGCCGAGGTGTCGGGCTACGCCCCTGAGGCCCATCGTCGGCTTCTGGTTCGTCCCGGCATGACCGGCCCGTGGCAGATATCAGGACGCTCTGACCTCGACTGGGAGGAGACCATGCGACTCGATCTCTACTATGTCGAGAACTGGTCGATCGTGGGCGATCTCCTGATCCTCTGGAAGACCTTTCGGGCCGTACGGTCGTCCGCAGGTGCCTACTGACGATCACGGTCACGGACGTCACGTCCCGCGAGTTTCACCGATCGTGTGGTCGACCGATATCGTGGGTGCTGCGCGAGTACGTGCCTGTCGACTGTGAGGTTGCACCGGTCCCGGCCGATCCGGTCCCGCGTCATCAGACACAGGAGCACCCATGACCACCGAAACAATCATCGAGACGCCGACGTTCGCCGATCTCGGCCTCGTCGAACCCCTCGTACGCCGACTCTCCGAGCTCGGCTATGAGACACCGACGCCCATCCAGGCGCGGGCGATCCCCACGCTGATCGAGGGTCGTGACGTCGTCGGCCTTGCGCAGACCGGCACGGGCAAGACGGCCGCCTTCGCGCTGCCCATCCTGCAGAAGATCGATCCGAAGAACAGCAAGACGCAGGCCATCGTCCTCGCTCCCACCCGAGAGCTCGCGCTGCAGGTCTGCGAGGCCATCACCGCCTACGCCACCAACATCCCCGGCATCCGGGTGCTCCCGGTCTACGGAGGCCAGGGTTACGGCTTCCAGCTCTCCGGGCTGCAGAAGGGTGCACACATCGTGGTGGGCACGCCGGGCCGCGTCATCGACCACCTCGAACGCGGCAGCCTCGACCTCACGGCACTGGAGTACCTCGTGCTCGACGAGGCCGACGAGATGCTCAACATGGGCTTCGCCGAGGATGTCGAGCGCATCCTGGCCAACACGCCCGAGTACAAGCAGGTCGCACTCTTCTCGGCCACCATGCCGCGGCAGATCCGCAGCCTCGCCAAGAAGTACCTCCACGACCCGGTCGACATCGCCACCCCCAAGGCCACGACCTCGACCGCCACGGTCCGTCAACGCTGGATACAGGTGTCGCACCACCACAAGCTCGATGCGCTCACCCGTTTGCTCGAGGTCGAGTCGGGCGACGGCATGCTGGTCTTCGTCCGCACGAAGTCGGCCACCGAAGAGCTCGCCGACAAGCTGCGTAGCCGGGGCTACTCCGCAGCTGCTCTCAACGGCGACCTCGTGCAGGCGCAACGTGAGCGAACCGTCGCGCAGCTCAAGTCCGGGGCGATCGACCTGATCGTCGCCACCGATGTCGCGGCGCGTGGTCTCGACGTCGACCGCATCACGCACGTCGTCAACTACGACATCCCGCACGACACCGAGGCCTACGTCCACCGGATCGGACGCACTGGCCGGGCCGGCCGTACGGGTGAGGCCATCCTGTTCGTCACGCCGCGCGAGCGCCGCATGCTCTCGGCCATCGAGAAGGTCTCCGGCCGACCGGTCGAGGAGATGTCCGTGCCGTCGGCCGAGGAGGTCAACGAGCGTCGCGCCGGGCGGTTCGCCACGGCCATCACGTCGAGCATGGGGTCGCCCCAGTTCCACGCCTTCCGCACGCTCGTCGAGGAGTACGTCAGCGAGAACGACGTGTCCATGACTGACGTCGCCGCCGCGCTGGCGGTCATGAGCCAGTCCGACAAGGAGTTCTTCCTGCGGCCCGACCCGCCGGCCGCACCGCCGCGCGAGCGCCGCGAGAAGCCGGCCGGGTTCGAGCGCTCCGACCGGTTGCCGTCCGAGGGGTCCGCGGTCTACCGCGTGGCTGTCGGCAAGCGCCACAAGATCGGTCCGTCCGCGATCGTGGGGGCGCTGGCCAACGAGGGAAGCCTCAAGCGTTCAGACTTCGGCAAGATCACCATCGGCACGGAGCACACGCTCGTCGAGCTCCCTGCCGACCTGCCTGACGCGGTGTTCGAGGCCCTCGCCAACACGCGCATCTCCGGCAAGCTCATCGACCTCCAGCCCGACGACGGCCCCCCGATCAAGCGCACCCGTGAAGATCGCAAGCCGTACGACAAGAGCGCGCCCGGCAAGAAACCGTATGCAAAGAAGCCCTACGAGAAGAAGCCCTACGAGAAGAAGCCGCACGAGAAGAAGCCCTACGAGAAGAAGCCGTACGAGAAGAAGGCACCGGGTCACACCGACTCGGCGTCCGGCACTCGCAAGCCTCGTCACAAGTAGTCACCCGACTGTGCGGAGGTAGTGCATGTTCCGGCTCGACAACACCTCCCAGAACTACGACTGGGGATCTGCGGCAGACATTCCGCGATTCATCGGCACGCAGCCGGACGGTACCCCGCTCGCGGAGATCTGGATGGGCACACACCCCCTGGGCCCGTCGGCCGTTCTATTGGGTGCTGCATCCGAAGGGGCAGGGTCCGAAGGTGCAGTGCCGCTGTCGGACGTTGCAGGTGACCTGCCCTTTCTGTTCAAGATCCTGGCCGCCGATCGGCCGTTGTCGCTGCAGGTGCACCCCAGCTCGGCGATGGCTCGCGCCGGCTTCGATCTCGAGGAGGCGGCGGGCGTGCCGCTCGAGTCGGCGGGTCGGACGTACAAGGACCCGCACCACAAGCCCGAGATGGCCTACGCCCTCACGACGTTCGACAGCCTCGTCGGCTTCCGCCCGACGGCCGAGATCCTGCGCGTCCTGCACGGCATCGAGTCGCCACTGACGCAGAGCCTCGCCGAGGACCTGCGCGCCAACCCCGGGTTCGACGGCATCGTCCGTCTCGTCGAGCGGTTGCTGACCGAAGACGTCCCCGACTCCGACATCAGGGAAGTCGTCTCGCGTTGTCACGACCTCGTCGAGCAGGGCATCGACATCAAGCGTGCCTACCTCACGGCAACCGAGATCGCCGACCACTTTCCGACCGACATCGGCGTGGTCATCTCTCTGACGCTCAACCGTTTGACCCTGCAGCCCGGCGAGGCCGCGTTCCTCGGCACCGGCATCATCCACGCTCACCTGCGCGGCATGTGCCTCGAGATCATGGCGTCTTCGGACAACGTCCTCCGCGCCGGGCTGACGTCCAAGCCGCTCAACCCCGAGGGCCTCGTCAAGTGCCTCGACAAGGGCATGTCGCGGCTCGCGAGAGTGACCCCCGAACCGTTCGGCTTCTCGACCGATGTCTTCAGCCCCGATGTCGAGGAGTTCGCCCTGGCCGTCAGCCAGTGCTCGAGGGCCGAGCCCGGAGGCACGCTCCTGCCTCCAGCGCCCCGGCGCATCGTGGTGTGCACGGGCGGCGAGGTCGAGCTGGTCAACGCGAGTGGCCAACGACTGACCCTCACGCGTGGGCAGTCGGTCTACGCCGGACCCGACGACGGCGACCTCCACGCGGTCGGCATGGGCGAGGTCGCGCAGGCCTACACCCCGACGTCCGACACCGTGGTGGGCGAGCTGATCGACCTGATCCCGGCGTTCCGCGAGCGGCACCTCAGACGAGGTCGGTCCGACCGCGGTCCTTCAGGGCGGCGACGACATCCTTGACGCGCTGCGCCTGGTCACGTGTCGTGACCAGCAATGCGTCTGGGGTGCGGACGACGACCACGTCGTGCAGGCCGACGACCGCGATCGTGGTGCCGTCCTCCGCAATGGCAAGACCGTCGGCGTCGATCCATACCGTCTCCGGTGATGAGGCAGCCCCGATGTCCTGCAGGGCGGCGAAGTCGCCGACGTCGTCCCACGTGAAGGCGCCCGGCACGACGGCCATGCCGCCCTCGAGCGACACCGGCTCGGCAATGGCATGGTCGATCGCGATCTTCGTGAGCGAGGGCCAGGTGGAGTCCAGCACGTCCTGGCGTGCTGACGTGTCCCAAGCACCAGCGATGGCGGCGAGGCCGGCGTGCAGCGTGGGCTGGAGCCGGGCGAGATGTTTGAGCAGGACGTCGGTGCGGGTGACGAACATGCCACCGTTCCAGCTGTACGAGCCACTGGCGACGTAGGCAGCCGCGATGTCGGCCTCCGGCTTCTCGACGAACGTGGCGACGGCGCGGGCCGAGGTGGCATCGACGACGTCCAGGAGGTCGCCCGACTCGATGTAGCCGAACGCGGTGGACGGTCCGGTGGGGGTGATGCCGATCGTGGTGACGAGCCCGGTCCGGGCGACCGCCACTGCCTGGCCGACGGCCTCCGCGAACGACACCTGGTCGTCGATGACGTGGTCGGCCGCAAACGAGCCGATGACGGCCGACGGGTCCCGTGCGCCGATCACGGCTGCCGCGAGCCCGATTGCCGGCATCGAGTCGCGGGGCGAGGGCTCCACGAACAGGCTCGACAGCTCGGGCAGCTGAGCCCGGATGGCGTCGGCATGGGCCGCGCCGGTGACGATGTGGATGCGCTCCGGCGGGATGAGGTCGACCAGGCGGTCCCAGGTCTGCTGCAGCAGGGAGCGTCCCGAGCCGTCGAGGTCGAGCAGGAACTTCGGGCGGGATGCACGCGACAACGGCCACAGGCGGGTGCCGGCCCCGCCTGCAGGGATCACGGCGTGGAATGACTCGAGAGGAGAGGAGAAGTCGGGCACCCGGTCATGGTAACGACGCAGCAGAGCCGCCTGCCGTCGAGACGAGGATGGAGAGGGTCAGCCCGTGCCCGGCAATCCATTGGCGCGGCACCCCGTCGGTACCCGTACAGGTCGTGCCGAGGCCTGTCAGTTGACCTGCACGTCGATCACGAGAGGGCTGTGGTCGGACGGGATGGGGGTGACGAGCCGCCCTGACCTGATGTTGACGCCGTTGCGCCAGCCGAGAACGCGGGTCTTGCCGGGCCTGACCCACACGTGGTCGACGTGGTCTCCCCAGCGATAGCTGATCGTGGGCGTCGTGCGAAAGCCGTTGAAGCTGTTGAGGTGCTGACGAGTCAGCGTCTGTGCCAGGTCGAACGCGTCGTAGTAGCCGGCAGCGTGCATGACGTCGGCGACCGAGTCGACCGCGCGGTTCTTGTGGGAGTTGAAGTCACCGAGGTAGACCACAGGGAGCCTCGCGGGGTTGGCGGTCGCCATCTCGCGCAGAAGTGTGTTCATCTCGATCTTGCGCTCGGCTGATCGCTGTGAGGAGTCCCCCGAGACAGTGTGAACGTCGGCGAACATCACGTGCTGCCCGGTCGCGCGATCGATCAGCTCGGCCCACACGGCCCAACGGTCGTTGCCGTCGTGCCTGCCGAGAAAGATGTCCCCGGTGCGCTCGCACGTCGCCGGAGCGTCGGGCGCGCACACCGCGAGGTTGAAACGTGATGAGCGGAAGAACAGCCGTTTGGCACTCTTGTAGCGAGCCAGCGCGTAGCCCGCGGGGGTGGCCAGGTAGCCAGCCTCTTGGGTGGCAAGGACGTCGGGGCGGTACAGGGAGACGCGTTCGAGCGCGCCCGGCTGCCGTTGCGAGAATCCGCCGCACAGTTGGCTGCAGACGTTGTAGGTCATGACCCGGTAGCTCGGCCCGCTCACGGGGCCGTGCGCGCGGATCGTGGTGTGACCGACGCGCAGTGACTTGTTGCCGACCTTGCTGCCGTTGCGTCCACGCACCTGGACGAAGTAGTCGGCGCCGCGCACGAGATCGGTGATCGTGCGACTGCTGCGTCCGGAGGACAGCTTCTTCGCGTTTTCCATCGTGTAGTGGCGAGACAGGTAGATGTCGTAGCGCGTCGCCCGTAGTGCGTCCGGCCAGTCGATCGTCAGGCTTGCCGACGATCCGCTCAGCGACGCCGCCGTGAACGACACCAGCCCCACCGTGCTCGGCGATGACGCAGCGGCGGCCGGTTGGACACCCGCGAGCACGACTGCGCCAGAGGCGAGGGCGATGACCAGGGCGCGGGCACGAATAGATGGCATACGGACGGTCTGAAGACGGATCCTGTGGAGTCTGTCGGTCAGCGGACGGAACGTTCGCATGCGGGCAACCTTGCTGACGGGAAGTGGCTTGGCCGAGCGGACCAGTTCCAGGAGAGTAGGTGAACAATTCACCGCGTGTGAGCCAAACGGCGCGAACGCCTAGGGTGCGGGGTGTGGAAGTCCTTGCAGAGATCGTCCGTTCCGGCATGGTGGAGAGTCGTCACCGAGGGGTCGTCCTGGGGGTGGACCGGGCCGGCGACGTCACCTGGTCGATCGGTGATCCGGGCACCGTGGTGTTTCCGCGATCGTCCAACAAGCCGATCCAGGCCCTCGGCATGTTGCGGGCCGGCCTGCCGCTCGACGGCCGGTTGCTCGCGCTCGCGACGGCCAGCCATTCCGGCGAGCAGATCCACCTCGACGGGGTGCGGGAGATCCTGATGCTGGCTGGCCTCGACGAGTCGGCGCTCCAGACGCCCCCGTCGTACCCGCTCGACCCACACGTGCACGCCGACTACCTCCGCGCCGGCGGGGTGAAGGCACCGATCTGCATGGACTGTTCCGGCAAGCACGCCGCGATGCTGCTCACGTGCTTCACCCGTGGCTGGTCAACCGTCGACTACCTCGAACCGTCGCACCCGCTCCAGCAGGAGATCACCGCAACATTCACGGAGGTCACCGGCGGGCCGCCGTCGGTCGTGAGCACCGACGGCTGCGGTGCGCCGCTGCTGGCGACGCCCCTGCAAGACCTTGCCCGAGCCATCGGAGGCATCGTGCAGAGCCCGCCCGGCAGCCATGGCGCACGGCTCGTCGAGGCGATGAGGGCGCATCCGGAGTACGTCAGCGGCACAGGGCGCGCCGAGTTCGCGTTGATGAGGGCATTCCCAGGCCTCGTCGCCAAGTCAGGCGCCGAGAGCGTCTACGTCGTAGGCCTGCCCGATGGGTCTGCGTTCGCCCTGAAGATCGAGGACGGTGCCGAGCGGCCTATGTATGCGGTGATGAACCGGGGGCTCGAGCTGGCCGGGCTCGATGCACCGCTGCTGACCGAGAGGCCGGTTGTCTTGGGAGGCGGCAAGCCCATTGGCGAGCTCCGTCTGACCTTCTGACCTGCGGGGATGCACTCTGTGACCCACATCGCAAGCCATCCTGCTTGCATTTGCTAACTTTTGCAAGCACCATGGAGTCATGGCCAAGCTGAGCATGCAGAAGACCGTCGAGGGACTTGGCGACTACCTGCGTGAGCAACGGGGTCAGGCACAGATGTCGCTACGACAGCTGGCCGAGCTCACGGATGTGTCCAATCCGTACCTCAGCCAGATCGAGCGGGGTTTGCGCCGACCTTCGGCAGAGGTCCTGCAGCAGATCGCCAAGGCGCTGCGCATCTCGGCCGAGTCGCTCTATGTTCGCGCCGGCATCCCCGATGCCGACGAGAGCGGAGCGCGCATGGTCGAGGACGCCATCGCCCTCGACGATCGCCTCACCGAGCGTCAGAAGACCGCACTGCTCGACATCTACCGCTCGTTCGTCGGAACGGACGAAGCGTCGGACACCGAGCTGGCCGCCACAGTGACCGAAGCCAACCAGGAGGAAATATGACCATTACCGACACGATCAACGCCCAGGTGAAGTCCATCGTCGACGACGTCAAGGCTCTGCAGGACACCCTGAAGAACCTCGACGTCTCCGATGTGCAGAAGCAGGCTCAAGCCATCGTCGCGACTGCCCTGAACACCGCCACGACCGCCTACGCCGATCTGACGAAGCGCAGCGAGAAGTTCGTCGAGCAGGCCAACAGCAACGTGGAGGACTACACCAAGCAGGCCAGGGACTTTGCTGATGAGGCCCAGAGGCTCGCCGAGCAACTCTTGACCGACGCCAAGACGCAGGTCACGAAGGTCACCGGCCGCGTCGAGGCCAACACCTCCGGCAAGGCGAAGGCTGCTGCCGCCAAGGCCGACGTCATCGTCAAGAAGACGCCCGAGCCGGCCAAGCGCGCCTCAGCCAAGAAGGCTCCTGCCAAGACGACTGCTGCGAAGAAGACGACGGCCGCCAAGACGACCGCTGCGAAGAAGGCGACCCCTGCCAAGACGTCAGCTGCGAAGACAGCGACTCCTGCCAAGACGTCAGCTGCGAAGAAGACGACGGCCGCCAAGACAGCTGCCACGAAGGCGCCGTCCACGAGCGCGCCGTCCACGAACGCGCCGTCCACGAGCGCGCCGTCGACCAAGGCCTGAACCACCGCACGAGACGAAGCGGGTCCCCGTCCGGGGCCCGCTTCGTGGGCGTTCGGTAGCCTTCAGTCGTGCTCGAACTCGGCTCGGTCCAAGGAAGCCTCTCCCTCATCATCGGTCTCGCGCTGTTCGTGGTGAAGGCCTTCGCGCTGGTCGACTGTGTGGGGCGTCCGGCGTCCAAGCTCGAGAGCCTTGACACCTTGCCCAAGCGGACCTGGCTGATCATTCTCGTGCTCGCACTGCTCGGCCACATCATCAGCGGGTTCAACCCACTCGGACTCCTGAGCCTCATCGGCACGGTTGCTGCGCTTGTCTACCTCGCCCAGGTACGCGGCTCGTCGAACTGACAGTGAGTCCGTCGAAGGTCGAGCCCCCTCAGCGGCCCGGTCGCGCCGGGTGAAGCCATCGCGTGACGATGACGCGGAGCACGGCGAGGTCGTCGTCGGGCGAAACTTCCGGATGCATGGCACGAATGACGCGATGGGCGGCGACTAGCCCGCTGAGCCACCGCGCGGTGGCCAGCATGTGCAGCTCGCGATCGATCGATCCCTCCCTCGCCGCCTCGACACACAGGCCAGCGAGCGTGTGCTCGAGCTCGACGGTGACGGGTCGGTCAGGGTTGTCGGCGTAGTGGTCGATCATGTCGAGGAGCCGGTCCCAGGCGGTGTCGATCATGGTGTCCTCCTCGTCACGTGCAGCCGGGCGAGGTGACCCCTCGGGCAGCCAGATCAACCGATCGTATCGACCTTCGGGGGCTTCGGCGATGACGCCTCGGGCCCTTCGCCTGACCCAAGCCTTGGTGCTGTCCGTCGTCGCTGTGCTGCCTCGCGACGACATCGGCTGACGTGTAGAACATGTGTTCGATATGACGTACCCTCGCGACATGGAGGACTATTTCCAAGGGTCGCTGCTCGACGCCGGCCAGGTCACCGCGATCGGTGACCTCGGCGCCACGGTCGAGCGCACGATGCTCACCCGCGGTGCATGGGTCGACTCACGGCCTGGGTGGATCAGTGGCTCCGACGAGCTGTTTCTCCGGCTCCAGGCAGCTGTACCGTGGCGCGCGGAGAGCCGCGAGATGTACGACCGCGTGGTCGACGTACCGCGGTTGCTGTCGTTCTACGGCGCTCGCGACGCGTTGCCCGATCCGTTGCTCGCCGACATGCGCGAACGGCTCGGCGACCATTACGAGGCAGAGCTGGGCGAGCGGTTCGAGACGGCGGGGCTCTGCCTCTACCGCGACGGCCACGACAGCGTCGCATGGCACGGCGACCGCATCGGGCGAAGTCGCGAACGTGACACCATGGTGGCGATCATCTCGCTCGGCTCGGCGCGGCGCCTCTCCCTGCGTCCTCGCGCCGGCGGTCCGCAGACCAGCTTTTCGCTCGGACACGGCGACCTCATCGTGATGGGGGGTTCGTGCCAGCGCACGTGGGACCACGCCATTCTCAAGACCGCCAGGCCCGTCGGTCCCCGCATCAGCATCCAGCTCCGTCCGCGAGGCGTCCTCTGACCTGCCCCGCCCACCTCGGTGGCGGTGGGTTAGCGTCCAAGACTCGGCCGGACGTCGACGGATACACACCGCCGGGCGAGCTGCAAGGCGAGTGCTTCACCTCGGCTCCACGTGGCCACAGGCAGCAGTCGAGCGATGTGGCATCCACAACGTCGAGCTGCGGCCTGTCCTCGAGCACGCGGGTGGATGTGAATGGATGTATGCCCGCACCAAAACGCATCCCGGACGACCTGCTCCACGGCCCCTTCACCCCGGCCATGGCCCTGGCGATGGGTATCTCCGAAAAGGTCCTGCGGGGAAGCCGATTCGTCCGACTCTTCCCGTGTGTCTGGGTGCACGTCGACCACCCGATGACCAATCTGGACTGGATCGTCGCGTCCGAGCACGCCATGCCAGAGCGTGCACAGCTGAGCCATGTCAGCAGGATCCAGAGGCTCGGGCTTGACTTTGGGCAGCTGCGACCCTTCCACTTCACGATCGCCGGCGATCATCACCTCACGATCGCCGACATCTTCCTCCACCGCACCGAGCTCCTGCCACCGCTGGACGAGGGTGGCGTCACACCGGCCACGGCCTTCATCCAGCTCTGTGCAACAGCGCGGATGATCGACGCGATCATCGTTGGCGACTGGCTGCTGCGCGGCGGCCACCTGTCGGTGCTCGAGGTGGCCGAGGTGGCGCGGCGGGACGACTGGCGGCCCGGTGCGCGACAGGTCAGGGCGGTCCTGTCGCATCTCGATACGGGATCCCGGTCGCCCAAGGAGTCGGAGTCGCGCGCTGTTCTCGTGTTCGCGGGGCTACCTCGGCCGGAGGTGAACAAGAACGTCCATGACTCCTGCGGCGCCTTTCTCGGGTGTGGCGATCTCGTCTACCTGCTCTGGAAGCTGCTCGTCGAGTACGAGGGGCGCCAGCACGAGGGTGACCTGCACCAGTGGAACATCGACATCGATCGCTATCGCGGGTTCCGCGACGAGGGCTGGCAGTACGTCCAGGTCACGAGCGAGAAGTTGCGGACCCCCAAGAAGCTGGTGTCCGAGGTGTTCGCTCAGCTCGTCCGCGGCGGATACGACGGCCCGCCCCCTGTTTTCGCCGCCCGTTGGAACGCACTCTTCGGCCCCATCGTCGTGCACCGCAACTCACCGCAGAGGGCGGCGGGCTAGCGTCCAAGACGGTCTACGTCTTGGACGCTGATCCACCGCCGATCTGCGGGGGTGGACGCTGATCCACCGCCCGGGGTTATTTCTTCCCGCGGTTAGCGCGGTTGCGCTCGGTCGCGTCGAGGATGATCTTGCGGATGCGCACGTTGGCCGGGGTGACCTCGACACACTCGTCCTCGCGGCAGAACTCGAGCGACTGCTCGAGCGACAGCTTGCGCGGCGGAACCAGCTTTTCGAACTCGTCGGCGTTCGACCGGACGTTGGTCTGCTTCTTCTCGCGCACGATGTTGATGTCCATGTCGTCGGCGCGAGAGTTCTCGCCGACGATCATGCCCTCGTACACCTCGGTGGCGGGCTCGATGAACAGCGTGCCGCGCTCCTGGATGTTGGTCATGGCGTAGGAGGTTGCGGCTCCGGCCCGGTCGGACACCAGAGAACCCGACGGGCGCGTCGAGATGTCGCCGGCCCACGGCTCGTACTTCTCGAACGTCTGGTGCGCGATGCCCGTGCCGCGTGTGTCGGTGAGGAACTCGGTGCGGAAGCCGATCAGCCCACGGGCCGGGACGATGAACTCCATGCGCACCCATCCGGTGCCGTGGTTGATCATCTGCTCCATGCGGCCGCGCCGGACGGCGAGCAGCTGGGTGATCGTGCCGAGGTACTCCTCGGGAGCATCGATCGTGAGGCGTTCCATCGGCTCGTGCAGCTTGCCGTTGATCTCCTGCGTGACGACCTGCGGCTTGCCGACCGTGAGCTCGTAGCCCTCGCGCCGCATCTGCTCGACCAAGATTGCCAGTGCGAGCTCGCCGCGGCCCTGGACCTCCCACGCGTCAGGACGCTCGGTCTCCAGGACCTTGAGCGACACGTTGCCGATGAGCTCACGGTCGAGCCGGTCCTTGACGAGTCGCGCCGTGACCTTGGTGGCCTTCTCGCGGCCGGCGAGCGGAGAGGTGTTGGTGCCGATCGTCATCGAGATGGCTGGCTGGTCGACCGTGATGAGCGGCAGGGCGACGGGGTGCTCGGGGTCGGCCAGCGTCTCGCCGATCGTGATCTCGGGAATGCCCGCGATGGCGACGATGTCGCCCGGGCCAGCGCTGTCGCCGGGGATGCGCTCGAGCTCCTTCGTGACGAGGAGCTCGGTGATCTTGACCTTCTCGGTGGTGCCGTCGTGCTTCATCCACGCGACCTGGGCGCCCTTCTTCAGGGTGCCCTCGAAGACTCGGACAAGGGCGAGGCGACCGAGGAACGGCGACGCGTCAAGGTTGGTGACGTGAGCCTGGAGCGGCGCGCCCTCGGTGTACTCGGGGGCCGGCACGGCGTCCATGATCGTCTGGAACAGCGGGATGAGGTTCTCGCTGTCGGGCATGCCGCCGTCCTCGGGCTTGTTGAGCGAGGCGCGACCGGCGCGGGCTGACGCGTAGACGACCGGGAAGTCCAGAGCGTTCTCGCTGGCACCGTCCTCGAGCAGGTCGAGGAACAGCTCGTACGTCTCGTCGACCACCTCGGCGATGCGCGAGTCGGGGCGGTCGACCTTGTTGACGACCAGCACAACCGGCATGTGAGCGGCGAGCGCCTTGCGCAGCACGAAGCGGGTCTGGGGGAGCGGGCCTTCTGACGCATCGACCAAGAGGATGACCGCGTCGACCATCGACAGGCCGCGCTCGACCTCACCACCGAAGTCGGCGTGGCCGGGGGTGTCGATGATGTTGATCAGCAGGTCCTTGCGACGGACCGCGGTGTTCTTGGCGAGGATCGTGATCCCCTTCTCGCGCTCGAGGTCCATCGAGTCCATGACCCGGTCCTGGACCGCGCCCTCCTCCTGCTGGTGCTGGGTGTAGGCACCGGACTGCAGCAGCATGGCGTCCACGAGCGTGGTCTTGCCGTGGTCGACGTGGGCGATGATCGCCACGTTGCGGATGTCGTCACGCGTGGGCACAGCGGTACTCCGATGAGAGACGTACGGGG
>NZ_JACMOM010000023.1 GCF_014378035.1 Aeromicrobium sp. | reverse complement strand
CTAATGAGGCCGCAAGGTTGGTGAGCCGGTAGTTGTAGCCGACCTCGTCGTGCAGGTAGGCGACATCTGGAACCTTGGCCTGAGTGGTCAGGTGCTTGGCACGCCGCGCGAGCGCCTCGTCGTCAGTGACGATCATGCCGCCACCCCCAGCCGTGGCGATCTTGTTGCCATTGAACGAGAAGCAGCCGATGCGCCCCACCGACCCGGTGCTCCGTCCGGCGAACGGTCCGGTGGACCAGCCTGCACCGAGGCTCTCGGCGGCGTCCTCGATGACGGGCACCTCGAACTCGTCACACACGTCGAGGACCGCGGCGGCATCGGCCGGCTGCCCCAGCACGTGCACGAGCTCGAGCGCCTTGGGCAACGGCTCCCCGGCCGCACGACGCCGCGTGAGCTCGACCCGAACGATCTCGGGATCCATGTTCCACGTGTTCGGCTCGGAATCGACGAGGGTGACCCGGGCTCCCAGGTAGGCGACCGGATTGCTCGAGCCGATGAAGGTGAAGTCTGAGCAGAAGACCTCATCGTCGGCCTCGACGCCAACAAGACGCAGGGCGACGTGGAGTGCAGCCGTGCCACTGGAGCACGCAATGGCGAACGTGGACCCGACCAGCTCGGCGAACATCCGCTCGAACTGGTCGACTGCTGGGCCGACCGACGACACGAAGCCTGAGTCAAGAGCCTCAAGGACGGCCGCGCGCTCAGCCGGGCCGATGTCGGGTATGGCCAGAGGTATGACGCCGGCGCCGACCGGACCGCCCGGGGCGTGAATCTCGGCGGAACCGCTCATCGTTGGTACCGCGCAGCCGACTCGAGGGCAACCCTTCCCCGCAACCAGTCAGCAGTCGCCTTGAGGCCATCCTCGAGCGTCACAGCCGGCCGCCAGTCGAGGACGGCGCTCGCTCTCGACGGATCTGACAGCAGGATCTCCACCTCCGAGCCTGTCGGCCTCACTCGGTCCTCCTCGGTCACGACCTCGGCATCGTTGCCAGTGACCTGCTTGCAGATCTCGACGACCTCGGCGATCGACACGGTGCGGCCCGTGCCGAGCTGCACGACCTCGCCAGGCTCCAGATCGGCCACACTTGCGCGGACGAACCCGAGTGCGGTGTCGGTGACGAAGGTGAAGTCGCGCTGAGGGGTGACCGCACCGAGTCGCAGCTCTTCGGCGCCGGCCAACAGCTGGCTGAGGACGGTCGGTATGACAGCTCGCGCAGACTGCCGGGGTCCGTAGGTGTTGAAGGGGCGCAACGTCACGACGGGAGTGCCGAACGAGAGCGCGTACGACTCACACAGCTTGTCGGCCGCGATCTTGGTCGCAGAGTACGGCGACTGACCACGCAGCGCGTGGTCCTCGCGGATCGGCACCGACTCCGGCGTCCCGTACACCTCTGAGGTGGAGGTGTTGACCATGCGCGCGGTGCCATGCCTGCGCACTGCCTCGAGGACGTTCAACGTGCCGGTCACATTGGTGTCGACATAGGAGCGCGGTGCCACATAGCTGTGCGGAATCGCGATCAACGCGGCAAGGTGGAGGACGAGATCGACACCGTGGACTGCCGACTGGACATGTTCGGCGTCGCGGATGTCGCCGAGGACGACCTCGGCGCGGCCTGATCGGAGCGCGGCGGCAAACGTCTCGGACTCGTCGAGCCAGCCGAGTGAGCTGCGCGAGTTGTAGAGGCAGAAGGCACGTACGGTGCCGCCGTGCGCCAGGACGTGCTCGACCACGTGCGAGCCGATGAAGCCGTCGGCCCCGGTCACCAGAACTGTCGCGCCTGTTAGGTCAGTGCCAGCAGCCACATCGATCATGCCTGCCCCTTCGCGCGTGCCAAGTCAGATGGAGTGCCGACGTCGATCCAGTCCGCTGCCATCGGCCATGCGGACACGACCTTACCTGTGTCGAGGCAGCGCTGGACCAGTTCTGGCATGGTGCTCGGCTCGCCGGTCGGCAACAACGCGATTGCCGTCGGGTTGACGCAGTAGACCGCCGTGTTGATGTTGGCCTCGAGGTCCGGCTTCTCCGTGATCGAGGTCACCAGACCGTCCGGATCGATGTCCACCACGCCGAACGGGACAGTGTGGACGTACGTGCGCACGCCTATCGTCACATCGGCACCTGACGCCTTGTGACGATCGAGAAGAAGAGAGGCGTCGAACTCGACCATGAGATCGCCGTTGATGACGATCAACGGATCGGCAGGAAGCTTTTCTATCAGGGTGAGGCTCCCACTCGTGCCCAGCGGCTTGTCGGGCGATTCGCGCAGATAGGTGACATTGCACCCCAGAGCCGAGCCATCACCGAGCGCCTCGATGACCTGATCAGCCCCATGATTGACACTGATGTAGATCGTGCGGATCCCGTCGCCCACCAGACCCAGGACTATCCACTCGACGATCGACCTCCCGGCCACCTTCATCAGAGGCTTGGGGACGTCGCGGGTGAGGGCGCCCAGTCGGGTGCCCCTGCCGCCCGCCATGATGACGGCGACATTGGGCAGCTCGCGAGCACTCACGAGATCGGACAATGTGTGCAGCGCGGTGAGGCGGCCGTCGGCATCGATCTCTGGCACTGCACGCAGGCGAGTCGACTGCATCAGGTCAAGCACCAGTGCGCGAGGTGTCCCACAGGCGACTGTTGCCGGTCGTGACTGCGCGTGGGCCAGCGCGGGATCCACGAGCAGTGCGCCGTTGATCAGCGCGCGGCGAACATCGCCGTCGGTCAGCGTCGCACTGAGCCTGCTCTCGTCGTCGACCAAGCAGCAGATCGCCTCGGCCCCACGGTCGATGACTCTCAGTGCCTCGATCAATGTGCACGACTGGTGCACCGTCAGATCTGTGAGCTTCACGGCCTTCTCACACTCTCCTCGACAAAGGGCTTCATGCGGCCCAGGCTGACGGCGGTGAGCACCGCTTCCACGATTCGTTCGGATGAACGACCGTCACCGTAAGGGTTGACGACCGCCGCGGCGCGGGCGCGAAACGACGGTTCGAGCGCCTCGCCCACCGTTCGACGGACGTTGTCGAAACCCTCGTCCGAGTGGAGGACGTTCTCGCCGTGCTCACGCCCCTGCTGGCGGATCCCGATGTCGACCGCCGGAAGGTGCGCAGATGCGGCTTCGATGATCCCCGACGAGGAGTTGCCGACCACGACGTCCGCAGCGCGCAGCACCCTCGGGTAGACGTGCCCGAGCGACGGTATGACGATGAACTCGGAATCGACGGCCGCCTGAGCCTCGAGTGCTGAGATCACCTCGTCCCGACCCGCGTCGAACCCCGGATGAGTGGCGACCACCACACCACCAAAGCTGGTGCAGGCCCGGACCGCGTCGGCACAGTTGCGCCCGACATCCGCCACGTCGCCCACCGTCGGCGGGTGGTACGTGAACAGGACGAGCGGCCGGACGACCTCGCGGCCCAGAAGCGCCGTGAGCTCCGCGTCGGATGCAGGCTCGATCTCGTGATAACGGTCCAGCCCCGGAGCGCCGGTCACATGGACCCGATCGGCAGGCTCCCCCATCTGCCGTACCCGATCCGCGGATCTCTCGGTCGCCACGCAATGGATGTCTGCCAGCTTGGTGACTGCGTGGCGCACCCGGTCATCGAGGGCGCCATCGGTCACTTCCCCACCGTGCAGATGGACGATCGGCACCCCCGCGAGGAACAGAGCCGGAACCACGGTGAGAAGCTCCCAACGGTCCCCGAGGACCACAGCCAGCGCGAAGACGTGGTCGGCCAGGGCCACGGCAAGTCCCTGGGACATCGCTGCCGCGTGGACCAGCATGTCGGTGCTGGAGTCGAGGTCGACGGGAGGAGCAACAGCGACGATGTCGACGCGTGCGCGATCGGACTCCTGAAGTGCCGCCCGTAGCTCATCAACGTCGAACGCGACGCCGGTCAACAGGGTCACGCGCACGTCCGGATGATCTGCGAGAGCTGTGATCACCGGTTCGAGGGGCCCGAGGTCTGCCCGTGTGCCGACGAACACCGCCACGTTGATGTCGGTCACGCTTGTTCCAGCATGTCTTCGACGACGGCCTCTCCGGCACGGATGGGGCGCGCCGTCAGGCGTCCGACCACGTCTCGGGCCGCCGAGATACCCGTCTCGGGCCGCAAGACCACGACGTCGTCGGGCACCACGTGCTGACCGGCGTCGATGTCCCGCGTGGCGTGCCAGGATCGTCGCACCAGCGGAGCGTTCTCCTCCTCGGCGGGCATGCGCCGCTTGCGCCCGTCACCGACCGCACGAGGCACTGCCGTCGTGGTCGCGACGTACTCGATGAGCTCCTCGGGCTCGAGGCTGGCGCGATGATCAGGCCCGGGCATGTCCCGGCTCACCGTGAAGTGCTTCTCCAGCAGACGGGCGCCCAGCGTCACGGCAATGACCGCAGCGGACACTCCCGTGGTGTGGTCGGACCAGCCGACAGGCACACCCAGCTGTGCAGCCATGGCGGGGATCGCGGCGAGATTGCACTGCTCGAGCGGAGCCGGATAGGCCGAGACACAGTGGAACAGCGCCAGTCGCGGAGCAGCCGCGCAGGCCTGCACCGCAGCCTCGACCTCGGCCATGTCGCCCATGCCGGTGGACACCAGCAGTGGTAGACCGAGGTCGGCGACCGCTGTGAGGAACGGGAGATTGGTGAGCTCGCCGGAGGACACCTTGAGCACGTCGACCCCGAGCTCGCAGAGAAGGTGCGCGCTGGCCAGGTCGAAGGGGGTGCTGAGGAAGCGGATGTCGAGGTCGGCCGCGTGGGACATCAGCTCCCGCCACGCCGAGTCAGGCAGCATCAGGGAACGCAGCAGCTCGGCCTGGCTCGCGGCACCCCCGTTCTTACGCTGATACGGCGTCGTGGCCGCGGAGGCAGCAGCAAGAGCCTCCGGCTGGAAGGTCTGGAACTTCACCGCAGCGGCGCCCGACTCCGCGGCGATGTCGATCATGCGGTGGGCAAGAGCGACATCGCCGTTGTGATTCACGCCGACCTCCGCGATCACCGCCACCTGCTCGGACTCGGGCCCGTTGAACAAGTCGGTCACGGCCCTCATCGGGTCTCCTCAGCATGGCCGTGCAGGGGACGGGCTGGGTTGCCGGCCACCGTCGTGGGCCCCGGAGCGTTGTCGATCACGACGCTTCCGGCACCCACAGTCACGTCGTCCCCCACGATGACCCCGGGCAGGACGACACTGCCTGCGCCGATGAGCGAGAGCCTTCCGACGCTGCTCGCACCCAGGAGCAGCGCGCCCGGCGCCACGTGGGCGCCTGCGCCGACACGGCTGTCGTGCTCGACCACGGCATGGGTGTTGACGATCGCGCCGTCGGCCACTGTCGAGTACGGGCCTAGATGGGCGCCGCTCATGACCACCACACCACGTCCGAGCGCAGCAGTGGTGGACACATGAGCGTGAGGACTCTGCAACGGGTGCGCTCGTGCGGCGAGGTCGGCATGCACGAGGAGCGCGAGTCGGGCCGGATTGTTGCCGATGGCCAGACAGATCGCCGCATCTTCGGCCACTGCGAGCGCGATGCCTTCCGTGTCCGAATCGACGACGGGGTAGGGCCAGTCACGATCAGGAACTCCTACCAATGCGATCACCTCGTCATGACGCTGTTCGATGACGTCGATCACGGCACCAGCATGCCCGCTGGCGCCGAAGACAACCCACCGGCGCAGGGAGGGGGACACGGTCACAGGCACACCCGCAGGCTATCGGACACGACACCGCGGACCGCTCGCCGAGTCGCGCCGGACACGGCCAGTACGCTCGTCTCGTGCCTGACGTCGACATGCCTAGACCACTGGTCATCGCCACTGTCTGTGCGCGCGGTGGATCAAAGGGCGTTCCCGGAAAGAACGCACGACTCCTGCTCGGCATGCCGTTGATCGGTTACACGATCGAGACCGCGCTGGCTGCCCCGAGCATCGACGCCGTGTACGTCTCGACAGACAGCCCCGAGATCGCCGAGATCGCCGACGGGTTCGGAGCCATCGTGCCTGGTCTCCGCCCGGCCGAACTCGCGAATGACGGGGCCTCCAAGGTCGACGCCATCGTGCACCTGATCGAGACGGTCGAGGGCCTTGGCATCGAGGTCGGCACAGTGGTGGACGTTGATGTGACCTCGCCGCTGCGACTCGTGTCCGACATCGAGGGTGCGCTCGCACTGCTCGACGAGCAGACCGACGTCGTCGTGTCGGGCTACCTGTCGGACAAGAATCCTTACTTCAACCTCGTCGAAGCCCGGCCGGACGGCACTGTTGGTTTGGTCAAGCCACCCGAACAGCCGATTTACAGTCGCCAGTCCGCGCCTCCCGTATGGGGTCTGAACGGCTCGGTGTACTGCTGGCACCGCCACACGTTGGGGCTCGGACTGTGGAGCGGCCGGACCCGCGTCTACGAGATGCCGCACGATCGCGGAATCGACATCGACTCCCAGCTGGACTGGGACCTCGCCGAGATACTGATGCGGCGCCGGAAGGAAGTCTGAGGCACACATCGGTCGCCGCACCGTCGCGCGACCTCACGGAGTCGTGAACCCTTCGAACAGGACTTTGGCTCTTCCGAGGCGCTGGCGGCGTCAATGGCATGGATCGTTGCCTCATGCATCTGCCGACGCGACCAGAAGGCGGTCTGGGCATCCAGCCGGAGCACGCGGGGACAGACTCGGTTCAGCTCGCGCCACTGGCGAGCCCGGTGGAACAGGACAACGCCGATCCGAGCTTGATCATGTGGTCACGTGGGTGCTTCCAGGTCAGCCATCAAGGAGCTGGGCGAGGTGGAGGGCGGGGACGTCGACCAGGTCGAGCAGCTGGGTACGGCAGGAGAACCCGTCTGCGACCACAATTGCGCCCGGCGGAGCGTTACGGACCGCCGGCAGAAGCTGTTGCTCGGCGACCGCCACAGAGACCTCGTAGTGCCCCTTCTCCACGCCGAAGTTGCCGGCGAGCCCGCAGCAGCCCGCGAGCCTCTCGATCGTGGCGCCTGTGGATCTGAGCAGCGCCATGTCGGCCTCAAACCCAAGGACCGATGCCTGGTGGCAGTGCGGCTGGACGACGAGGCTGGTGCCGCTGAGGTCAGGAGGCACCCAGCCCTCGGTGCGCTGGAGCAGCTCGGCGAGGGTGAAGACTCCCTGCGCGACCTCCACCGCCCGCGGGTCGTCGAGGAGCTCGACAGCATCCGACCGAAGCACCGAGAGACACGAGGGCTCGAGCCCGACGACGGGTACGCCCGCGTCAACGTAGGGGTGCAGCTGGGCGACGGTCTGGCCCACGATCGATCGGGCCTGGTCGAGCTGGCCGGTCGTGATCCAGGTCAGGCCGCAGCAGGCCGGCTTGGCCAACAGCTCGACGCGGTAGCCGGCCGCCTCCAGCACGCTGACGGCAGCCCTGCCACCCGCGGTGTCGAAGAACTCCGTGAACGAATCGGCCCAGAGGAGCACCCGTGGGCGACCAACGTCGGGTGCGGGGCGGCGACGCGCCCAGCGAGTGAGGCTCTGCCGTGCAAACGTGGGCAGGCTCCGTCGCTGATCGACACCTGCCACCCAGCGGGCGACCGAGCGGACACCCGGCGTGCGCAATCCGAGGTTGGCGAGCCCGGCGATCGGCGAGGTGACCCGCGCCCAGAAGGGCAGGCGCCCGAGGACGTAGTGGCTGCGTGGACGGAGCCGGCCCTTGTACGACTGATGGAGCACCTCGGACTTGTAGGTGGCCATGTCGATGCCGGTCGGGCAGTCGTTGACGCACCCCTTGCAGGAGAGGCAGAGATCGAGGGCGTCGTGGACCTCCGGCGACCGGTAGCCGCCTGTGACGAGACGGCCGTCGATCATCTCCTGCAGCACGCGGGCTCGGCCGCGGGTGGAGTCCTTCTCGTCGCGGGTCGCTTGGAACGACGGGCACATGACACCGTTCGATCCGCTGTTGTCGGCGAGGCACTTGCCCACACCCGTGCACCGGTGCACGGCCTTGCCGAGGTCACCCGCGTCGTGGACCAGTCGAAGCCCGAGGCGGCCGTCAAGGCGCCCCACGATTGACTCGGGACCACGCAGGTCGGCATCGACCGGACGGGGGCGGACGAGGACACCGGGGTTGAGGAGGTCGCCCGGGTCGAGCACCCCCTTGACCTTCGCGAACAGGTCGATCGCCTCGGCGGAGTACATCAGCGGCAGGAGCTCGGAGCGGGCGCGGCCGTCGCCGTGCTCACCCGAGAGCGAGCCGCCGTGCGAAGCGACGAGCTTCGCCGCATTGACCAAGAACGACCGGAAGAGCTCGTGACCACCCTCCTCGTCGAGCGGAAAGTCGATGCGCACGTGGACGCAGCCGTCGCCGAAGTGACCGTACGGCACGCCGTCGAGCCCGTTGTCACGAAGCAGGGCGTCGAACTCACGCAGATAGGTGCCCAGGCGCGCCGGGGGGACCGCCGCGTCCTCCCACCCGGACAGCGCCTTGCCCGGCAGCGTGCGGGTGGCCAGGCCAGCGCCCTCCTCTCGGATGCGCCACAGGACGGCCTGCTCGGCCGGATCGGTGACGACGCGGCTCGCGACCGCCGACGATGCCGCCGCGGCCTTGCGCACCACATCGGTGATGTGGCCGGGCTCGTCACCAGAGATCTCGACGAAGAGCCATCCCTGTCCTCGCGGCAGGTCAGGCACGGCGCCGTTGTGCTTGCGAAAGACGTCGACGATGCGTGAATCGAGCCCCTCGCAGGCCGTGGGGCCAAACGGGAGCAGCGCCGGCACGTCGTCGGCGGCGTCGGCCATCGAGGCGTAGCCGAGCACGAGGATCTGTCGGTGGGGCGGGTCCTCGACGAGTCTGACCGTCGCCGAGGTCATGGTGGTGAGAGTGCCTTCCGTCCCGGCCAGGAAGGTCGCCACGTCGAAACCCCGCTCAGGGAGCAGATGCTCGAGGCTGTAGCCGGACACCTGCCGGCCGAAGGTGCCGAACTCCGTTCGTATCGTGCCGAGCCCACCGCCGATGACCTCACGCAATTGGTCGAGGGTCGGCGACGACGTCGGGGCTCCCGCCGTCAGCGAGAGCTGCTCCCCCGCCATCGTCACGACGTCGAGCCCGACGACGTTGTCCGCGGTGCGACCGTAGGCCAGGGCACGTGACCCGCAGGCGTTGTTGCCGATCATGCCGCCGACGGTGCAGCGCGTGTGAGTCGAGGGATCGGGGCCGAACCGCAGGCCCAGCGGGGTGGCCGCCTTCTGCAGCACGGCTTGCACAACACCGGGATCGACTCGCGCGGTGCGGGCCTCGACGTCGATGTCGTGCACGCGGTTCAGGTAGCGGCTGAAGTCGAGCACGACCCCCGTGCCCACGGCGTTACCGGCGATCGACGTGCCAGCCCCCCGAGACGTCAGCGGAGTGCCGGTCGCGCGGCAGGCGTCGACCGTGGCCAGAACCTCCTCGACACTGCGGGGGCGCACGACGACCTGCGGGACGACCCGGTAGAGCGAGGCATCGGTGCTGTAGAGCGCGCGCGTCAGAGTCGATCCGTCGACGTCGCTCACGCCCGAGCGAGTCAATTCGTGAACTATCTCCATGCCGTCTTGGAGAATTTTTGCTCTCACCAGAACTCGATCGATTCGGCGAGGATCGTGGAAAGGTCGTCCTCGGTGACCTCGAGCGGAGCGGTCGCGAGCAACCGCTGCTGCTTCATGGTGCCCTCGACGAGCTCGTCAATGTCACCCTCGGCGAATCCGACGGCGCCGATGCCCGCGGGGATGCCGACGTCTCTCATGATGGCGGCCAGGACCTGAGGAAGGAACTCGGCCGCGTCGTCGGGCCGTTCGGCGTGCGGGGCGAGCAGCTCGGCGGCACGGACATGCCGATCGGGCGATGCCTCGAAGGTGAAGCGGAACGCCGCCGGCGCGGTGAGGGACACCGCCATGCCGTGCGGCACCATCGCGTGGTCGACGTCGTAGCCCTCGGGCCTGAAGTCGCGGACCTGGCCGGCGATCGGGTAGGCGTTGGCGTGCGGGATGTGCACCCCGGCGTTGCCGAACCCGAGGCCCGCGAATGTCGCCGCCATCGCGACCTCGGTGCGGGCGGCGAGATCGTCACCGTTCCGCACCACGGTGCGGAAGGCGCTTGACATGAGGCTCAGCGCCTTCTCGGACCACATGTCCGCGATCGGGTTCGAACCGCAGTAGGGCACCCGCTGCTCGGCGGTCTTGTGCTCGTACGACTGGAACGGACGGGCGGTGTAGCTCTCGAGCGCGTGGCAGAGGATGTCGAGGCCCGAGGCGGCGGTGACCCCGGCGGGCTGGCTCATCGTGAGCTCTGGGTCGACGACGGCGAGAGTGGGGCGCAGGCGCGGGTGCGAGATGCCGGTCTTTACATGCTGGCTGAGGACGTCCAGCACGCAGATCGTGGTGCTCTCACTACCCGTGCCGGTCGTCGTGGGAACGGCGATCAGCGGTAGCAGGACGTTGCGGGGCGCGCGGGCCCTGCCCACGGGGGCGTTGACGTAGTCCATCAGCTCGCCCTCGTTGGTGACGAGCAGGTTGACCGCCTTGGCGGTGTCGATGCTGCTGCCGCCGCCCACCGCGACGATCGCGTCGAACGGGCCCTCGGCCCGGGCAAAGTCGATGGCCTCGATGAGACTCGCGTCCGTGGGCTCGACCCTCGACCTGTCGAAGACGACGGTGTCAATGCCCGCGGCGCGCAGGGAGTCGGCGATCTCACCGGGGCCGCCCGTCGCCGCGACGCCAGGATCGGTCACGACGAGTACTCGCCTCGCCTCGAGCTGGGCAAGATCGTGGCTCAGCTCGTGGCGCGCGCCGACTCCGAACTTGAGACCGGGGGCGCCGTACGTGAACACCGTCTCGGGATGCTCGGGGTGAAACGTCGACACCATGCCCTCCTAGTCGGCCGCGTTGAGCGACATACCGAGAATACGGCGTTCCCCTCAGCGTCGCCTGCAGCGGCCGGGGCGGGGTGTGCCGGACTTGCGCGGGATCCTAGGCTGGGGGCTCGACAGATGAAGGGGTTCCATGAGGAGATCGGCAGCATTCGCCGCGGCGGCCTGCGCCCTTTTTGTCCTGCTCAGCGCCTGTGACAGTGGCGGGGGCCCCACTCCCACGCCTCCCACCACGACGGCGTCGGCGACAGCGACGAAACCTCCCGATGTGTCTGAGCACGAGTCGGGTCCGGAGAGCCCCATCACGTACGGCCTGCAGGTCCCGCGGGGAGCGACGCAGCTCGGACCACTCGTGCGCTACCGGAGTCCCGCGCTGATCGCCGCTTACAAGCCCGAGCTCGATGCCGCCGTCGCCAACAAGGAGGCCGAGGCGCGAGTCAAGGCCGAGGAGAAGCTGCGCCAGGGCGAGACGGTGCCCACGCCTACCGTGACAGTGGACACTCCGCCCAGCAACGACACCTTCAAGCTTCTCGACGACTCGCCGCGTCCCGACTCGACGATCTCGCTGATGCGTGTCGACGGGAAGCCCACCGTCGTGGTCCGCCGGATGCTCGCCCAGATCAATGCCGCCCTGCCCAACTCCAACATCGTCCTCAATGACCTCTCCACCTATTGCACCTCGATCGAGCGCCGCATCACGTCGTGCCGTCTCGACGTGCGCGGCCTGACGAAAGACGACCGTGACGTCCGTGTCGTCCTGGCGGTCGACCCCGGCAACTACACCACTCGTACCTCCGCGCCGTCGGCCCTCACCCGGCCGGTCATGACGTTGACGGTCGAGTACATCGGCGAGCCCCGCAAAGGTCAGCTGACCAAGGAATCCAACTCACTCGACAACGTCCCCGACACCGGTTCCCCTGAGCTGTCGGGTCTGATCTGGCCCAAGATGGATGAGGACGCGCCCGCCACGTCGAGGCTCGTCAACGGCTGGACCGCCCCGGCCGACGCCACGATCATCCTCAGCGGTTTTCGTCCCAAGTTCGCCATCGTCACCACCCCCCGGGCCGCGGAGGGCGACATCATCGCCCAGGAGTTCGTCAGGACCAACAGTCCCAAGGGGGCGTTCACCAAGGACATCGTGGAAGACCTCAACGAGGTCAGCACCACCTACACGACCACGGCCACCGGCGGTGCAGTCGCCCGCGCCACCTACGTCTTGTCGGCGCGCGGCAACTACACAGCGCTGTTCTACACGCCAGCACCGAACTGATCGAGTCGCTCCAGGGCGTGGGTGACCATCGACAGCACCGGAACGGTCTTCGAACCGATGTCTTCGAGTGGAACCCACCGGGCCATGTCGGTCGTCCCGCCGATGTCGACCACGTGCGGCTCGACCTGCGCGTCGACCTCGACCACGTACAGGAGGTGGACGCCGTGATAGTCCTCGTAGGCATCATCGCGCCCGATGTCGACGACATGGACATCATGGACGTCGACAAGACGCGCCGACACCGCTTCGAGGCCAGTCTCCTCGTACAGCTCCCGTCGGACCGTCAGGTGAGGCGACTCTCCGTGGTCGACACCGCCCCCGGGCAACGTCCACCGTCCGACCGGGAACCCCTGCGGCGATATGCGGGTCAGGAGCATCTCGCTGCCATGCAACACGACGGCATAGGCGCCGAGGCGCTGCGTTCGAGAGGCGTCGTCCACAGTGCTCCTCCGCTCGGAAACCCGGCCTGCACCGCAATACGCTGTGCGTCGTCAGGCGGTCCTTTATAGAGTCAAGCACAATGAGTGCCCTCGAACCGTTGCCAGTCACCACGTCCCCGCCCAAGGAGCGCGTGGCCTATCTCGACAACGCCCGCTACTGGGTCATGCTGCTGGTGGTCATCGGCCACTCGCTCACCGAGTTCGTGGTGATGGACTCCGCCAAAGGTGTCTACACCTGGGTCTACTCCTTCCACATGCCGTTCTTCATCCTGATCTCCGGCTACACGGCCCGGCACTACGTCGGTGACTTCCGTCAGATCCGGCGCATCGTGAGCACCCTGCTCGTTCCCTACCTCCTGGTCGAGACAAGCCTCCAGCTCATCACGAAGCACTACGACAGCTACCCCGATCACCTCATGATCCTGTCGCCGCAATGGCTCGGCTGGTTCCTCGCAGCCCTGTTCATCTGGCGCATCACGACTCCCATCTGGCGAGCCCTGAAATATCCGATCACCACCGCGATCGTGATTTCGCTTCTCGCCGGACTCATCGAGATCCCCAACGTCCTCGCCCTGCCCAAGGTGCTCGGTCTGTTGCCATTCTGGGTCATCGGCCTGCACATGAACCGTGAGCTCTTCATCAAGCTCGGTGACTGGCGCATCCGCCTCGCGTCGGTGTTCGTCCTGGTCACCTCTTTCGTCATCTGCGAGCTCTATTCACACCCGTGGGAGACCGACTGGCTGCTGTGGAAGGACCGCTACGCCGAGGCGCCGTTGAACGCCGGCCCGTGGGAAGGCATGATGCAGCGCGGAGAGCTGCTGCTCGTCGGCGGGCTGCTGACCTTCGCCACCCTGTCCCTCATACCGCGTAGGCGCTCCATCACCACGGTGCTGGGTGGACGCACGTTCTACTGCTACCTCCTGCACGGCTTCATCATCATCCTGCTCGACCGTCAGTTCGACCTGTGGAACCGACTGGAGCCTTACGGCGCCAAGGCAGTCCTCGGATGCATCATCGTCGCGATCATGCTCGCCAACCTGTTGATGACAAAGCCCGTCGCGACGATCTTCCGCCCCCTCTTCGAGCCCCGCCTGACGTGGCTCTTCCGTGAGGCAGCTCCCCCCACCGTCCGCGTCCCGGCCGACCAGGTTCCCGCCTCGGCAACGGAACCGGAGAAGTCCGCCTCCGCCTGACCCACTCGCCTCTTCCTACCTGTTCCGACCCTCGCCTCCGCACCCCTGCTCCCCTCCCCTCGCCTCCCCTCGGCAGAGCCTCAGCGTCCACGAACACGCTTCGGGAGGACGACGAAGCCCCCGGCCAATCGGCCGGGGGCTTCGTCATGCGTTGCGCTGACGACTACTTGTCGTAAGACGTGAAGTCAAAGTCGTCGAGCTTGACCGGGCTCTGGTCAGGAGTACCGAAGCCGTAGTCGTAGTCGCCGTAGCCGGTGACGGCATACGCGGCCTGACGGGCCTCTTCGGTCGGCTCGACCCGGATGTTGCGGTAGCGGTCGAGACCGGTACCCGCCGGGATGAGCTTGCCGATGATGATGTTCTCCTTCAGACCACGCAGAGCGTCAGACTTGCCGTGGATCGCTGCATCGGTGAGGACGCGGGTCGTCTCCTGGAAGGAGGCGGCCGACAGCCACGACTCGACGGCCAGCGAGGCCTTCGTGATGCCCATCAGGACCGGACGGCCTGAGGCGGGAGTGCCGCCCTCGGCCACGACGCGACGGTTCTCTTCCTCGAACTTGGCCCGATCGACCAGGTCACCCGGAATGAGGTTCGACGCACCCTGCTCGATGACCGTCACCCGACGAAGCATCTGACGCACGATGATTTCGATGTGCTTGTCGTGGATGGCCACACCCTGGCTGCGGTAGACCTCCTGCACCTCATCGACGAGGTGCTCCTGAGCCCGGCGGACACCGAGGATGCGCAGGACTTCCTGCGGATCAGGGGTGCCGTGCGTGAGCTGCTGGCCAACCTCGACGTGGTCGCCGTCGGCGATCAGCAGACGCGAGCGCTTGGTCACGGGGTACTCGAGCACCTCTGAACCGTCGTCGGGCGTCACCACGAGCTTGCGCGTCTTGTCCGAGTCGTCGATCGCGACGCGACCTGCCGACTCGGTGATCGGCGCACGGCCCTTGGGCTGACGTGCCTCGAAGAGCTCGACCACGCGCGGAAGTCCGTGCGTGATGTCGTCTCCGGCCACGCCACCGGTGTGGAAGGTACGCATCGTCAGCTGCGTGCCGGGCTCACCGATCGACTGGGCGGCGATGGTTCCGACCGCCTCGCCGATGTCGACGAGCTTGCCGGTCGCCAGCGACCGTCCGTAGCACTTGGCACACGTACCCGCCTTGGCCTCGCACGTCAGAACCGTGCGGACCTTGATCTCCTCGATGCCCGCCGCGATGAGGCGACCGATCTCGACGTCGCCGAGCTCGCTGCCCGCCGCTGCGAGCACCGTGCCCTTGTCGTCGGTGACGTCGGCTGCCGCTGTGCGCGAGTAGGCCGATGTCTCGACGTTCTCGTCAGCGACGGGACGACCCTCGTCGTTCTTGGTCGCGATGACCTGACGCAGTCCGCGCTCGGTACCGCAGTCGTCCTCGCGGATGATGACGTCCTGGCTCACGTCGACGAGACGACGAGTCAGGTAACCCGAGTCGGCCGTACGCAGAGCGGTGTCGGCGAGTCCCTTGCGGGCTCCGTGGGTGGCGATGAAGTACTCGACCACCGACAGGCCCTCGCGGAAGTTGGCCTTGATCGGGCGAGGAATGATCTCACCCTTGGGGTTGGCGACCAGACCGCGCATGCCGGCAATCTGACGCACCTGCATCATGTTTCCGCGGGCACCTGAATCGACCATCATCCAGATCGGGTTGTCCTCCTTGAAGCCCTTGAGCATCTCCTCCGTGACGTCGGCAGTCGCCTGCGTCCAGATCTCGATGAGCTCTTGACGACGCTCGTCCGCGGTGATGAGACCACGATCGAACTGTGTCTGGACCTTCGCCGCCTGAGCCTCGTATGTCGCGAGGATCTCCTGCTTGCGCGGGGGCACCACGACGTCCTCGATCGAGACAGTGACTCCGGAGCGGGTGCCCCAGTGGAATCCGGTGTCCTTGAGGTTGTCGAGGGCGTTGGCGACGTCGACCTTGGAGTAGCGCTCGGCGAGATCGTTGACGATCACACCCAGCTCTTTCTTGCCCACCTGGTGGTTGACGTACGGGTAGTCGTCAGGAAGCGCCTCGTTGAAGATCGCGCGGCCAAGGGTCGTCTCGTTGATGACGCCCTCGATACGGATCTTGACGTGACTCTGCAACGAGATCTCGTGACGCTCGAAGGCCATGAGGGCCTCGGGAACCGTGCTGAACGCGCGCCCCTCACCTACATGTCCGGAACGCTCGAGCGTGAGGAAGTACAACCCGATGATCATGTCCTGTGTCGGCATCGTGACCGGCCGGCCGTCGGACGGCTTCAGGATGTTGTTGGTCGACAGCATCAGGACACGTGCCTCGGCCTGCGCCTCCGCGCTCAGCGGCAGGTGCACGGCCATCTGGTCGCCGTCGAAGTCGGCGTTGAAGGCCGAGCAGACGAGCGGGTGGATCTGGATGGCCTTGCCCTCGATGAGCTGGGGCTCGAAAGCCTGGATGCCCAGTCGGTGCAGTGTCGGAGCGCGGTTGAGCAGCACGGGGTGCTCGGTGATGACCTCTTCGAGGACATCCCAGACCACCGGACGAGCACGCTCGACCATGCGCTTGGCACTCTTGATGTTCTGCGCGTGGTTGAGGTCGACCAGCCGCTTCATGACGAACGGCTTGAACAGCTCGAGCGCCATCTGCTTGGGCAGACCGCACTGGTGCAGCTTCAGCTGCGGGCCGACGACGATGACCGAGCGGCCGGAGTAGTCGACGCGCTTGCCGAGCAGGTTCTGGCGGAACCGCCCCTGCTTGCCCTTGAGCATGTCCGTGAGCGACTTGAGCTTGTGGTTGCTCGAGCCCGAGACGGCCCGGCCCCGTCGCCCGTTGTCGACCAGCGAGTCGACCGCTTCCTG
>NZ_JACMOM010000141.1 GCF_014378035.1 Aeromicrobium sp. | reverse complement strand
TCAACGGACGCAGCGACCTGACCTGGGAAGAGTCGGTCCGCTTCGACCTCTACTACGTGGAGAACTGGTCGGTCATGTCCGACCTCATGATCCTGTGGCGCACCGGCCGCGCCGTCCTGCGCAGCTCAGGCGCCTACTGACACATCTTCACGCTGCCCAACTGCTCAAATGAACCCTGAGCACAGTAGGACCTATGCCGTCGCCTCGACCCCTGGGCCCTCTGCGGGAACGAACCTTGTCATCCGTCACAAAAAGTGAGTAAGAGCGCGCGCAGATAGGCCGGTCAGGGGTTTGGCTGTGCGGGATCGTTTTCGACTTGTCGGAGAGCCAGGGCCTCGAACTCGGAGACGAGTTCACGAAGCCTGCGGGAGTTGTCCAGCAGCGGTCGCAGGCGTTCTGCCTGCGCCGAGTCGAGGGTGCGAGTGACGGTCTTGTTGTCGACTTTTCGGGTCCAGGTCAGGTATGGGCCGTGCAACTGAGGCGGGTCGCCGTGACATGTGCAGCCGGTGTTTCCGCAGCGGGTCCGTCGTTCGACCAGGCTGCCAGGTAACGGCAGTCCCAAGGCTGCAATCTCAGAGGTGATCTTGGCCCTGCGGCGCTCGATCGTTGCGAGTCCGACACGTTTGCCGGTTCGGTTCGTCATCCCACACCTTCCTGCTTGAAGTAGCCATACTTGAAGTATCAATACTTCAGGTCAATGGCTCCAAACTAGCAAGAGGACCCTTGCTCGCGCTCGATCCCCGCGTCGTGGACGCAGTCTGGGCCGCCGTCCAAGGCCACCTACCGCCACGACCGCCAGATACCCACCCACTGGGCTGCTACCGACCACGGGTCCCCGACCGCGACTGCTTCACCGGGATCCTGCTCCGGCTGGTCACCGGCTGCTCCTGGGACGTTGCCGCACGGCTCACCCCCGCAGTGGAGACCACCTTGCGCAACCGGCGCACCGAACGGCTCAACGCCGGCGTCTTCAACAAGCTCGTCGAAGAGTCCATCGCCGGCTACGACAAGATCATCGGCCTGGACCTGTCCGAAGTCGCCGTCGACGGCAGCCTGCACAAGGCACCGTGCGGTGGAGAAGGGACAGGCCCCAATCCGACAGACCGGGCCAAAATTGGTTGGAAGTGGTCCGTGGCCACCGACCTGTTCGGGATCCCGATCGGGTGGGTCATCGACGGCGCCAACCGCAACGACAGCATCCTGCTCGCACCCACCCTGCAAACCGTCGCCGACCGCGGCCTGCTCACCGATGTCGAGACACTGCACCTGGACCGAGGCTACGACAGCTTGGTCACCACACAACGCTGCCAAACCCTGGGACTGACCGACCTGATCGTCGCCAAGAAGCGTCGCAAGGGCGAACCCAAGATCAAGAAACCACTCACTCTGGGCCTGCGATGGCCCGTCGAACGCACCAACTCCTGGCTATCCAACTTCGGTCAACTCCGCCGCAACACGGACAGGTTCAGCCCCCAACGCCTCGGTCAGATAGCCCTCGCCATCACCCTCATCCTGACCGTGAAACTCGTCAAATGGGCCAAACGCTGGACCGACTAGAAGCGCCTATCTGCGCGCGCTCTAACAACACATTCCGGTCGGGGGGCTTGCGCAGTTGTCCAATGCAGCCAACAATCGTCTGCGACGGACAAATTTGCTCGCACCAGACGAAGGCAAAGGCGCCCACGACACCAGCGCGAAACGGGATCAGCCAGGGGGCTTGCAGTGAACCAGCAAAGCATGGAATTCGTTGTCTGGCTTGGGGTTGCGGTGCTCGCCCTCATCTTGGCCAGCCTTAGCCTGTGGCACACTCGCCGCGTCATGAACCGGCCCCAGCAGAGCGAGGCCGGGGGCCGATCCATTGCGTCCGCAGTGGCCAAGCAAACCAGATCCGTCACGGCCCGACGACTCCCGGGGCGCCCAGCGGCGACCCGGCCAGGACGTTAGTGACGGCGCGTCGGCTTTCAGCCAGCACCGGCACCAGCACCTGAAGATCCGAGCGGCGAGTGCCCCGCCTGCGCCGGCCTTTCAGGTTTACGGGTGGGCCACTGCCCAGGCGGCATCTGCCGCGGCCTGAGCCGTCGCGGCCGCGGCAGCCGCAGCATTGGCGGCGGTGAGGTCGGCGGCGGCTTTGGCGTTGGCCTTGGTGAGGTTTGCCGCCGCCAGGGCGTTGGCTGCGGTCAGGGCAGCCGCAGCAGCCGCATCGGCGGCAGTCTGCCCGGCCGCGATCAACGGCACCACCGGGATGGCGACCGCGGGCACCGCCGGACCGGCGGGAGAGGGTGAAGCAGGACTCGCCGGCGCCGAGGGCCCTCTCGTCGGAGACGCCTTACCTGTGCCGGGCAGGCCGGAAGCGCTGGACGAGGCCGCGGCGGGAACCGCGTTGGCTGCCAGTGACCTCGGGACGCCCAGGGGCACCGCGGCGCCGGCCTGCCCCGCCTCCGGCAGACTCGCGGCAACGGCGAACCGCCTCAGGGAGGTCGCCGGGTGGCTCATCACTGCCGGGGTCGGGTGCGGTGACGGCGCCGCCTGCTGAACCGGCGCGCCAGCCGAACGCTGCAGCGCCTCAGCCGCCACAGGGGAGCTGAAGGAGCTGCCGACCAGGACACCCACCAGGGCGATGCTCAGGGCGCCGCCCACCAACGGGGCCCGCCTCTCCCCCACCCAGGTGACCACCCGATCCGCGACAGCCTGGCGCACCGGTGGCAGCGGCTCCCGGCGCCAGGTCGGCTCGAAGGACGTTGGCGGCCTCAACCCGCGCACCTTGCGCCGACCCGACGGCAGTGTCGACGTCTCACGCATCGCGGCCGTGGCACCTGCTGTAGCCTCCGCGTCGGCCAGCGTGGCCCAGACCACAAGAACCATCAACGGACTGCCGCGACACACCTGGCTGGGCTCCATCGACACCACCAACGTCGACGCGCTCAGCCAGATCACCGCCCTGGACGACACCCTGAAGGCCGCCGACCTCGCTGTGCGGATCATGCCGGCGAGGCTGGGAGCCGACAGCCCGAAGCGGTACTTCCTGGCGTTCCAGAACGAGGCCGAGGCCCGCGGCACCGGCGGGTTGCCGGGCGCCTTCGCCATCGTCGAAGCCAACCACGGCACAGTGCGCTTCACCCGGATGTACAGCGACGCCACGATGAGTGGCGTCGCCGCCACCGTGGACTTCGGACCCGACTATCACGACCTCTATGACGGCGCAGGCACGACAACCCTGTACGGCAACGGCAACCTGAGCCCGAACTTCCCCTACGCCGCGCAGATCTGGGCATCCATGTGGAAGACGCAGAGCGGGCAGGCAGTCGACGGCGTCATCGCCGTCGACCCCACCGCACTCAGCTACCTCCTGGCCGTCACAGGCCCGGCCACGCTGCCGGACAAGTCACAGATCAGCGGGGCCAATGCCGTCGCTCTGACCCAGTCCACCAGCTATGCGAAGTTCCCGGGCATGAACGCGGGCGCGATTGCGCAACGCAGGGCCTACCAGCTTCAGGTCGCCTCCGCCGCCAGCGTCAAGATCCTCGCCGCGCGCGGCGAGCCGACAACACTGCTGCGAGCAGCCGGCAAGGCTGCCGGTGAACGACGCATCCTGGTCTGGAGTGCCCACCCAGCCGTGCAGGCAGACCTGGCGCAGACCGCCGTGGCCGGAATCATCCCCACCACGACAGCGCCCTACGTCGGCCTGTCCCTGGTCAACGACGGTGGCAACAAGCTCGACTACTACCTCGACCGGTCACTGACCTGGAAGCGCACCGGCTGCGGAGCCACCCGGCATACAAAGGTGACGATCACCCTCACCAACAACGCGCCGGCGGCTGGTCTTTCCACGTACGTGACGGCCCGCGCCGACGACCGCACCTACCCGATCAAGCCTGGAGACAACCGCCTGGAGGTGAGCTACTACGCGACCCAGGGGGCAGAGATGCAGGCCGTGACGGTCGCGGGTCACCCTGGCACCAGCCGGATCGGTCTCGAGAACGGACACCCCGTGTATACCGTCGACCTTGAGCTGCCTCGCGGCACGTCGCGAACGATCGTGCTCCAGCTGAGCGAACCCGCCAGCAAGCTCGCACCGATCGTGCTGCGTCAACCCCTAGTGCGTCCCCTGAACGTCACGCTCAAAGGCGCCCTCTGCAACTGAGCTGCACCAGTCGGAGCTGACTCCGCGGCCTCGGGGGTTTGCGACCCGCTGACCCAGCGACGGCTGGCCAGACAGTACGACGTGGTGCTGATCGACACCCCTGGCCTGCTCCACGTCACCCACGCCGCGATCCTGGCAACCAATCACCGAAGCTGATCTGGTAGATCTGGCCCGAGTCAAACCCCGGCATGACTTCAGCACGCTTCGACTCACGTGCCGTCGTAGCTGTGGACGACCTTCCATCGGTCGGTCAGGGTCCGTACGTCCTCCAGGGTGAGGTTGATGAACGCAGACCGATTACGCAGAATCGTCAGCGCCTCTTTGTCCGGCCAGGACATGACGACGAGCAGGTCGTTGACGGGGCGCCCGTTGGCCCTGGCGTAGCTGAGCAGGATCTCCCTCTGGTCAGCCGGCGCGGTGGTGCCGGGGATCCGGCTGCGCAAGGAAACTCCGAGATCGAGGCCACCAAGGCGTTGCACGTCGGGGTCGAAGGCAGCTGCCGAACACGACCAGCTCGGTGATGTCGGTCAGGTGCGACTCGTCGGCGTTGAACCGCTTGGCACGGTCGATGACGCCGGCGAGAAGGCGCTCTGCGGTCGCCCGGGTGATCGGCCGGTTGAAGCTGGCCTGGGCCAGTGCGCCGCCCTTGATCGTGGACTCCCACCAGGTCTCACCGTGACCGTCAACGCTATGAAGCTGGAGGTATCCGGCATCCTCGAAGGCGCGGGCGACCTGTGCGCCGGTCCGGCTGTCGATATCGATCCAGGAGCCGATCAGGTCCTCTGGCTGCGCGTCGTCGAAGTGGCGCAGCAGGTCCCGAGCGTCGGTTTGCGGGAAGGCCGGCGACCTGGTCGCCACGGTTCAGGCGCATGACGACACACTCAAGGCAACGTCGGCTGTGAGAGGTCAGGCCCGGCCGCTGGTAGTCGCGGCAGCATAGCGGTTTGTAGGCGCGCAAGTGGTGGCTCGACGTCGAAAGGCAGCGCCTCCAGGATGAACGCCTGAGGAGTTAGCCCCGGAAAACCTTGCGCCCAGCCGTACAGTTCCATGCCAGCAGCGGAGGGGGCAACGTTGAGAACAAGTGGATACGGGGAGTCAGGACTATCCGGTTCACGTCCGCCGTGGGCGTATTGGTCCTGCACCAGACCCTGACGGTGAAGCCCAACTATGGCGTGGTTGAACACTCCGACGATTTCCCGATCGTCGTCCTCAACACCAATGGCGTCGATGATCTCGTTCAGTTCGACATACATGACAGCTTGGAGTCTTCCCTGGGTCGTGCCTGGATTGACATTACTCCGACCCTGCAGGCGGATCGCCCATCCACGGTAAAGAAGGTAGTGAAGGCGTATCTGTGCCGCACTCAGGCCTGTGACCAGATCCGACCATGCAACAGCGCGGTCATCCCGTCCGCTGGGTGTTCGGCTACCCGCGAGGAGGCCTCCGAGGTAGTCCGCCATGACCGCGTCATCGCAAAAAGACCCCCTTCGAGGAGACGATGAGCGACGCGGGGGTGCACGCTTCCTGATCGTCCGGGCTCGCGGGCCTTCTTCTCGGAGCGGGATACGATCTTGCTGAGGTTTCGGAGTCGGTACTCCGTGTACCGACCGAGTTCTTGGCCCAACACATCGGCCGCGGGGCCAAGTACTCGAGTCAGAAGCCCGTTGGTGGTCTTGACGCCCTCTGAACCGGCGTTGGTCGCAACCGTGACCAGAGCAACTGTAAGTGGATCCACGCTAGCCACCGTACCGTTGAGCCCGAGCGCGACCGAGAGGCCGACGCGCCAGGGGTGGGGGGCGATGACCTCGATCGTCTGCTGGCCAGCCACCTGTCCATGAAGGAACCCGGCCCCTCCGGTCTTCAGCATCAGTCTGTGAGGAGTGCCAGACTCACGCCGACGCCGACACCATGTCCGCGATGGAGGAGTTCTATCGAGCGGTCAAGACCGGGCTGTCGTCGTCCGCGGCGCGCAGACCCAACCCGTGGGTGACAGCCAGTAAACTGTGTGCGCGCAAACGCCCCTCGCTGTTTCCGGTACGCGATCGCAATGTCTGCAGCCATCTCGGCATCCTCGAGCTGGATGATTTCAGGGCTGATTGGCAGGTCTTCCGTGCCTTGGTCCAAGACCCAGAGGTCGGAGCAGCGATCGACCTCCTGCCCGAGCGCACTCGAGAGGTCGGTGTCGGCAGGCTGATGGCCCTTGATATCTCCAGGCTGCGGCTCATGGACGCGGCACTGTGGACCTATACGGTCTGGTACTGACAATCTCTGGACAAGAGGTTTCGACTGAGGCGCCTCCCCCGCCCATAAGTGGAACTAGGTTGTGCCGGCCACGGACCCGGAGTAGGTCCAAGTGAACTGGACGCCGGTGGGCTCAACCGCCGTCAACCGATTCAGACTTTGAGCAGCTGGGACACACGCTGTCGGGAGACGCCCAGGATGATCGCCGCGTCCTGCTG
>NZ_JACMOM010000140.1 GCF_014378035.1 Aeromicrobium sp. | reverse complement strand
GATCACATCGAGATCACGCCCAATTCCGTCTTGCCGACAGTTCCAGCGACGTCCATCGTGTACTCGTCGTTTCCACTCGTTCCCTTCATTCGGCACGCATCGGGCGTTGTCAAGCTGCTTGGAGGCGTTCGGCGACGTCTTTGGGGAGGTTGATCCCGACGATCCCGGCTGGTGCTGGCGTCGATGGTCGGTGGTGGAAGCGTTCGGGGTGGGCGGCGTAGTAGGTCTGCTGGGTCTGGTCACGTTTGGTCCAACAGTCGCGCCAGGTGCCGTTGTGGACCTCGTCAGGTGAGAACAGCGCGATGCCTGAATGCTTGTGCTCAGCGTTGTACCAAGGCACGTAGGACGCCATGTGGGCTCTGGCTGCGTCGAGGTCGTCAAAGGTGCCGGGATAGTTCGGCCGGTACTTCATGGTGCGGAACTCTGATTCGGAGTACGGGTTGTCGTTGGAGACCCTGGGCCGGCTGTGAGTACGCTCAACACCGCGATCGGCAAGGAAGTCTTTGAGCAGGTTTGAGCGCATCGCGGGCCCGGAATCGGCGTGCACGACGTTCGGGATCCCGTGTTCATCGAAGGTCCCCTCGAACAGATCGACGGCCAGATGGTCAGCTTCGCGTTCCTCGACCCTGAAGCCCACGATCTTGCGGGAGTAGATGTCGATGATCGAGTAGGCCTTGAACGCCTTGCCCCGCCACGGCGACCGCAGATCGGTGATGTCCCACGACCACACCTGCCCCGGCCCGGACGCTTCCAGCACCGGCATCTCGCGTGGTGTGGTGGTCCCGCGACGAGTTGGGGCGACCGGGCGCCCCGACTGGTCGGGCATGTCGGCGGCGATCCGCCACCATGACCGCCGTGATGCGAGCATCACCCCGCCGTCCCAGGCGGTCGCGAAGGCGTGATCGACCGAGTTGCCGGCGGCCCAGGCCGCAGCGATCCGCTGCTGGACCACGCCACGGTCAGCAACCGAAATCCGGGACCGGTAAGCCCGATCCTTGTGCGTCACTGGATCGGCCACCGCCGGGCGCGGGTTCGTCCGGTAGTGCCACGTCGACCGCGACACCCCGGCCAGCTCCAGTGCTCGACGTTGTGAACCCAGCCGGTCGGTCAGCTCAGTGATGAGCTGGTCCTCGGCAATCAAGAATCGGACGGCTCGCTGGTCGGCAGGGTCTTGTCGGGCTCTTGCTCGCTCATCGCGTGCAAGAGCCCGATAGCTTTTCCCAGCGAATCATTGGTGCCCTCAAGCTCACGGATCCGTGCGTTCAACGCCTTAACCTCAGCCTCATGCGCCGCACGCTCAGCCGCCCGTTGTTTCTCCAACGCCGTTCGCTTGCCCGGTGGAACAGTCATAGACCCACCTTCTCGCGGGATCAGATGCCGGTCCAGATCACCCTCGAAAACGAACATCCGCCATTTCCGTAACCGGTCATACGACACGCCCTGCTCAGCCAACCAAGCCTTCTTCGCCCCATGAGGCTGAACGTGATACTCGTGCACAAACTCCCGAATCTCCACCGCCGTGAACCCCACACTCGCCGCCATCACCCTGCTCCTTCACCGATCGCGAACTGACTCACAACCAACCTGGCAAAGAGGGATGCGTGCCGAATGAAGGGAACGAGTGGAAACGACGAGTACACGATGGACGTCGCTGGAACTGTCGGCAAGACGGAATTGGGCGTGATCTCGATGTGATCTGCCGGTGCGCTTCAGTGCGACCAGCAGGCATGAACAACCGGGTTTATAGCGCCATCGCCACCCTGCACCATGCTTTACGAGATCTTGCTACGCGGTTGTGCCTCGATGCGTTTTGCAGTCGCGATGAACGAAACTGCTGTTCGGGCGCTCGCGCAACGACGAAACACCAAACTAATCAAACGGCGTCTCAGGTCACGTCATTGGCGGTGAAAAGACGCACCTCGAAGAGGGTGGAGTTTCATCGCAACGGGGGGATACGCACGGTTGCTGGACCTATCGGTCGGGGGTATGGGTCGTGTCGTGATTGTCTTGGGGCCATGGTGGTCGGCGCGGTTGCCTACCTGTGGCAGCCGAACTCGCACGCTGCGGCCTGCCCGACGACGTTGGAGTACAAGGGAGTTTCGTACGCCGTCTATGAGGTGTCAGACGAGATCGGCGCCGTCGGCGTTCCGGTCGTTGCTAGCGACCTAGGGCATCAACGCGATGCCGTCGATACGAGCCCGGTAGATCGACGACGACACCAGGCGTACGTCGGCATAGCGCGCGGTCGACGATTTCACCAAGACGCGTACATAACCGGATCGGCTGCTCTTGAGGCTGATTGTCCCGAGGTAAGTCGTGTTGGCGTAGACCTTGACACTTCCCTCATTCGGACCTCGCCAGGCGTAGACGTACACACCGTGAAACCGCTGGCCGCGCCGCACGAGTGAAGCGCCCTTCTTGCGCATGACGCTCAAAGTCGATTCCATTGCCGACGCGCTGGAATCGCGAGTCACAGTCCCGTATGCGGAAAGTCTGCGATCGTCGAGCGGGGAAGTGGAGCAGTTGGATGCCGACCACGCGCTCGAACGGCCGAAGTCGTCCTGGGCTCGCACACGGAAACATACCGTCGTGCCGGACGCTACTTTTCGGGTCACACTCGGTCCCGCAAGCTTGCTCCACGCGTCCGGCTCGACCCAGGCGCTGAAGCCGGACGGACCGTGGGTGCGGTAAGCCACCGAGTAAGTCACCTGGGACTCGTTGTCGCCGCCTGCGAAGGTGAACGTTGCGTTGGCGTTGGGCTTGGCGGAGACTGCGGGTGAGACTCTGGCCAAAGCGACTTGCGGCGCGACGGATCCGGTCCAAGACAGATCTAGCAGCCTCGCTTGGTGGCGCGAGTCGACGTACGCCATCGTCGGGAGACCGGCGTCGTCCGGAGCCAAGGTCGGGCCGGGCTGGAGCGAGAGGCCGCGTGCTGGACCGTACGTCCTCGTCTCATGGCCCGGTAGGAGGCTGGCGACCTTGACAACAGGCACGCTCCTGTCGCCTGAGGACACATAGTGGACCCAGGTCACATAGCCGCCCCCGAGTCTGACGGCCAAGTCGCCGGAAACCAGTGGCACCGCCCAGGATCCCGACGTCGTGGTCAAATCCAGCACGAACGCGGCGGTGTCGTCACAGGTCACTAGGGCCGATGTGTCTACCACCTGGAGCCGTCGCCCGCTGCAGGCCTGAGGGAACGCGTGTTGCCGAATCGCCGATGACGCAGTGTCCATGCCGTTGAGAATTGTGCCGTCCGCGGAGAAGCTCCAGATCCAGGTGCGGTCGAGTGCGAAGGCCCGGTTGCCAGGAAGACTGGCCTTCACCTCAGCGCTCTCGGTGCTCTGAACCTCGATGCTCTTGACCCAGCCGCCCGCGTCGACATTACGTCCGATTAAGGTTCCACCGTTGCCCAGCGCGGGGGCGCCGAAGGCGCTCTTTAGGGTCCGAGTGCCGCCGGGCCAAGCAAGTTTGTACGTGCGATCGTCCGACGAACCGGATCCTGAGGCATCGGTGAGGACAACGCCGCCGGAGTACTGAGCCTTGTCGACGGCCTTGTGATCGACCGTTCCGGTGATCCCGAGCGGCCCCGTTGTCGACCAAGGCTGCGGTGACTGTGCCGTCGTGAAGTAAAGCTCCTGATCTGCGTCTCGGGCCTCCTGCCACGTCGACATGAGCTGACCGCCGCTCAGCTTTAGCTTGTCGACCTTCCAGTCGATCGGCTGCCGGGTGAACACCGTCCGGGGCGGCTGGTCGTCGTCGCCCACCACGGCGATTCTGCCGCTGGACGTGTCACTGAGTGCCAACACCACCTTGCCATCCGCGAGCGAGCGCAGGCCCGTGATCGAGTGGGCGACGCGCGGCTCCAGCACCCCGGTCGTCAGGTTGACTGGCCGAAGCTCCTGGTGGCCGAAGTCCCCGTCTTCGGGCACACGGAGCAGGGCGACGCGATCCCCGAAAGCCCGGAAGTCGTACTCGTAGCTTGGCGCATTGACTAGAACTGATCCGTCATCGGTGCCGTCGAGGTTCCTCCAGTGGAGGCGATTTCGATGTTCTCCATCGACGAATTCGTCCGTTGCCCAGAAAGCACGCCCACCCGCAACCGTCCGTGCCTCGGGGTACGCCAACTGATGCGCTGACCCGGTGATCGTGTTGATCGCCCATTGGTCGCCCGAAGGGGTCGACACAACTGCTCTCGTCTCGTCGCCGTCCGCTGTCGAGATCTTCTTCGAGTAGTTGACCACAACACCCACAAGGGTGTTGACCCCTGCAGCGGTGCGCAGGCGAAGGGGACAATTGTCAGTGGAACCCTCCGCGACGCAAGTCAGCACCCAGCCGGGGCCGTAGCCCACGACGTTGCCGCCGGCGTCAAAGGAAAGGATTGCTGCACTGCCGCTGTCGACATCTGTCGTCGTTAAGGTGTCAATCCCACCCTGGTAGGTACTTTCGGACAGCTGGATGATGCTCTGTCCGTCCAGCCGCGGCTGAGTCGTACCGCCGGGCGACGGGTTCGCAATGGTGCGAACGAGAACTCCATCGCTGATCCGATGGATCGCGAGTCGCGCGGCGTCGCCTTCTTCAGTTTGGTAGTCGTCCACAGCGACGAATTGCGCCGACGCCGACGACAGGCCGCTCGCTATGAATGGGGAACCCTCCCGCTTCGGGAGCGGCACACCTTGGGTCATGACCATCTCGTCTGCACCGGCCGGGGCCACGATGGCCATACCGACAAGCACCATGAGGCTGAGGGCAACCACCACTGAGCGATTCCACAAACGCGACATGCCGCGGGCTCCCCGATCCGAACACTAAACTCACGGCAACCCAGATGCCATGCAGCCACAGGATCCTATCGGATGCGGTCGCAGCTCGTGACCGTTTCTGGTTAGTCGTATCCTCGCGACATTGAGGCGTCTGCGGCCGGCGCCGACACCGAGGTCGTGCATTACTTCAGGGAGCCGCTCGACCGCACCAAGCTGCTCGGCATCCACGGGCCGTGCAGCGCTCGTACGCGGTGATCGCGACGTGTTCCGAATTGTTGAGCGATCGGTCAAAGACGCCGAGTCAAAGCAGCTCCTTCACAGTGGCTGACATTGACCGCCTTGACCCCGACCACGTGTGGGCGAAGAAGTCTGGATGCGAAAGAATTTCGACTCCAGATACCGAATCCTGCGAGACGTCGTTTCAGCCCGGCTAGGAGCCCGTCGGCCTGGAGGTAGCGGATCATGCGGCTCTCCAGCCCGCTCACGGCCTCGATCGCAAGCTGCCCGACTCGCGGTG
>NZ_JACMOM010000004.1 GCF_014378035.1 Aeromicrobium sp. | reverse complement strand
GGCACCACGTCGCAGCCGCCGATGTCGGCTCTCGTCGCGGCGACCAACCACTCCGAGCGCCCGACGGGTCTGGACATCGACGCCGTCAACGCGCTCGAGCCGTACTGGGAGGCCACGCGCCGGTTGTATGCGCCATTCGAGTCGGGCCTGCCCGCGCCCACGGGTCGGGTCTACCGTCACGAAATCCCCGGCGGTCAGCTGTCGAACCTGCGGCAGCAGGCCATCGCGCTGGGGCTGGGCGAGAAGTTCGAGCAGATCGAGGACATGTACGCCGCGGCCAACGACATCCTCGGCGACATCGTCAAGGTCACCCCCTCGTCCAAGGTCGTCGGCGACCTCGCGCTGCACCTCGTCGCCGTCGGCGCAGACCCCACGGCGTTCGCCGACGACCCGGCCGCATTCGACATCCCTGAGTCGGTCATCGGTTTCCTGTCCGGCGAGCTCGGCGACCCACCCGGTGGCTGGCCCGAGCCGTTCCGCACCAAGGCGCTGCAGGGTCGTACCAGCAAGCCCAAGATCACCGAGCTCACCGACCATGAGAAGGAAGGGCTGGTGTCCGACCGGCGGCACACCCTCAACCGGTTGCTGTTCCCCGGCCCGAGCGACGACTTCGACAAGGCCTACGTCGAGTACGGCGACCTGTCGTGCGTCCCCACGGGCGCCTTCCTCTACGGGCTGCGCAACGATGCCGAGACGGAGGTCGAGCTCGAGGAGGGCAACCTCCTGCTCTTCGGCATCGAGGCCATCGGCGACGCCGACGAGCGTGGCATGCGCAACGTGTTGGGCACGATCAACGGACAGCTGCGCCCCACCGAGGTGCGCGATCGCTCGGTTGACTCCAAGGTCGCCGCTGCGGAGAAGGCCGACACCGCCAACCGCCAGCACGTCGCCGTGCCCTTCGCCGGGGTCGTCCACGCCACCGTCGCCGAAGGCGACACGGTCGAGGCCGGCCAGACCGTCGCCACGATCGAGGCGATGAAGATGGAAGCCTCCATCACCTCACCCCACGGCGGCACCGTCGCGCGTCTTGTCATCAGCGAGACCCGACAGGCCGAGGGCGGCGACCTGCTGCTCGAGCTCAGATGACTCTCTCAGGTGTCCGCGTCCACCTCGTCGTGTCATGATGAAGACACGGCCGCACCGGGAAGTGGTTGCGGCTACTTTTCGCTCCCCGCAGTCGAAAGGCCAGTAGATGACCCAGGAAGCCCGAGTCGACGCCTCTCCCAACGAACGCTATGTCAGCCTCTTCAGTGAGCTGTTGAAGGACGTTCGTGGCCAAGGTCTCCTTGAGCGCGAGCAGGTCTACTACTGGATGCAGATCGGCGTCCACGTGGCAGCGTTCTTCGCCATCTGGGCTGGCTTCTTCCTGCTGGGCAACTCGTGGTTCCAGCTCATCCTCGCTGCCGCCCTTGGCATCATCGTCACGCAGTTTGGCTTCCTCGGGCACGACGCCGCCCACCGGCAGATGTTCAAGTCGGCGAAGTGGAACTCCTGGACTGCCCGAGTTCTTGCCGGCGCGTTCGCCGGGCTGAGCTTCGCGTGGTGGCGCGGCAAGCACAACATGCACCACAAGGGCCCGAACGTCGAGGGTTACGACCCCGACATCGGCCCCGGAGCCATCGCGTTCACCCCCGGCATCGTCGCCCAACGCACCGAAGGGTTCGCGGGGTGGTTCGTCAAGCGCCAGGGTTGGCTGTTCTTCCCGCTGCTGACCCTCGAGGGGCTCAACCTGCACGCCGAGAGCATCCGCGCCGCGCGTGACAAGGAGTCAGCGCAGCCGTGGCGGCGGGTCGAGCTGTTTCTCGTCGTCGCCCGACTGACGAGCTTCGTCGCGATCCTGCTGCTGTTCCTGCCGCTCGGCAAGGCAGTCGCGTTCTTCGCGATCCAGATGGCCGTCTTCGGCTTCTGCCTCGGAGCCTCGTTCGCGCCGGCCCACAAAGGCATGCCGATCGTCCCGCCCGACATGAAGCTCGACTTCCTGCGTCGCCAGGTCATGGTGTCGCGCAACGTCCGGGGCAACCCCCTCACCGACTGGGCGATGGGCGGACTCAACTACCAGATCGAGCACCACCTGTTCCCGAGCATGCCGCGCTGCAACCTCAAGAAGGCACGTCCCATCGTGCGCTCGTACTGCGAGCGCGAGGGTGTCGACTACATGGAGGTCGGGCTCTTCCACTCCTACGCCATCGTGGTCGACTACCTCAACAATGTCGGCCTGCGCGCCCGCGACCCATTCGACTGCCCGCTGGCTGCCCAGCTCCGGGGCTAGCCCCACCACCAGCCGAACAGGCCGTCACGCTGGCAGTTGACGACCTGTCCTCGCAGCGGGAAGGCCGATCAGTTGATCTGCTTCTCGCGGCCCTCCCAAAAGGGCTGTCGGAGCTTGAACTTCTGCAGCTTGCCGGTCGCGGTGCGCGCCAGCTCGTCGCGGAACTCGATCTTCTTGGGGCACTTGTAGCCCGCGAGGTGTTCTCGGCAGTGGGCGATGAGGCCGGGGCCGTCTACCGGGTCCTCATCGGGGTCGAGCACCACGAGGGCGGTGATGAGCTCTCCCCACTTCTCGTCGGGGATGCCGATGACGGCCACCTCGCGAACGGCGGGGTGCGACGCCAGCGCATCTTCGACCTCGATCGAGGAGACATTCTCGCCGCCGGTGATGATGACGTCCTTCTTGCGGTCCGCAATGGTGATGTAGCCATCCTCGAAGGTGCCGCCGTCGCCGGTGTGGAACCAGTTGCCGGACTGCGCGTCGGCGGTGGCCTCGGGGTTCTGCCAGTAGGAAGCGAGATTGTGGTTGGACTGCGCCAGCACCTCGCCAAGGTCGTCGATCATCATGCGGACGCCGATCGTGGGCGCGCCTGCACGTCCGAGCCGTCGTGCCTGCTCGGTGGAGTCAAGATCGTCCCACTCCTCGCGCATCCGCGACATGGTCAGCAGCGGCGACGTCTCGGTGAGGCCGTAGATCTGGATGAACTCCCAGCCGAGCTCGTCGCGCACCCTCTCGATGGTGCGGGTCGGTGGCGGGGCGCCGGCGACGATGATGCGGACCTTGTCACGGCCGGGGATCTCGCCCTCCCACGTCTTGGCGCCGTCGAGCACCGCGGTGACGACGGCCGGAGCGGCGCACATCACGGTGACGCCGTGCTTCTCGACGCGCCTGAGGATCTCGCTGCCGTCGATCTGTCGGATCACGATGTGGCGCCCGCCCATGCCCGTGACCGTGAAGGGCCACCCCCACCCGTTGGCGTGGAACATCGGCAGGGTGTGGAGGTAGACGTCGCGGTCGGTCATGGTGGCGTGCAGCCCGAACGTCGTCGCGTTGAGCCACAGGTTGCGATGCGTCAACTGGACGCCCTTGGGACGTGCCGTGGTGCCGGAGGTGTAGTTGATGGTGGCGGTCGCACTCTCGTCGCCCTCCCACGGCCGCGGGGCGGCTCCCGTGCCGCGCCCCCAGATCTTGTCGTCATCCTCGCCGAGGACGAAGATGCGCTCGCAGTCGATCTCGTCGACCAGGTGGCGAAGGTCCGGATCGACCATCAGCACCTCGGCGCCTGAGTGCTCGATGATGTAGCGGATCTCGGCGACGGCGAGCCGGAAGTTGACCGGTACGAGCACCCGGCCCCATCCCGAGACGCCGAAGAACGACGTCAGCAGCCGCGCAGAGTTCTGCGAGACGATCGCGACCCGCCCACCGACGGGCACGCCCATGGCGTCGAGGTTGGCGGCCTGCGCCTTCGCCCGGCGACCAATCTCGGCGTAGGTGATCTCTCCCCACGACTCCGCCGGCTGGACCGGCTCGTCGACGACGGCGACGCGATCGGGGTAGACGGTGACGGCGCGGTCGAGGAAGTCATTGACGGTGAGAGGAAAGAACATGGTGCCTCCGGTGTGTACGTGAATCACGTCATTCTTACCCTGTCGTCCGGTGTCGAGTCACCGAGGACATCCGGGGTGGGGGGTGTTGCGCTGTCATGAGGCTACGAGAACCCCTCGGGCAACATCGTCCCGACCGATCGAGGCTAGGCCTTGTCGTAGCCGTAGAAGCCCTGGCCGGACTTCTTGCCGAGCAGCCCGGCGTCGACCATGCGACCGAGGAGCGGCGGCGGAGAGTAGAGCGGTTCCTTGAACTCCTCGTACATCGACTGGCCGATGGCCTTGATGGTGTCGAGGCCGATGAGGTCGCTGAGGGCGAGCGGTCCCATGGGGTGCCCGCAGCCCAGGACCATGCCGCGGTCGATGTCGTCGGCGGACGCGTAGCCAGCTTCGAACATGCGGATCGCCGACAGCAGGTATGGGACGAGCAGGGAGTTGACGACGAACCCGGCTCGGTCGGTGGCGTCGATGGGCTTCTTGCCGAGCGTGTCGGTGACCCAGGCACGCATGCGGTCGAGGGTCTCAGGAGAAGTGGTCAGCGAGGGGATGAGCTCGACGAGCTGCATGACGGGAGCCGGATTGAAGAAGTGGACGCCCATGACGTGGTGCGCCCGCCCCGACACGGCGCCGAGCTTGACGATGGGGATCGAGGACGTGTTGGACGCGAGGATCGCGTCGTCCTTGGTCAGGATCCGGCCGACTCGGCGGAACAGCTCGAGCTTCGTCTTCTCGTCCTCGGACGCGGCCTCGACGACGAGGTCGCGGTCGGCGAGGGCCTCGAGGTCGTCGGTGAAGGTGATGCGGTCGAGCACCGCGGCGACCTCAGCGGCGTCGATCTTGCCACGCGACTCGGCCCGGTGCAGTGATCCTTCGACGCGCTCACCGGCGGCCTTGACCGCCTCGGGCGAGATTTCTACGACCACGACGTCGAGCCCCGCACGAGCGGCTACCTCGGTGATGCCCGAGCCCATCAGGCCACCACCGATGACACCCACATGTTCGATCCGGCTCATGCTTCTCCTCAGAGTAATAGGACGTCATACTACTGTGCTGACCGTGGTCAACATGAGGGCCCCTCATGTTCGCGAGGGATGGTCTGGAGGTGCCGACGGGGGAGTGCGCGCCTCCATCCGGGTGACGAGGTCCCGTGGTGGGATGGCGCCATGCGTGTATTGGCGTCGGCGATGGCCCTGCTTCTGGTGCTCGCCGGCTGCGGCGGGTCGTCGGAGAAGGCGGCTACATCTACGGACTCGACGCAGAACCCCTCGACCGCCGGCGCGCCCGGTGCGACATCGCCCCTTCAGTCTCCGACCGGAGTCTCCACGCCGGAGGCGTTGTCGCGGTTCCGGTGCGTCAAGGGCTCGAAGGGTCGGTGGACCGCCTCGGGCCACCTGTCCAACGACAGCAAGAACAAGGTGACCTTCCAGGTCACCGTCTACGTCGGCCAAGCAACCGGAGGGGCAGAAGAGGCCAGTACCAAGCAGGTCTCCGACGTCGCGGGGGGCGACTCGGTCACGTTCATGATGGGCGCGGTGCCCGCGCCCAAGGACGGCGGGCGGTGCTACGTCCAGGTTCTCGTGACCAAGTAGGTGCCGCGCGCTGTCGAGCCGATGCACCAACCCTCGCGCATCCTGCACGACCGACCGCTCTGCTGGCTCAGTCGCGCGCGATGCGGACCATGTCTTCGCGCGGCACGACCTTGATGCGGGTGCGGCCGGCGGTCTCGCCGAGGGCCAGCTCGTGCTGGTCGAGCGTCTCCCAGCCCTCCCAGGTCGTGAACTCGATCCCGCGCCCGTCGAGGTAGCGGTCGACGGCCTCACGCGCCGGCTGTTCTGGGGCGACGAGGCCGTCGACGTCCGCGAGCAGCAGGTCGATGGTCTGGGCGGCATCTGACTTGGTGTGGCCGATCAGGCCGACCGGCCCGCGCTTGATCCACCCGGTGACGTAGGCGCCGGGCAGGGGCAGGCCGTCGATGTCGATGACGCGTCCCCCGTCGTTGGGCACGATGGCGAGGGTGTCGTCGAACGGGATGCCGGCGAGGTTGTCAGAGCGGTAGCCCACCGCCCGATAGACGGCCTGCACGGGCCAGTCGACGTGCTCGCCGGTGCCGCGGACGTTGCCGGTGCCGTCGAGCTCGGTGACCTCGGTACGCAACCCCACGACCCGTCCGCCCTCGCCGAGGACCTCGACAGGGTTCTGGCAGAAGTGGATGTGGATGCGGTGCTCGGCGCCGGTCGGCTCCTTGGCCAGGTAGTTCTGCAGCACGTCGACGACGAGCTTGACCGACTTCGAGGCGCGGATGAGATCCATCGAGCCCTCGTCGAGCTCGAAGCCCTCGGGATGCACGATGACGTCGACGTTCGGGGAGTGCGACAGCTCGCGAAGCTCCATCGGGGTGAACTTCACCTGGGCCGGGCCGCGCCGGGCAAAGACGTGGATGTCCTTGGCGGCATTGGTCTTGAGTCCGGCGTGCACGTTGTCGGGGATCTCGGTGACGAGCTGCTCGTCGGCCGTCTTGGCGAGCATGCGCGCGACGTCGAGGCCGACGTTGCCGACCCCGAGGACGGCGACGGACTCGGCGCGGGGGTCGAACGGCCAGTCGCGCGGGGCATCGGGGTGGCCGTCGTACCAGGACACGAAGTCGGCGGCGCCGAACGAGCCCCGCAGGTCGATGCCGGGAATCTGCAGATCACGGTCGCCGCGCGCGCCGGTGGCGAAGATGACGGCGTCGTAGAACTGCTGGAGGTGGTCGAGCTTGAGGTCAGCACCGTAGTTGACGTTGCCAAAGAACCGGATGTCATCGTTGGAAAGCACCCGCTTGAGGGCCTTGATGATCTCCTTGATGCGTGGGTGGTCCGGTGCGACGCCGTAGCGGATCAGGCCGAACGGTGTGGGGTCGCGATCGAGGATGTCGATCGTCACGTCGACGTCGGACTTGGTGAGGATGTCTGCGGCATAGATACCCGCAGGTCCAGCACCGATGACGGCGACACGCAGTTGCCTGCTCATTCGCTACTCCTGGGGGAAGGGATCTCATTGCCTCTGCCCCGAGTTTAAAGCGCTGTGACAAGGCGCGCGACCCGTCTCGCGATGCGATCGAGGTCGGTGTGGCGTGGCTCACAGCGACGCTCTTGGCTGCTGCCTCTGATGGTGCCGCCGCCGACCACGAGTCGAGTTGATCAGTCGGCAGCCGCGGCAGAGCGACCTGCCACTCCGCGTCCGCGGCGCGGATGCCGATGCGCCACTAGCCTGACGTCATGACCTCTGCTGTCGTCGTCGGATCCGGACCCAACGGGCTGGCCGCGGCCGTCGTCCTCGCCAAGGCCGGTGTCGAGGTCACGATCCTGGAGGCCGAGGACGAGATCGGTGGCGGCACCCGCTCGGCCGAGCTGACGGTGCCGGGCCTGATCCACGACATCTGCTCTGCGGCCCATCCGACCGGCGCGGCGTCGCCTTTCTTCCGCTCGCTCGACCTCGGAAGGCACGGGCTCGAGTGGCTCTGGACCGAGGTCGAGGCCGCGCACCCGCTCGACGGGGGGCGGGCAGGTGTGCTCTTTCGCGATCTTGACCGCACTGCCGCGGGGCTGGCAGCCGATGGCGACCCGTGGCGACGCCTCTACGCTCCGCTCGTCGAGCACATCGACGACCTCACGGCCGAGCTGTTCAAGCCGATCCTTCACGTCCCACGTCACCCGGTCCGGCTCGCGACGTTCGGTACCCGCGCCATGCAGCCGGCCTCCTGGGTCGCTCGTCGCTGGAGCAACGAGGAGGCCCGAGCGCTGTTCGCCGGCATGGCTGCACATGCCATGCAGCCGCTGAACCGTCCGACCACGGGCGCGCTCGGCATGATGTTCGGTGCGTTCGGGCATTCGTACGGGTGGCCCGTCGCCAAGGGCGGGTCGTCGGCGATCGCCCACGCCCTGGCCGCCGAGATCGTCGAGCTCGGCGGCGCGATCGAGACCGGTCACCGGGTCACCGACCTGCCGCTTGCCGACATCGTCATGTTCGACACCTCGCCCGACCAGGTGCTCGCGATCGCCGGGGGCAGGCTGCCGGCGCGCGTCGTCAGGCCACTGCGGCGCTGGAAGCGCGGCCCGGGCGCGTACAAGGTCGACTTCGCCGTCGACGGTGGCGTGCCGTGGCTCAACGAGCACGCCCGCCGAGCCGGCACGGTGCACGTCGGCGGAACCCTCGAGGAGGTGACGGCGTCCGAGACGGAGGTCGTGGCGGGGCGCATGCCGTCCAACCCGTTTGTGCTGGTGTGTCAGCAGTACCTCGCCGACCCGTCGCGCTCGGTCGGCAGCGTGCACCCCGTCTGGGCCTACGCACATGTGCCCCACGGCTACGACGGCGACGCCACCGGCACCCTCATCGCGCAGATCGAGCGGTTCGCGCCGGGCTTCCGGGAGCGAATCGTCGGCACCGCAGTGCGCAGGCCGAGCGATCTCGAGGCGCACAACGCCAACTACCTCGGTGGCGACATCACCGGCGGCGCCCTCACCCCGATGCAGACGGTCTTCAGGCCGCGCATCAGCCCCAACCCCTACTCGCTCGGAGCCAAGGGGCTCTACCTGTGCTCGGCGTCGACACCCCCGGGGGGCGGGGTGCACGGAATGGGCGGGTTCAACGCCGCCACCCAGGCCGTGGCCGACCTGTGAGCCGGGCAGGTGGGGGAACCGGGCTCGTCAAGGGCTCGTTCTACCCCATGAGGGTCCACGGTTTGAACCTTCATCCATCCGCCAAGGTCAGGATCCCGACACCATGAACCTCCCCGCTCACAAGAAGATGCTCTCGGTCGCGGCCGCTGCGTCCGTCCTGCTGTTGACGGCGGCCTGCGGTGGGGCGAGTGACAGCTCCGTCGGGTCGTCTTCGGGATCATCGGCCGCCGACGCCACGCCGGGCAGCGCCACGACCGCCGCCGACTTCAAGGACGGCGACTACGAGAGCGAAGGCAGCTACCCGAACCCAGCCGGTACCTCCAAGGTCAAGGTGGCCCTCACCGTCAAGGCCAACAAGGTCACTGCGCTGAAGGTGACGCCCGAGGCGACGAACGGCACCTCGAACGGGTACCAGACGCAGTTTGCTGGCGGCATCGGCTCTGAGGTCATCGGCAAGAGCCTCGCTGAGGTCAAGGCGTCGAAGGTGGCCGGCTCCTCGCTGACCAGCGAGGGCTTCAACAAGGCGATCGACGACATCAAGGCCGATGCCGCCGCCTGACATGCGCGAGTGGCAGTTCGAGGCCATCGGCACCGGGTGGCAGATCGACACCGCCAATCCGCTGGACCCGGAGACCAAGGGGGCCGTCACGGCGTGCATCGAGGGCTTCGACGCTGTCTGGTCGAGGTTTCGGTCCGACTCCGTCGTCTCGCAGATCGCCGACCGTGGTGGGGCGTGGGTCTTCGGCGACGAGTCGCGCGCACTGCTCGATCTCTACGTCGAGCTGCATGCTCTCAGCGACGGGGCCGTGACGCCACTCGTCGGGCGGACGCTCGCCGACCTCGGCTACGGCGCGGGCTACTCGCTCACCGAAGTGGCTGACCCGGCGCCGGTGCAGAGCTGGGAGTCGTTCGACTGGACCTATCCCGACTTCGTCGCGCATGAGCCGGTGCTGCTTGACGTCGGCGCCGCCGGCAAGGGGTGCCTCGTCGACCTCGTCGGCGCGGTGCTGACCGGGCACGACGTGCCGCGCTGGTCGATCGATGCCAGCGGAGACCTCCTGCACCGCGGCGACGATCCGTTGCGGGTGGCCCTCGAGCACCCGCACGACGCCGGCCGCGCGATCGGGGTCGTCGAGCTCGCCGACGGCATGGCGTTGTGCGCGTCGGCCTCGAACCGTCGTGCCTGGGGTGACGGCCTGCACCATGTGCTCGACGGGCGTACGGGGCGGCCCACCCGCGACATCGTGGCCACCTGGGTCGTCGCCGACTCCTGCCTGCTCGCCGACGGGCTGGCGACGGCGCTGTTCCTGGTCGATCCGGGCCGGCTCATGTCACGCTTCGACCACGAGTTCGTCCGTATGCACGCCGACGGACGGGTCGAGTGGTCGCCGCGGCTGCCCGGAGAGGTGTTCGCATGAGGACATCCCTGAGCCGCAGGACCATGCCGAGCCCGCGCGACCTGCTCGACGGGATGCTCGGCCGGGTGACGATGTACCGCCTCGTCACCCTCGTGCTCGCCGCCCTCGTGGTGGTGATGGTGGCGTTCACCGCCGCCGGGACCTTCACGACGCCGTTCACGGTCGCCGCCGAGCTGCTCACTGTCGCGGTGCTGCTCGTCGCGTCCTACGCCAGCAGCCGGCTCTTCGGACTCATCTGGCGGGTCAGGCCGCACACCGAGTCGTCGATCATCACCGCACTGCTGCTGTTCTTCATCTTCTGGCCGTCGACGGCCTTTGCGAGTCTCGTCTGGCTCGCTGGTGCGGCCGTGCTCGCCAACCTCTCGAAGTACCTGCTCGCCTGGCGCGGCAGGCATCTGTTCAACCCCACCGCGTCGGGCACGTTTTTGGTGGTCGTGGTGCAGAAGCTGGTCGGCTCCGAGGCGATCGCGCCCACGTGGTGGGTGGCCTCAGAGAAGCTGCTCCCGTTCGTCGCAGTCGGTGCGTTCCTCGTCCTGTGGCGCACACGACGCCTCGACCTCGGTCTGTTGTTCATCGTGCTGGCGGGCGGCCTGACGATCTGGGGGTTGGCAGCCGGGTTCGGGGCCGGGTACGGCGATGCGTTGCAGACCACGGCCAACTCGTACGCGGTCGTCTTCATCGCCGGGTTCATGCTCAGCGAGCCGCTGACGCAACCGCCCCGACGCTGGCAGCAGCTTCTGGTCGCGGCGGTCGTGTCTGTGCTGATCTCCTACCCGACCTGGATCTCTGTCTTCGACACCGCACCGGTCTCGGTCGGGGGCATCGGCGTCACGCAGGAGCTCGCGCTTCTTGTTGGCAACCTCGTGGCGTTCGGCTTTGCCCGCCGGCGCGGTCTCTCGTTCGAGCTCGAGGGCATCTGCCGGCTCACCCCCGAGACCCACGAGCTGACCTTCCGTGCCCTCACGCCGATGATCTTCAGGCCCGGCCAGTACGTCGAGCTGACAGTTCCCCACCCCGGCGTCGACAGCCGGGGGACCCGCCGGACGTTCAGCATCAGCTCGCCGCCCTCCGGCGGCGGCCGGGTGACCATCACGTTGCGCGTGCCGGAGAAGCCGTCGACCTTCAAGCGCGCTCTGCTCGCGCTCGAGCCGGGCGACCTGATTCACGGCAGCGGTGTGGGCGGAGATTTCCTGTGGCCGTCCGACACCTCGTCACCGCTTCTGCTGGTGGCCGGCGGCATCGGCATCACCCCGTTCCTGAGCCAGCTGCGGCACGAGTCGGCGCGCGATGCCGTGCTGGTCTATGGCGTGTCATCGCCCGAAGAGATGCCTTTTGACGCGGAGCTGGCCCGCGCGGCCGTCGTGCTCGTCGGCCCTGCCCGCCCGGACATCCTTCCTCACGGCTGGACGTTCGTGAAGGCGCCATTCCTGTCGGCAGAGCTGATCGCCGACGTCGTGCCCGACCTTGCCTCGCGGCGCGCATACATCTCGGGTCCGCCCGCCATGGTCAACGCGGTACGCGCAGGCTTGGCGAAGCGCTGCGACGGCATCAGGACTGACTACTTCACCGGCTACTGACCTCCCGGCGCTGCGGCCGGGGGCGGCTGGCCCTCGAGCGGGGTCGAAGGACCCTGTGGTGGCAATCGCACCCTTGATAGAAATGGACCCAAGGCATCAGGTGTTGCAACCAGTGACATCACCACGCACCAGGAGACCGGCACATGGACCTTGCGAAGTTCACGACGCGCAGCCAGCAGGCAATCGCGGGCTCGCTCTCGGCGGCCGCGGCGGCCGGCAACCCCTCCGTCGAGCCGGCCCACCTTCTCGTCGCCATGCTCGCGCAGGAGGGTGGCACCGCTGGCCCCCTCATCCAGGCGCCCGGAGTCGACCCCGAGGCCATTCGCGCGGGGCTCAAGGCGGCGCTCGACTCCCTGCCCTCGGCGAGCGGGGCCAGCGTGCAGAACCCCGGTTTCAGCCGATCGAGCCACGAGGTGCTGCAGCGCGCGCAGGACCTCGCCGATCAGCTCGGTGACGACTTTGTCTCGACCGAGCACCTCGTGGTCGGCATTGCCACGGTCGAGTCGTCGGCCCGTACCGTCCTCGATGGCGCAGGCGCGAGTGCCGAGTCGCTGACGTCGGCCTTCTCCGCCGTGCGTGGCACCGCCCGCGTCACGAGCAAGGACGCCGAGGACACCTACCAGTCGTTGGAGAAGTACGGCGTCGATCTCACGTCGGTCGCCCGCGACGGCAAGCTCGACCCCGTGATCGGTCGCGACAGCGAGATCCGCCGCGTCATCCAGGTGCTGTCGCGGCGCACGAAGAACAACCCTGTGCTGATCGGCGAGCCGGGCGTCGGCAAGACCGCCGTGGTTGAGGGCCTCGCCCAGCGCATCGTCGCCGGAGACGTCCCCGAGTCGCTGCGGGGTCGCCGTCTCATCTCACTTGACCTCGCAGCGATGGTCGCGGGGGCGAAGTATCGCGGGGAGTTCGAGGAGCGTCTCAAGGCCGTCCTCACCGAGATCAAGGAGTCCGAGGGTCAGGTCATCACCTTCATCGACGAGCTGCACACCGTCGTCGGAGCGGGCGCCGGTGGCGACAGCGCGATGGACGCCGGCAACATGCTGAAGCCGATGCTGGCGCGCGGCGAGCTGCGCATGATCGGTGCGACGACGCTCGATGAGTACCGCGAGCGCATCGAGAAGGATCCGGCGCTCGAGCGCCGGTTCCAGCAGGTGTTCGTCGGTGAACCGACCCCCGAGGACACCATCGCGATCCTGCGTGGTCTCAAGTCGCGCTACGAGGCGCACCACCGCATCTCGTACACCGACGCGGCACTGGTCGCCGCGGCCACGTTGTCCGACCGCTACATTCCCGGCCGCCAGCTGCCCGACAAGGCCATCGATCTCATCGACGAGGCCGGCAGCCGGCTGCGCATGGAGATCGACTCGAGCCCCGTCGAGATCGACGAGCTGCGTCGCGGCGTCGACCGCCTGCGTATGGAAGAGATGCACCTCGACAAGGAGGCCGACGACGCGAGTCGTGAGCGGCTCTCCAAGCTGCGTGTCGAGCTGGCCGACAAGCAGGAGGCCCTGCGTGGTCTCGAGACCCGGTGGGAGCGGGAGAAGCAGTCGCTCAACGCGGTGGGTGAGATCAAGGAGCGCATCGACGAGGTGCGCAGCGCTGCCGAGAAGGCGCAGCGCGAGGGCGACATGGACACCGCCAGCCGCCTTCTGTACGCCGAGATCCCCGGCATGGAGCAACAGCTCGCCGAGGCGCAGGCCGCCGAGGCCAACCGTGAGGAAGACTCCATGGTGCACGAGGAGGTCGGGGCTGACGACATCGCCGAGGTGGTCGCGGCGTGGACCGGCATCCCCACCGGCCGCCTGCTGGAGGGTGAGACAGGCAAGCTGCTGCGCATGGAGGACGAGCTCGGACAACGTCTGATCGGCCAGAAGAAAGCCGTCACAGCCGTGTCCGACGCCGTACGACGTTCGCGTGCCGGCATCTCCGACCCCGACCGTCCGACGGGCTCGTTCCTGTTCCTCGGCCCGACCGGCGTCGGCAAGACCGAGCTGGCCAAGACTCTGGCGGAGTTCCTGTTCGACGACGAGCGGGCGATCATCCGCATCGACATGAGCGAGTACAGCGAGAAGCACTCCGTGAGCCGACTCGTCGGAGCGCCCCCCGGGTACGTCGGCTACGACGAGGGTGGTCAACTGACCGAGGCCGTGCGTCGTCGGCCCTACTCGGTCGTGCTGCTCGACGAGGTCGAGAAGGCGCACCCCGAGGTGTTCGACATCCTCCTGCAGGTGTTGGACGACGGCCGCCTCACCGATGGTCAGCGGCGCACGGTCGACTTCCGCAACGTGATCCTGGTCCTGACGTCCAACCTCGGTTCTACTTTCCTGGCAGACCCGGCGCTCGACGACGCCACCAAGCACGCAGCGGTCATGGAGGTCGTGAAGGCGTCGTTCAAGCCCGAGTTCCTCAACCGGCTCGACGAGATCGTGACCTTCGACGCGCTCGGCACGGCCGAGCTGGCACGCATCGTTGACCTGCAGATCGCCTCGCTGGGCAAGCGGCTCTCGGCTCGACGCATCACGCTGGACGTCACGGCGGCGGCGCGGGAGTGGCTCGCGCTCACCGGCTGGGACCCCCCGTACGGCGCCCGTCCACTGCGGCGGCTCGTGCAGCAGGCGATCGGCGACCGGCTCGCGCGCTCGCTGCTCAGTGGCGACGTGCGCGACGGCGACACCGTGCTGGTCGATCGGGCTGCCGGGGCCGACGAGCTCACGGTGATGCGTGCGTGACAGCCCACATCCGGGTGGCTTGTAGTGGCGTGGTGAGATTGATGCATGACTGAGGCACGCCGCGCACGTCCCCGGATGCTGGTTTCTGCCTGCCTCTACCTCGGCATGATCTGCCTCATCCTCGGCATCCAGGTCGTCACGATCCTCACGCAGTGGAACACCATCGACGGTCAGGCGAACGTCAAGAGCCAGACCAAGACGTTCGTGCAGGACGGCATGAGCCAGGCCGATGCGAACACCACCTACCGAGTCCTGCTCACCGCACTCGCGGTGTTCGCGGCCTGTGGCGTGGTCTTCGCGGCCTACACCGCGATGGGGCACCGCGTCAGCCGCATCATCCTCACCGTGTTCGCGGTGATACTCGCGCTGATCGGCATCCTGGGTGCGGTGGCCGGCGCGTTCGTGTTCATCTTCGTCGGGGTCATCGCATCGGTCTGCGTCTACCAGCTGTGGACGCCTGACGTGCGCGCCTGGTTCGCAGATCCGGGTGGTGCCTCCGCCGCCAGCGTGTCGTCTTCGTCGCGACCCGACCCGTTCGCGGTCACGAAGTCGCCGGAGCCTCCCGCTCCTGCGCACGACACTGAGACCTCCTCCACTTCCGCTGTGCAGACGTTGGAGCACCCTCCGGCAGAGTCGGCCGTGAAACGTTCCGTTCCCCAGTCCGTCAGCATCGCCGCCTGGACCGCCCTCATCGGGTCGGCGATGGTCGGCGGAATGTGTGCCATCGCGCTCGTGGCATTCGCGATCGTCGGCGGCGACTACGAGCGCATGATGCGCGACGACGGCATCGGCACCGGCCTCATCCGCGACTCCGGCATGGACGTCGGCACCCTCTACACGGCGTCGGTGGCGATGTCGATCGGATTCGTGGTGCTGTCGGTGGCGGGTCTTGCCGCCTCCCTAGCGGCGCTCACCGGCCGACGGTTCGGGCGGACCGCGCTCCTGTGGGTGTCGTCGATCACGATGGTCGTCTCGCTCGTCGCCTTCCCCGTGGGGCTGCCCTGGACCGCGGCGTGCGCCGTCGCGATCTTCCAGCTCCGCAAACCTGAAGCGGTGGCCTGGTTCGTCAGGACGTAGGGCAATGGAGGTCACACTTCTTTGATTTCAGCGGTGTGGCGTATCACCGATAAACTAAGGCCCATGCCCGAAAGCACAGTGTCTACAGCCAAGCGTCCCCATGTCGTTGTCGTGGGAGGCGGGTTCGGCGGCATCGCGGCCGTTCGTAAGCTCAAGCGGTCCGATGTCGACGTGACGCTGATCGACCGCCACACGTACAACACCTTCCAGCCGCTGCTCTACCAGGTGGCAACCGCGAGCCTCAACCCCGGCGACATCACCTGGTTCCTGCGCGCCATCCGCGCCAAGCAGAACAACGTGCGGTTCCTCAAGGGCACTGTCGTGTCGATGGACCACGAGGCCAAGACGCTGCACCTCGAGGGTGGCGTCGACGTCCGCTACGACTACCTGATCGTGGCGGTCGGGGTGACAGCCAACTACTTCGGCATTCCGGGCGCAGAAGAGCTGGCCATGCCGCTCTACCGCCGTTCTCAGGCACTGGCCGTGCGCGACAAGATGTTCGCGGCTCTCGAGGAAGCCGCGATCAACGGGCAGGACCGTGACCTTCGCATCGTGGTGGTCGGCGGCGGAGCCACGGGCGTCGAGACCGCCGGCGCGTTCGCCGAGCTCCGCAACCACGACATGCCCGTGACCTATCCCGAGATCGACCCGGAGCGGGTGCACATCGCGCTCATCGAGATGTTGCCGCACGTGCTCGGCCCGTTCCACCCCAAGCTGCGCGACTACGCCAAGAGGTCGCTCGAGAAGCGCCATGTCGACCTGCGCCTCGGCACGGCCGTCAAGGAGGTTCGCGCCGACGGTGTACTCGTCGAGCACGATGGCGTCGAGGAGTTTCTCCCCGCTGGCATCGTTGTGTGGGCCAGTGGCATCACCGCCCACTCGGTCGTCCAGGACTGGGCTGTTCCGCAGGGCCGGGGGGGACGTATCGAGACCGACGAGCACCTGCGGGTGCTCGGCATGGACAACGTGTTCGCGATCGGTGATGTCTCGGTCAGCCCCGACGAGCCGCTGCCCCAGCTCGCGCAGCCTGCCATCCAGGGTGGCAAGCACGTCGCCAAGTTCATCAAGGCCGACATGGCCGGCAACACCTCGAAGGTCAAGGTTTTCAAGTACAAGGACAAGGGCACGATGGCGACGATCGGTCGTTCGTCAGCCGTCGCCGAGATCAAGGGCCTGCCCCGTCTCACCGGCTTCCCGGCCTGGATCATCTGGGTGGTGCCCCACGTCGCGACGCTGCTGGGCAACCGCAACCGTTTCGCCACGATGATCAACCTGACGGCGAAGTACCTGGTGTGGGGCAGCCACAACGCCATCGTCGGTGAGACGCCGCCCGTGGCCTCGGTCAAGCCCCTGCTTGTCGAGGCACGTTCACCGCGCAAGGCGGTCTCGAGGTCCGAGGCACGCAAGTCTGCCGGGCTGCTTGCTGCCCAGAGCCACGAAGAGGCCGCGAAGGCTCCGGTTGCCACTGAGGCAGCGAAGAAGGCCGCCGCCGAGAAGGCTGCCGCCGACCAGGTGTAGAGGTTGTCTAGGTGGTGCCGGTCTGCTGAAGCGCCCTCTGCAGGTCAGCCCTTGCTGACACCATCGAGGGGCCGTACCACGTCAGTGAGCGGCCCGACACGAGCGTCGTCGGCGCCCGCCCGAACGCCTCCGGGCCGTCGTCGGCCGTGAAGACGTAGGGCTCGTCGGGCAGAAGAATCAGGTCGATGTCGTCGCGGTCGATGTCTGCCAGGTCGACGTGTGGGTACCGGTCTTCACCGTCGCCGAAGGCGTTGATCAGACCCAGTCGGTCCAGGACGTCACCGGTGAACGTGCGGGCTCCGACCACCATCCACGGGTCGCGCCAGATCGGCACTGCGACGCGTCGTCCGGCCGACGCGACGGGCTCGGCCCACACGCGCTCGGCCTCGAGCAGCCATGCAGGGACGTCCCAGCAGAGGCCGTCGGTGAACATGCGGCGCATCGATGCGAATGACTCGTCGACGGTCTCGATGACCGTGACCCAGACCTGGATGCCGGCCTCGCGGAGCCTGCGGATGTCGAGCTCGCGGTTCTCCTCGCGATTGGCAAGGACCAGGTCGGGCTCGAGAGCGGCGATCGCGGCGCGGTCGGGGTTCTTGGTGCCGCGGATGCGAGTGACGTCGAGGTCGGCCGGGTGCGTGCACCACTCGGTGGCGCCCACCAGCGCCTCGCGCCGGGTGGCGGCGATGGCCTCGGTGAGCGACGGCACGAGGGAGACGACCCGGGCGGCGGGCCCGTCGATGCTGACCGGGTGGCCGAGGTCGTCCCCCTCGCGAGCTGTCATGCGTACAGCCTAGGCGTCAGCGGTCGCGCGAAGCGTCCGTGTGTCCTGTGACGTCGGGGGCACTGTGCTCACGGTCTGCATTGTGCTCACGATCCGCAATGTGCTCGCCGTTGGCGTTGTGCTCACTGTCCACCCTGTGCGCGCCGTCGTCGTCGACACGGACGTCGGGGTCGATGCGATCGGCCTCAGCCATCCGGTCGTCGACGGCGTCGCGGGTCTGCGCTGCTTCCTGATGGTGCTCGTGCGCGGTGCGCTCGAGCCGCTCGGCCTCGAGCCGCGCCGCCTCAGCGTCGGCCCGCGCAGTGAGCGCATCGGCCTCGCGACGCTTGACGTCGACGGCATTCATCTGGGCGTCGTCCCTGATGGCGGCCGCCTTCTCCCGCTGGTGCTGCTCGTGCTCCAGCAGCTTCGCCTCCTTGCGTTGAGCGCTCTTGCGTGAAGCGGCCACGGCAGCCAGCACGAGTGCGACGACGACGACGGCGATGATGAGCCATACCCACCACTTGATGTCGGACATGAGTACCTTCCTCTCGGGACGGACGTCACGCGCCGGTCGGCACGCCTGCGCCTCGCCCCCCGAGTGCCGTACCCGGTTCGCCCGAGATCATTCACCGCACGTGTTCAGCGCCGGCGGACGCCCATCGCGCCGCACACCGGCGCGGCCCAACCGAGGGCATCGCTCTCGGCGATCATGACGTCGAGTGCCGACGCCACCTCGTCCGAGATGTCGACGGTTCTGCGGGTCGCGGTGCTGACGTGGACGAGCGTGGCCTCCAACGTGCACGCGAGCGACGAGGTCTCCTGGTCGACGATGAACGACATGCCGTGCACGACGCGTGCAGAACGTTCGAGGATGCGCGAGTGCACCGTGAACCGGTCGCCGAGACGCAGCTCGCTGTAGTAACGGATGTGCTGCTCCGCCGTGAACAAGGTGAGCTGCAGCTCGTCGACGTACTCGCGGTCCACCCCGGCAGCCTGGGTGTTCTTCCACATCGCCCAGGACCCGAGGCGGAAGTAGTCGCCGATGTTCATGTGCCCGTTCTCGTCGATGAACTCAGGCTCCACCTGCTGGTCGAACGTCGCGGGGATCTGCAGGATGTTCTCGAACGAAGGGAGGTCACTCACGCGTCGACGATACAAGCGGTGCCGCCGTAGCATCGACGGGTGCCTCCCCGTTCCCCGTTGCCCCAGCGTCACGGGCTCGGGGCTGCGTGGTTGCGCACCCCCGATCGTGGCAAGCCTCGCCCCGACCCGTGGCCCACGATGGGCACGTGGCTGCGTCATCGGCTGCCGGAGCGGGTCGACGTTGCTCAGATGTTGGCCGACGAGCGGTTTGTCTACGACACCGGCACGGCCGTGGGTGACGATCATCCGTACACCCCGCACACCTTCGTGTGGTTTCACCGCGACCTCGTCGACGAGGTCGCGGTGCCCGGCGAGATCCATGTGGTGCACCAGGACGACCGCATCGTCGTGGTCGACAAGCCGGCGTTCCTCTCTTCCATCCCGCGTGGTGGCCACGTCAGACAGAGCGTCGTGGTGCGGCTTCGTGCCGAGCTCGGACTGCCCGAGCTGTCGGCTCTGCACCGTCTCGACCGCATCACGTCCGGCCTGCTGATGCTCGGCACCGAACGGCGCTGGCGTGGTGCGTACCAGTCGATGTTCCAGAACGGCACCGTGCGCAAGACCTATCGGGCGGTGGCGCCGTGGCGCGCGGACCTCGAGCTGCCCGTCACGGTGCGCAACCATCTGGGCAAGGAGCGCGGCCGGTGGCAGGCAGCCGTCGTGCCGGGCGCCCCGGTCAACGCCGAGACGCTCGTGGAGCTCGAGTCGAGGGATGGCGATCGGGCCGTCTACCGGCTCACACCGCGGACCGGCCGGACCCACCAGCTGCGCGTTCACCTGCAGGGCCTCGGTATCCCGATCGTCGACGACCCGCTGTACCCCGAGGTGCTTGACGTGCCGGTCGACGACTTCTCGCGGCCCTTGCAGCTGCTGGCGAGCGAGCTCGCGTTCACCGACCCCGTCGACGGCAGCGAGCAGCGCTTCGAGAGCGTGCGCCAACTACCCCTGCATCCCCACCCGCGCTGGGGGTGACGCTCTTGTGGTCTTGCACGGAGTGTCGCATCAAGAGCGTCACTCCCAGCGCGGAGGTGGGCGGTGGGTCAGACGTTCCTGCGGTACTGGCCACCCACCTCGAAGAACGCCTCGGTGACCTGCTGAAGCGAGCAGACGCGGGCGGCCTCCATCAGGGGTGCGAAGACGTTCTCACCGTTGACCGCTGCCGTGCGAAGGATCTCGATCGCGGCGTTGGCCTCGGCGTTGTGAGTGTCCTGGAAGGCATGTACACGTGACAGCTGCGACTCCTTCTCGGACTCGGTGGCACGTGCGAGCTCGACAGTGGGCGGCTCCTCGTCGCCGTCGGGCTTGCGGAACGTGTTGACGCCGATGATCGGCAGCGAGCCGTCGTGCTTGCGGTGCTCGTAGAGCATCGACTCGTCCTGGATGCGTCCGCGCTGATAGCCGGTCTCCATCGCACCGAGCACGCCGCCGCGCTCGTTGATGGCGTCGAACTCGGCGAGGACGGCGTTCTCGACGAGGTCGGTGAGCTCGTCGGTGATGAACGCGCCTTGCGTGGGGTTCTCGTTCATCGCGAGACCCCACTCGCGGTTGATGATGAGCTGTATCGCGAGTGCGCGCCGAACCGATTCCGCCGACGGTGTCGTGACGGCCTCGTCGTAGGCGTTGGTGTGCAGGCTGCTGGCGTTGTCGTAGATGGCGATGAGCGCCTGCAGCGTCGTGCGGATGTCGTTGAAGTCCATCTCCTGTGCGTGCAGCGATCGCCCGGTCGTCTGCACGTGGTACTTCATCTTCTGCGTGCGTTCGTTGGCGCCGTACTTCTCCCTCATCGCGACGGCCCAGATGCGGCGGGCCACACGTCCGAGCACGGAGTACTCCGGGTCCATGCCGTTGGAGAAGAAGAACGACAGGTTGGGCGCGAAGTCGTCGATGTCCATGCCGCGCGCGAGGTAGGCCTCGACGTACGTGAACCCGTTGGAGAGCGTGAACGCGAGCTGGCTGATGGGGTTGGCCCCGGCCTCGGCGATGTGATAGCCCGAGATGCTGACGGAGTAGAAGTTGCGCACCTTCTGCTCGATGAACCACTCCTGGATGTCGGCCATCATGCGCAGCGAGAACTCGGTCGAGAACAGGCACGTGTTCTGGCCCTGGTCCTCCTTGAGGATGTCGGCCTGCACCGTGCCGCGGACATTCTGCAGCGCGTACGACCGCAGGTCTGCGTGCTCCTCTGCGGACGGTTCGCGGTCGTGCTCGGCGCGGAACACGTCGACCTGCTGGTCGATCACGGTGTTGAGGAAGAACGCCAGCACGGTGGGCGCGGGCCCGTTGATCGTCATCGACACCGAGGTCGTGGGCGAGACGAGGTCGAACCCGTCGTACAGCGCCTTCATGTCGTCGAGCGTCGCGACGGAGACACCTGACGTGCCGACCTTGCCGTAGACGTCGGGGCGGGGGTCAGGGTCGCGACCGTACAGCGTCACCGAGTCGAATGCCGTCGAGAGCCGGGTGGCGTCGTTGTCGGCCGACAGCAGCTTGAAGCGTCGGTTGGTGCGGAACGGGTCGCCTTCACCAGCGAACATCCGGGCCGGGTCCTCACCGTCACGCTTGAAGGGGAAGACGCCGGCGGTGAACGGGAAGTAGCCCGGCAGGTTCTCGCGGCGCCAGAACCGGACGAGCTGCCCGTGGTGGGTGAACTTCGGCAGCGAGACACGCGGAATCTTGCTGCCCGAGAGCGATTCCCTGGTGAGGGCGGTGTGGATCTCGCGGTCGCGGCTGTGGGTGATCATCTCGTCGCCGGAGTACGACTCGACGACGGCGGGCCAACCCTCGATCTGGTCGGCGATCTCGTGGGGCACCGCCTTGCGGGCCGTGACGAGAAGCTCATCGACCCCCGACCTCTCGTGCCCCGCGTCGGCAAGCTCGCCTGACACGAGCGCGAGGCGTTGGGCGCGGTCGGCGGCGTCGGCGAGCCGGTCGGTCTCGGCATGGAAGCCGCGGATCGTCTCGGTGATCTCGGCGAGGTAGCGCACCCGATCAGACGGCACGACCTGGCGGATGCCGCTGGAGTGACGGGTGTCGACGTGGGGCAGGATGCCCTCACCGACCGGCAGCCCCTGGTCACCCAGCGTGTCGCGCAGGTGCTGGTAAAGCGCCGTCACGCCGTCGTCGTTGAACGTCGCGGCGGAGGTGCCGAAGATCGGCATGTCCTCAGGCTTCTTGCCGAAGGCTCCGCGGTTGCGCACCATCTGACGACCGACGTCGCGCATGGCGTCCTTGGCGCCGCGGCGCTCGAACTTGTTGATCGCGACGGTGTCAGCGAAGTCGAGCATGTCGATCTTCTCGAGCTGCGACGCCGCGCCGAACTCGGGCGTCATGACGTACATCGACGTGTCGACGTAGGGCACGATCGCGGCATCGCCCTGGCCGATGCCGGGCGTCTCGACGATGACGAGGTCGAAGCCCGCGGCCTTGACCACGGTGGTGGCGTCGGCGAGGGCGTCGGGCAGCTCGCGCGATCCGCGGG
>NZ_JACMOM010000139.1 GCF_014378035.1 Aeromicrobium sp. | reverse complement strand
TGTTGAGCACGGTGTACGACGACAGCAGCACCCACGTGGCATTGCCGTTGCCGTTCTTGATCTTCATCCGGACCGACCCGTTCTGGGGGAGCGGGATCGCCGGGAAGGCGCCGGTCGCCCCGTCGAGGTCGTAGTCGTGCTTCTCGACATGGTCCGCCACCAGCCCCTCGCCGGTCACGGTCTCGACGTACAACGTCGGGGCGCTGGTGGAGTCTGGGCCACTGCCGAGGTCGGACGGCGTCACGACGAATGCGCGGTCGGTGTTGCCCGCGGGCAGTTCGCAGTAGAGGTCGAGGGTGCCGATGCCGCGCAGTGGGCTGCTGAGCGTGTCGTGGCCGGCCGCGGCGGCGCTGCCGTGCCAGGTGAGCACCATCCGCTCGTCGAGGCGGGTGGTGAAGACCGCGTCGATCGTGCAGGAGCGGGCGTTGGGCGCGTAGTCGAAGCCGTTCCAGTACCAGGTCAGCTCGAACGTCGTGACCGGGCGCGGGCTGGTGAGCTGGGGCCCGTCGGCGCTGCGGCTCGACTGCTGGCTGATCACGCCGTTCAGGTAGCCCTGCGAGAAGTTCTCAACGCCGTTCTTGCCGCGGCCCTGGTTGAGGCCCTCGTTGGCGTAGTTGCCGGTGCCGCCGTTGCCGTTGTCTGCTGCGTGCGCCCACCGGTAGATGCGGGCCTCCTTGCTGGAGACGACGTACCTGCCGTTCTTGGTCTCGTACTTCTGCATCCACATCTGGGTCTCGTAGCCCCGCTCGGGGGTGTAGAGCTTGATCATCGTGGTGTCGGGCTTGCAGATCAGCTGCAGGTTGCCGATCCCGGGGATCGTGGCGTACTTGCTCTTCGGCCTGCCGTCGCCGCCCTGCCACTTCACCGTGACGTGCTGCACCTGCTGGGTGGCGGTCCTGCTGCTGGTGGCCTTCAGGGGCGGGTACGGCGCCGGTGTGCCACCGCCCGCGGCGCGTGCGGGGGCGACCCCGGTCACGAGCGCGAGCAGGGTCAGGAGCACGAACAGCGAACGCAGGCGGGTCATCGGGCGGGTCATCGGGCGGGTCATCGGGGGTGTCATCGTGGGAACTGCCCCATCGCGATCTCGCAGGTGTTCAGGTTGCCCTGCGGATCGTTGGTCTTCTCATACGACGACAACATGAAGGGGACGGTCGTGCTCCCCTTGTCGAAGTAGAAGCGCATGATCCCGTTGTTGGGGATCGGGAACGGTCCGAGCTTGCCAGTGGCCCTGTCCACCGTGGCGTTGCGGGTGTCGACGTGGTCCTCGACACGACCCTCACCCGTGACGGTCTCGACGTAGACCTTCGTCTTGTTGCTGTCCGGCACCAGGCTGACCAGCATGTTGCCGAAGCGGCCGGTCTCGCACCGCAGCTGCAGGTAGCCGAGGCTGGGGATGCGCACCTGCTGGAAGACGTTGCCCTCGGCGTCGGCGTCGCCGTGCCAGTTGACCCCGAGCCGGTGGTTGAACTTGGTCACCAGCACGATGTCGATCTTGCAGTAGCGGTACTGCGGTGGGTAGTCGAAACCGTTCCAGTACCAGTTGATGTCGAACGTCGTCACCGGCTTCAGAGGATCGGCCCCGACCGGGTCGTTGCGGCCCTGGCGCTGGCTGATGATGCCGTGGCCATAGCCCTTGCCGTAGTTCTCGACGCCGTTCTTGCCGCCGGCCTGGTTGAGACCCTCGTGCTGCGGGTTGCTGGTGCCGCCGTTGCCGTTGTCGTTGGCGTTCGCGTAGCGGTAGATGCGCACCGTCTTGACCGCGACGGCCTGCCCGTAGCTCTTGTCCTCGTACTTCGCGAGCCACATCTGGGTCTCGTTGTCGCGCTCCTTGGCCCGGAGGCTGATCTGCACCTCGTTGGGCCGGCAGGTCAGGGCGAGCTGACCGATCTCGGGGATGCCGACCCGCCTGGTGTAGCGGCTGGCCTTCGGTGCGCCCTTCCACTCGAGGGTCACGTGCCTGGTGCGGGTGCCGGTGGAGTTGCTGCTCCTGGCACCCATCGTGGGTTCGGCGCCCGGGCCGGCCAGGCGAGCCGAGTCGCGCTGAGCAGGGCTGCCGGTGCTACCGGCGCTGCCGGAGTCGGCTGTCGACGCCCCGACGGGCAGCACCCCGACCACCGCGACCACCCCGATCACGGTGCTCAGGGCGGCTGCTGCCAGGGCCAGGCCGACCCGACCGGGACGACGACCCGACTGGCCGGGATTCCGAGCGGGGTGCCTCATCGGGCCGGCTTGTCGTCCTGCGGGTTGCTGGTGTCGACCGCGGTGGTGGCGGTCGGCGCGGTGACGATCTGGACCGGGCCACCGTCGACGGACTCGAAGGCGGGCAGCTCGTTCTTGTTGATCCAGTCGAGCTGGCGCTGGATGTCCTTGTCGGGCAGCGCGATCACCGAGTTGTCCAGCGCGATCGCCTGCGAGTTGTCCAGGTAGTAGCGCAGGAAGTCCGCCACCTCAGGTCGCTTGAGGGCCCGGGTCGTCGTCGTGAGCAGCAGCTGCCGCGAGAGCGGGTACTGGCCGGTCACGATCGTCTGCGGACTCGGGAAGATGCAGTTCTGTTGACCGTCGTCGTCGGCGACCTCGATCTCGAACGGGCGGATCAGGTTCTCGTAGACTGCGTAGAAGCTCTCCCGGAAGAGGCCGACGTTGCCGTTGGCCGAGTCGAGCCGCTCCTGCGCCTGGTAGGCGATCAGGTAGCGCTCGTTGACCGGCTTGAACTTCGCCTTGATGAAGTTGACCTTGGTGATCGCCACCCCGCGGGCGGCGAACGCGGCGGCGACGCGCCGGTCGTCCGCGGCCCGGGCAGCGATCGAACGGTTGGTGCGGATGCCCTTCTTCTGCTCTTTCTGGGCCTCGATGACCTCGGCGTTGGCGTCGGCCCAGACCTGCCGGTCGACGCGCAGCTGCTTGCGTAGCTGCTCACGCTTCGGGGCGACGCTGGCCAGGTTGCGGGTGCGCAGCCGGTCGGTCAGGGAACCGACGACGAACTCACGCGTCTGGTTCTCGTCGCGGCTTGCGCGGTAGTCGGCGCGGAAGTTGGAGAGGCTCGGGTCGATCGAGCCCAGCACGTAGCGATCGAAGGACCGGACGACACCGCTGTCGATGTCGGGGCCGCCGGTCCGAAGCGGAGTGTCGTACAGATCGGCGCGTACCTGCGACCAGTTGTTGATCGTGGAGCCGGACTCGAAGATCCGCGCCACCTCATCGGTGTTGAGGCAGTCGGTGCCGATGTCGGTCTCGTTCTTGATGCCGAGCACGACGGCGTCGGCGGCTACCTGGGACTGGACGATGTCCAGTCCCTGGGCACGACACGAGGCCCACTCCGCCGGGCTGATCGGGCGGGCCGAGTCGACGATGTCGATCTCGCCGACGCACAGCCGCTGGAAGGCCCGGGTCTCGCCGTTGAACTGCTCGGTGACCTGGGTGCTCTTGCCGCGGTAGCCCGGAATAGCCTTCGGGGTGAGGGAGTCGACCGCCCCGTCGACCTGGATGACGCCGGGGACCGGGTCGGCCAGGGTGCCGACGAGCACCCGGTCGCCGATGTCGGGGTCGACCACGGTGTTGCTGGCGACCAGTCCGGTCCGGTTGATCGACTTCACACCGGCGTCGCCGCTGCTGGTGCTGTCGTTGGGGCCGTCGGACGCAGCGGCCCTGTCGTCCTTGCCGCACGCGGTCAGGCAGAGACCCAGGAGCAGCGCAAGTCCGGCGGCGGCCGTGCGACGGCCACGGCGGGTGGCACCGGTCGACCGGGTGGGGAAGGTGCGCATCAGTTCGCTCCGGTCGGGTTCGTCGCTGAGTCCTGCTGCAGCACACCGGTACTGCCATCGAGCAGCGTGGGGTCCACGAACTCGTCCTCGGGCGGGTAGCTGATCCGGTCGCTCAGCGTGAAGTCGACGACGCTGAAGTCCTCGAGGCCGATGCTCTGCAGCTCGTAGCCGCGGATGAGCGGATTGGTCACGTCGTCCTCGATCCGCTCGAAGTAGAGCGTCGGTACGGCGGCCCGGTCGACCACGATCGCGCCGTAGGTCTTCAGGGTCTCGACGAGGTAGCGGGCGTAGCGGTACTGCTTGGCCGACATCTTCAGCGGCTTGCTCGTCACCGGGTCGAGGGGCCGGGTGAGCCGGAAGCTGTCCTTGAGGAAGATCCTCGCGCCTTCGGGCAGGGAGTTGGTGAGCCCGTTGCCGTCAGTGGACGACGCGGGTTGCACGAAGTTGCCCGCGGCCGCGCCGGGCACACTGATGGCCAGCGCGTGGTTGATCTCGCCGCGCTCGAGCTCGCCGGGGCGGATCAGGCCGCCGAAGAGCGGCAGACCGGAGCCGCGGGCGCTCACGACGTAGGGCTGGTTGAAGCCCGGGCCGTCGAGGTCCCACTGGCGCATGAACTGGTAGCTCACGACGCCGTTGGCCTCGCGCCGCGCGCGCCAGAGGTCATAGGCCTTCTGTGTGCCGGTGTCGAAGACGGTGTACCAGCCGTCGTAGATCGGGTTGGGGCTGATGTCGTCGGGGATGTTGAGCGTGATGTCGGCCGCGCCGTCACCGCACTGGATCTGGCGGCAGTGGATCACCGTGGGGGTGCCGTCGGCGACGACCGGGCCGGTCCAGGCCCGAGTGTTGATGTAGATGCCCTCGTCGACCGTCGTGGTCTCGGGCTGGCCGTTGTCGTTACGACCGACGCGTTCCTTCGCCAGCTCCATCAGGTCCGCCGACTGCGGGTCGACCGGCTGGTCGTTGGCCGTGGTGTTCCACGGTGAGAGCACGCTGAAGACGTTTTCCTGGGGCAGCACCCGACCGCCGTCGGAGCCCAGCGTGGTGTCGGTGCCGTCCGGGGCAACGGCTGCGGCCGTGGTGGTAGGCGTCTGGCTGGGCGCGCTGCCAGCGGACGTGTCCTCGGAGCCGCTCGCGCCGCAGCCCGCCAGCAGCAGGGCCGAGGCGAGAGTGATGACGGCGGCGGCCTGGCGGCGGCGGCGGCGGCTCGATCGGTACGTGTTCATGACTTCCGCGGGTGCTCGTGAGACGCCGGCCCGAAGGCGATGATCGTCTCGATGGTCTCGGCGAAACGAGAGAAGGTCTCGCCGATCTCGCTCAGATGGTCGGTCCCGACGGGCCCGGGCTGCTGGGCGCTGGTGCGCACGCCGGAGGCCGAGATGATCGCGTGCGCCTCACGACGGGCGTGCAGGCGGATCAGCTCGGCGTCCAGCTCAGCCTGGGCGGTCAGCAGCTCGCAGCGACGGGCCGCCTCGAGCTCGACCGACTCGAGGTGGCGCTGGTGGGAGTCAGCCGTGCTGCGCATCAGCGCGATGACGCTGGCGGCGACGTCGGCGACGTCCTGTTCGACCGCGACCTCGGTGGTGACGGGGTGCGCGGCGCGCGTGTGCTGCCTGGTGTCGGCGATGTCGAGGTCGTCGACGTCCTCGACGGACGCTCCGTGACCCAGGTCGACGCTGGCGCCGAGCCGGGCGAGCGCCCGGGCCTCCGCAGCAGCAGCGGCCTCGGACTCGGCGCGTTCCCCGGCCGCCACGATCTCGGCACGCTCCGCGGCGGCCACCTCCGCTGCGTGGACGGCTGCGGCCTCGGCCGCCATCTCGTCGAGCGAGGCGACGTCCTGGATCATCAGGCCCGCGCCGGCGTGGGCTGCCGGAGCAGGCGTGGAAGCAACCTGCGGCTCGGGGTCCTGCTTGCCGCGCCGCAGCGAACGCTTGCTGGGCGCGACGGGCACGCGCTCCTCGGCGACAGGGGCCTCGCCGGCTTCGTCGACAGCGATGGTCTCGGGGCTGTCCGCCGCTCCGTAGAGGGCGCCCTCGGCCTCGTCGTCGTCGAGCTGGTCCTCGGCGGGCTCGTGTGCCTCGACGACCTCCCCTCGGGCCTCGGCAATGGTTCGACGAGCGCGGGCGGCCTCGGCAGCCATCGCCTCGTCCACCTTGGCCGGAGGCAGGATGAAGGGGAGTGAGCGGTTGCTCTCCTCGGAGTCGACGAGCGTGCGCGAGGGGCGCACCATCGAGGTCAGGGCCACGACGTCCCCCTCGGTGCCGAGGTGGGTGGTGAAGTCCACGCGCCCGACCCGGTCACCGGCAGACTTGATGTCGGCGAGCGAGGGTGCCTCCTCGATCGACGACGGCTTCTGCGCGATCACTGCGTGGTCCCGGACGTGGTGGACGTCGAGCCGGTGCCGTTGGCCGACGGCTGCGGCGCGTTCGACGAGTCGGGCTCACCGCGAAGACCGTCGACCCCACCGAGGTTGGTCGGGTTCTGGTCCTGGGTGCTCTGGGCGTCGGCGGTGCCCTCTTCGGCGTCGGCGATGCCGTTGCCGTTGGCATCGACCGAGTCGGGCAGCACGTCGCCGTACGTGTAGCCGTCCGGGACCTTGACCAGCACGTAACGGCGGTTGCCGTGTATGACCTTCAGCACCGCATCGTCGCCGGCCGCTGCCTGCGGGTACAGCTTGCTCAGCAGGTCGGCACTGGTGTCGATCGGGAGCAGCATGTAGTCGACGTGGGCAGCAGGGTCCTTGGCTGCACGGCGCCAGGGTCCGTCGGACTGGTCGACGCGGTCGAAGAACAGGGCCGGGTCCCCGGTGAGGAGGATGACTGCGTAGGTCTGTGAGTTGTCGGTGAGGATCGAGTCCGGCGTGTCGATGTTCTCGCGGATGTAGTCGGCCATGTCCTCCTCCTGGGAGTAGCCGACCACGGAGCCGTCGACGGTCGCCGCACCGTCCTGGCTCTCCTGCGTCGTGATCGCGTCGTGGAAGGCGCGCTCGATGCCCTGGTGCTTGAAGTCGGACATCGCGGCGAAGGTCCACGGGATGCTGAGCAGGAGAACGACCGCGAGGATCCCGGCGACGAGCACCCCGCTGGTGAGCGAGGAGCGAGCAAGCCAGATGGCGCCCACGACGGAGACGAGCAGGATGGGCAGCGCGTTGTTCATCAGCATCGGCGAGTCGGTGACGCGCACGAGGACGGCTACGCCGGGGGCGAGGATCGAGACCAGCAGCATCAGGCCGAGCCAGAGCGCGAAGCCGTTGCGACGTGCGATCCCGTTGAAGATCAGGGCAGGAAGCACGATGATCGCGATCGGTGCGCCGAAGACCACCAGGTCGAACGTGGCGCGGGCGATCTCCAGCAGCGAGAAGTTGTCGAGACCGCCCGAGGATGCGGCGTCGCTGCTGTCGGTGAGCCAGGCCAGCGGGCGGAACAGCAGGATCAGGTTGAACGCCGACCACAGGGCGATCACGTAGACCGTCGGGGCTGCGAAGCCCACCGTGGTGCCTTCGACCTCCTTGCCGTCGGCACCGAGCCGGGACAGGATCGCGGCGACCATGATCAGGCTGATCAGGAACCAGACGAGGCTGCCGTAGCCCGTCAGGGCGGCGACCGCATAGGCGAGGCCGGCGATCATCACGAAGCGGATGTCGGCGGTGACGTACCACGCGAACAGGGCGCCGAGCGCGGCCATCACGAACGCGAGCCACATGAAGTTGCGTGCCCCGATCGAGGCGTACATGACGACCAGCGGGTTGAGGCCCAGCGTCACGAGGACCGCCGCGCGCAGCGGGAAGATGACCTGTGCCCGGCGCATCATCGTGTTGATGAACATCATCGTCAGGCCGGCGAAGATGGCCGAGACGACCGGGACGACGATCAGCGAACGGGCGAGCGCCGGGATCACCGTGAACGGCGCGACGAGCACGATCGAGAGCGGCGGGTAGTCGAACCCGACGGATGAGAGCTTGGGCGGCTCGTTGTGGAAGATCATCAGCCCGCGGTCGAAGCGGTCGAGCGTCTCGAAGCCGACCACGTGCATCTGCACGACGAGCCAGTAGCCGAGCACGGAGTAGGACACCGTGAAGATCACGAAGATCGCGGTGCTCTCCCACCAGCGCCGCTCGATGTCAGCAGGGCGCTTGCCCACCGCCTGGACGACGCCGGAGAGTCGCTCGCGGTTGCTGACGACCTTGGTAGTGGTGTCGGTCGACATGGGTCAGCCCTCGTCCAGACCGTGCTCGGTCTTCTCCCAGTAGAACGGGTTCGTGAAGAGCTGGATGAAGCCCTTCCAGGCGGCGAAGCTCATCAGCCCCCAGTAGAGCGGGGACAGGACCGCCGTCCGGGTCAGACCGAACTCACCCCGTTGCAGGCTTCCCGCCACGTTGAGGTAGATGAAGATGAAATTGCCGACGAACAGCATGAAGCTGGCCGCGTAGAACACGGTGCTCGGGTAGATGTCCTCGACGAAGCCCCACTGGGTGAGGATGTAGATCGTCGTCAGGGCCCAGAAGATCGGGTTGAGCAGGAGCACCAGGGCCGAGCCCATGGTCAGGTTGAAGCTCACGAAGCCGGCCGGGCCGGTCTGACGGAACAGCTGCACGGGGTGGCGCATGTGCACGAGCCACGTCTGGTAGTAGCCCTTGTTCCAGCGCGAGCGCTGACGGATCCAGTTGCCGACCTTGGAGTTGGCCTCCTCCAGCGTGGTGGAGTCGATCATCGCGGTGCGGTATCCGGCGCGGTGCAGTCGCATGCCGAGGTCGGCGTCCTCGGTCACGTTGAAGGGGTCCCACGCGCCGAGCTCACGCAGGATGCCCGTCTTGAAGTGGTTGGACGTGCCGCCGAGGGGGATCGGCGACTCCGACGCGCCCATGGCGGGCAGGATCAGCTCGAAGTGCATCGAGTACTCGTTGGCGAACCAGGACGTCAGCATGTTCTGGTCCTGGTTGAAGTGGTTGAGCTTGCCCTGCATGCACACGACGTTGTCGGGGACGACGTCGAAGGCGATGAGCGCCTTCTTCAGCTGGTCCGGGTCGGGCCGGTCCTCGGCGTCGTAGATGACGGTGAAGGCGCCGGTCGCGAGCTGGAGGCCGTAGTTGCAGGCCTTGGGCTTCGTCTTGGGCTGGCTGTCCGGCACGATCACGAGGTGGAAGTGCGGCGGGAGGCCGAGCGCCTTGATCGTGTCGATGGTCTCGAGGTCGTCCTCCTCGCAGAGGAGCTTCACGTCGAGCCGGGTGCGCGGGTAGTCGAGCGCGTTGATGTCGCGCACCAGACGCGGCACGATGCCGGCCTCCTTGTAGAGCGGCACGAGGATCGTGTAGATCGGCAGGCGCCGCTCGTCGATCGCGGCGACCTCCTCGTCGCTGACGTCGGTCTCCAGGTGCGTGCCGAGGGCCCGCAGGGTGAGGCGGAACTTGTAGACGGAGACGAAGAAGTAGATGACCGTGCAGATCGCGACCAGGGTGGTCGCGGTGCTGGTCGGCCAGATCACCGCGCAGATGACGATGACGATCCCGGACATGATGAAGACGGCCTTCTGGACCGACGAGAACACGACGTGCGCCGACTGCTCCGGGAAGTTCTCCATGAGGTACTGCGTGGAGACATCGGAGTAGTGGCTGGCGTGGACGCGCTGGATGAGCTGGTCGAGGTCGGTGCGATTGGCCAGGAGCTGGCGGAACGGCTGACCGAGCGCCTCCTCGACGACGGCGGAGTCGTCGGCGCTGAGCGGACGGGCCACGGCGAGGAGCAGGGTGCCCTCGGTCTCGGCCACCGGGACGACCTGCAGCTCGCGGGCCAGCTGCTCGGGAAGCCGGCGGGAGATCCCGTAGTCGGGCTCGAAGTCGGCCAGTCCGACCCGCTGCATCTGGTGCATCTCGGACAGGGCGGCGACGAGCACGTCCTCGGAGATCGACTCGTGGGAGACGAGGATGTCGCCGAGCGGATCGCCGGTGCGGGAGTACTCCAGCATCGCGCGCTGCAGCTGCTCGCCGGTGACCAGGCCGCTACGGGTGAGCATCTGTGCCATCTGCATGCGCGAGCGGCGGGCCTCGGGGGACTCGACCTCGGCCTCGACAGGTGGGTAGGCCTCGTCGATGACCTCGATGATCTCGTTGACCGTGTGGCGAACCAGGATGACGGGACGGTCGAGCCGCTCGGAGACGACGTGCTCGGTGATCGAGTCGTCAGCGTCCGCGGCGGCCACGAGCACATGGCCCTCGTGGTAGACGTACGGCATCACCCGGAAGGTGCGGCAGATGCCTTCGGGGACTGCGTGAGCAAGGCTCTCGTCGATCCCGTCCGACAGGCGCGGCAGGGACCGGGTGATCGTGGTGGTCACTGGGTGCCCGATCCGAAGCCGTGGGACGCCATCCCGGTTGCCTGCGAAGGCCCGGTCGACGTGGACTTGTCAGCTCTCGGCCGCATGATCACGTAGGCGAGGAAGGCCACCCCGAGCAGGATCATCGGCGCGAGCAGGAAGGCCAGGAACACGACGACGAAGATCGTCAAAGTGATCACGAGGCCGACCGTGGCAGCGCCGACGGACTTTCCGGCTGGTCGCGACGCCGACGTCTGGACCGACATGTGTACCTCCCCTGATGTCTTCGACATCGCCCTGACCAAAGTGGTGGCGACGCGCAGAACTCCAACAGTTAGTAAGTCATGAGGGTCGTACACCGTTCAACAAGCAACAGGTAACAAGGTGTGTTACTGGCTTGTTGGGCTGCTCCGACCCGCTGGGGCCCTGCCCGAGGCCCGGGGGGCGGACGTCGGGCGACGCCGCCGGAGCCGGTGACTCGGCACGGGTCTCCTACAGTG
>NZ_JACMOM010000138.1 GCF_014378035.1 Aeromicrobium sp. | reverse complement strand
GGCCTCGCTGCATTTATCGAGCATTTTGATGGAAGGAACGGCTCATGGCCGAGTCGAGAAATCCCCGCCGCGATGGCGGACAGTCCTCTTCGGCGGGGCCTGCTGGCCGTGGCGGGGGATCCCGTGGTGGCAAACCTGCAGGCCAAGGCCGTGGAGCGGCCCCCGGTCGGCGTGATGGCAAGCCGACCGACCGGCGTGACGGGAAGCCGACGACGCCGCGACGTGACGGCAAGCCGACGACGCCGCGGCGCGACGGCAAGCCGGCCGACGCGCGTCGTGATCGGCGGCAGGAAGAAGGCGACCGGACCGCCGCTCAGAAAATCTACGATGGTCCCCCGATACCCGACGACGTCAGTGCGAATGACCTCGACAAGCACGCCCGCCAGGCCCTGCAGAGCCTGCCAGAGAAGCTAGCCGACAAGGTCGCGCGCCACCTTGTCATGGCTGGACTGTTGATTGCCGAAGATCCCGAGACCGCGCACCTGCATGCGCTTGCTGCCCGGGCCCGTGCCACCCGCACTGGTCTGGTGCGCGAGGCGTGCGGCGAGACGGCCTACGCGTCGGGCAAGTTCGCGGAGGCGCTGTCCGAGTTCCGAGCTGCCCGCCGCATGACGGGTGGCTACATGTATGCCCCGATGATGGCCGATTGTGAACGGGCCCTCAAGCGGCCCGACAAGGCGATCGCCTACGACACCCCCGAGATTCGGGGTCATCTCGACGACTCCGGTCAGATCGAGCTGTCGATCGTGGTCGCCGGCGCACGTCGTGACCAGGGCCAGTACGACGCGGCTGTCCGGCTCCTGGAGACCGAACCACTGCACACCAAGGGTCGCTCCGACTGGGTTCCGCGTCTTCGCTATGCGTACGCCGATGCGCTGCTCGATGCCGGCCGTCGGGACGAGGCGATCGAGTGGTTCCACCGCACGGTCGCCGTTGACGGCAACGGTCAGACCGATGCCGAAGCACGGGTGACCGACTTGGAGAAGCAGTCACAGGGCTGAGACGCGCAGACTGAAAGTGCGCTGACTCGACGTTGCACATGCTTGAGAGCAGTTTTGCTTCGTCCACAGTCGCGCCAATTGACGATGCCCCTCAGCCCCGCTGAGGGGCATCGTCGTGTCATGACTGATGACAGAAGCAACAACCAGGTTTTCCTCATGGGTCGCGTGTCCGCTGACCCGGAGGAGCGGGTCCTTCCCAGCGGCGACACAGTGGTGTCCTTTCGGCTGATTGTCCCGCGCACCGCCGCGGCACTGCGGCGGTCGAAGCAACCGATCGACACCTTCGAGTGCTCGGTGTGGGGGGCGGTGCTGCGGCGTTCAGCGCGTCGCCTCACGGCAGGAGCTGAAGTCGAGGTCAGTGGTGAGCTGCGGCGCAGGTTCTCCCGCAGCAGCGGTGGCCCGGTCAGCTGGGTCACTGTTGACGTCGACTCCTGCAAGAAGGTCGCGACCCCGGCGGTAACCTCGACGTCATGAGCTCTCGCCCTGCCGTACCGGATGCGAAAGATCTGGGGTCGAGCACCACGCCGTTGAGCGCTCAGTACGACTTGGCGATGCTCGACCTCGATGGTGTCGTCTACGTCGGGCGCGTTGCGGTGCCTGGTGCTGCCGAGGCGTTGTCGGCGGCCCGTGACAACGGACTACGTCTGGCTTATATCACCAACAACGCTTCCCGACCACCGCTGGAGGTCGTCCAGCACCTGCGAGACCTCTCGATGCCCGACGTCGCCGATGGCGATGTCGTGACGTCCGCCCAGGCCGTGGCGCACCTGGTCGCCGACGCCGTGCCGCCGGGGTCGGCGGTGCTGATGGTCGGTGGCGAGGGACTGCGACTTTGCCTCGAGGAGCGGGGGCTGCGGTGCGTAGAGAGCATCGATGACGGTCCGGTGGCCGTGGTCCAGGGATTCCACCCCGATCTCGGTTGGCGCCAGCTGGCGGAAGCCTCCTACGCGATCCAGCGCGGGGTGCCTTGGTTCGCCAGCAACACCGATCTGACGGTACCCACCGCGCGGGGTATGGCGCCCGGCAACGGTTCGTTGGTCCAGATGGTGCACAACGCTACCGGCGCAGATCCGATCGTGGCGGGCAAGCCTGAGAAGGCACTGTTCGACGAGACGATCGAGCGCGTGGGTGGCAAGCACCCGATCATGGTGGGCGACCGTCTCGACACCGATATCGACGGGGCAATCAATGCCGGTGTCGACAGCCTCGCGGTGCTCACGGGCGTCAGCACGCTCGACGACCTGTGTGGTGCTCCCCCCGGACACCGGCCGACCTTCGTCGCGGCCGACCTTGGCGGCCTGAACGACGTTCAAGCTGTCGTCGAATTCGACGGTGACACTGCCGTCTGCGGTGATGCGCGGGCTGTTCGCCGTGGTGATGAGCTGGACGTCGAAGGTGCAGAGCCGCTCAGCACCGAGGCGATCCGCGCTGTGGTCGGACTCGCGTGGCATCTTCACGATCGGTCGGACGTCACGATTCGTGCAGGTGGGACAATGACAACATGAGTGAGATGCAGGACGGACCCGACGGGCCGCCAGCCCCCGAAGCCGGTGCTACCACTGACGGAGCAACCCTGGAGCTGACCGGACACCCTCAGATCGATGAAGCGCTGCAGCGGCTCGAGGGGCTCGACGAGCTCGACATCGCTTCGCACCCTGAAGAGTTCGACGCCATCCACGGGGTGCTGCGCGAGTCCTTGGCAAACGCCGGACGTGACGAGGTCACTCCGGACAGTGCATGAGGAACAGTGCATGAGGAGCGGTGCATGAGGATGAGCGGATGAGCAGGCGACTGCGCCTTGACGCCGAGCTCGTCCGTCGAGGGCTGGCCACGTCGCGCGATCACGCCGGCTCGCTCATCGAGGGTGGCGCCGTCAAGGTCGCTGGCTCGGTGGCAACGAAGGCGGCAACCGGCGTGACCACTGATCAAGCCATCGTGGTCCGCCAGTCGACCGGGCCCACCTATGCGTCCCGCGGGGCCCACAAGCTGCTGGGCGCACTGGCGGTCTTCGAACCGATGGGGCTCGACGTGGTGGGGAGGCGATGCCTCGATGCTGGCGCCTCGACGGGTGGATTCACCGATGTGCTCCTGCGCAAGGGGGTCAGCGAGGTGTGCGCCGTCGACGTCGGGTACGGCCAGCTGATCTGGGCACTGCAGTCTGACGACCGGGTTCATGTCTTCGACCGCACCAACGTCCGCAACCTCCAGGCCGGTGACATCGGTGGGCAGGTCGACCTGATCGTGTCTGACCTGTCGTTCATCTCCCTTACGGTGGTCATGCCGGCACTCACACGGGTGTGCGAGCCGAGCACCCCGGAAGGGGGAGGCGACATCGTGCTGATGATCAAGCCGCAGTTCGAGGTGGGCCGCGGCAATCTTGGCAAGAAGGGTGTCGTGCGCGACCCCGCGCTCCATGCCGACGCCATCCAGCGCGTGTGCCTGTCGGCTCATGAGCATGGGTGGGGGACGCGCGCGCTCGCACCCAGCCCGCTGCCGGGGCCCGCTGGCAACGTCGAGTACTTCTGCTGGCTCCGCAGCGACGCTGGACCCCCGCTCGAGGAGGCCGCCCGCGACGTTGTCGCCGCCGGCCCGCTCACCACGATGAAGGCACCTTCATGAGAACTGTCCTGCTCGCCGTCCACGTCGACCGCGACGAGGCCACCAAGGCCGCCGCCGCATTTGCTGCCGACCTGCGCGCTGGGGGCCTCGACGTGTGCGTGCTCGACACCGAGGAAGAGGCACTGCGCGCCGCGGGGCTCGACAACGCCGGCGTCGTGGTGGCTGGTCCCGGTGCTGCGGAGAATTGCGAGCTGGCTGTCGTGTTCGGGGGAGACGGCACGATTCTGCGCGCTGCCGAGATGTGCCGGGGCACCCAGACCCCGTTGCTCGGTGTCAATCTCGGCCGGGTTGGCTTCTTGGCAGAGGCGGACATCGAGGACGTCAAGGACGTCGTGCGGGGTGTCGTCGACCGAACCTACGTCGTCGAGGAGCGGCTCACCGTCGATGTGTCGGTGTCGGTCGGCGGCGAGGTCGTCGCGACGAACTGGGCACTCAACGAAGCGTCGGTCGAGAAGGCCGCGCGTGAACGCATGCTCGAGCTCGTCGTCGAGATCGACGACCGTCCAGTGTCACGCTGGGGCTGTGACGGTGTCGTGTGTGCGACGCCGACCGGTTCGACCGCCTACAACTTCAGTGCTGGCGGCCCGATCGTCTGGCCCGAGGTCGAGGCTCTGTTGATGGTCCCGATCAGTGCCCATGCGCTCTTCGCGCGCCCCCTCGTGGTGTCTCCCGACTCGACCCTCGCGATCGAGATCGTGGGGGAGCGCACCACAGGTGTGTTGTGGTGTGACGGCAGGCGCGCCGCCGATCTGCCCATCGGCGCCCGCATCGAAGTGCGCCGGGGCAACACACCGGTACGCCTGGCGCGCCTGAATCCGGCCCCGTTCGCTGACCGCTTGGTGCGTAAGTTCGACCTTCCCGTGTCGGGCTGGCGTGGCGCCGCCGAACGTCGGCGGGAGGACCGGGCCTGATGTGGCAGCACCTCACCCTGTCGTCGCTCGGTGTCATTGACTCCGCCGAGCTTGAGCTGTCTGAAGGATTCACCGTCATCACCGGCGAGACCGGGGCGGGCAAGACCATGGTCGTCACAGCCCTCGGTCTGCTTCGCGGCGACCGTGCCGATCTCGGTCTGGTGCGTCGCGGGGCTGACCAGGCGCGGGTCGAGGCAAGCATCGGTGTTCCGCAGGGTGCTGGCGTGGCGTCCGCCGTCGAAGAGGCGGGCGGTCGTATCGACGACGACGTCGTCATCCTCGGTCGGGTGCTCTCGGCTCAGGGACGTTCACGTGCCCTCGCCGGCGGTGCCACCGTCCCCGCTGCGCTGCTCGCGGAGGTGACTGATGAGCTCGTCGCTGTCCACGGCCAGTCCGACCAGCACCGACTCCTGAGGGCCGCAGAGCAGCGCGGCGCTCTCGACCGGTTCGCTGGCGAGAGGTTTGCCGTTGCCGAGGCGTCATACGCACCCGCATATGCGCGGTGGCGAACGGTCGAGCGGTCGCTCGTCGAACTCCGCACCCACGCGCAGGAGCGGGCCCGCGAGCTTGATGTGCTCCGGTTCGGCCTCGAGGAGGTGGCGAACGTCGAGCCACAGCCTCATGAAGACGAGCAGCTCAAGGCCGAGGAGGGTCGGCTCGCCCATGCGGAGTCGCTCGCCCGCGCCGCAGACGAGGCGCACCGTTCGCTCGTCGGAGACGCCGACGTCGACGCTGCGCGCACCGCCGTCGCCGCCGCCTCAACGGCTCTGCGCGACGCAGCCGGGCACGACCCTTCTCTCGATGCGCTCGGCGAGCGGGTCTTCGAGCTCGGCATCCTGCTCGACGAGGTCGGTGCAGATCTGGGGACCTACTCCACCGGCGTCGAGCTCGACCCGGAGCGACTGGCCATCCTGCAGGACCGTCGAGCCGCGCTGGCCGGGCTGCAACGCAAGTACGGGCCCACGCTCGACGACGTCCTGGCCTGGGCCGGCAAAAGTGCCGCCCGGCTCAATGAGCTGGGCAACGATGATGAAGCCATCGCTGCCCTGGAGGCCGAGCAGGCTCAGCTGACGCCCGAAGTGCGCCGGCTTGCGGGCGAGATGTCCCGGCTCCGCGGCGAAGCCGCCCAGCGGCTGTCGGGCCTGGTCGATGCCGAGATCGCCCAGCTCTCGATGCCGTCGGCCCGCCTCGAGGTGCGCGTCACCGCTGGCGACGACGCTGTGCTCAGCCCGCATGGGGTCGATGACGTGGAGTTCCTCTTCGCCGCCAACAGCGGCACCGGTCTGCGACCCCTGCACAAAGGAGCGAGCGGCGGCGAGCTCTCGCGCCTCATGCTCGCGCTCGAGGTGGTGCTCGCTGATCGCACCACGGTGCCGACACTGGTGTTCGACGAGGTCGATGCTGGCATCGGCGGCAAGGCAGCCGTCGAGGTGGGGCGCCGCCTGGCGCGGCTGGCCGATCGAGCCCAGGTCATCGCGGTGACCCACCTTCCGCAGGTCGCCGCCTTCGCCGATCACCATTTCGTGGTGACGAAGGACGACGACGGCACGGTCACGAGCAGCTCGGTGGTGCGGCTCGACGACGACAGCCGTGTCGACGAGCTTGCTCGGATGCTCGCCGGCCAGGAGGACTCTGCCACCGCGCAAGCCCACGCGCGAGAGCTGCTCGACATCGCCCGCGGTTAGCGGGACACGCTCGACGTGCAAACCCGCCGCGCCTCCCGATGATCGTCCAACGGCCGTGACAGCATGGGCTCGATGGCCATCTGGAACCGCAAGACGCCCCCGCCGACACACGCGAAGGGGATCGTCGGCACCGTGCGATTTGCACGCCGCGACAACGATGTCACTGCTCTGCGCGAGGGTGACATCGCCCTTGTCGAGCGTCCCGAGCTCGACAACCGGCAGGCGCAGGCCCTGATCGACAAACGGGTGCGCGCCGTCCTCAACTCCTCGGCGTCCAGCAGCGGCCGGGTACCCAACACCGGGCCGCAGATGCTGTCGCGCGCCGGCATCCTCCTGATCGACATCGAGGGTGACAGCATCTGGACGACCCTCAAGAGCGGTGAGCGGGTCAGGGTCGAGAAAGGTCGGGTCTTCCGCGACGACGTTCTCGTGGCCAGCGGCCTCGAGCTCGACGAGAGCCGCACCGCAGCCGACCTCGCCGAGGCCGAGTCCGGATTGGCCACGCGGCTCGATTCCTTGGCGGCCAACGCCACCGATCACATCCAGCGTGAGCAGGCGATGCTCCTGGCCGGTGCGCACGTGCCGCATTTACGCACCAAGGTGCGGGGGCGTGCTGTGGTGGTCGTCTCCCGTGCCTACGACGATGCCGCCGACCTGCGCGGCCTACGCCGCTACATCAGGGAATGGGACCCGGTGCTCATTGGTGCCGGCCCCGGTGCTGACGTCCTGTTGGAGGCGGGCTACAAGCCAGCTCTCGTGGTCGGTGCCATCGACACCCTGTCAGACAAGGCCATTCGTTCGGCCGGCGAGATCGTCGTCACGACGTCCTCCGGCACAGTCGACAGTCCCGAGCGCCTCGAGCGGCACGGCAAAGAGGTCGTGACCTTCGTCTCGACCGGATCCGACGATGACCTCGCAATCCTGCTTGCCGACACCAACGACGCCGCCGTCATCGTCCACGTCGGGGCGCCGGCCACATTGTCGGACTTCCTCGAGCGGGCACCGTCCGAGGTCGCCCGCATGTTCGTTGCGCGTCTTCGTGCGGGCTCGAAGATCGTCGACGCGAAGTCGGTACAGCACTTCACCTCCAACCGCATTGCGCTCTGGCCGATCCTGCTGGTGCTCGCGGCAGGCGTTCTCGCCATCGTGGCCGCTGTTGGCATCACTCCCGTCGGACAGGAATGGTTCGGCAACCTCGGTGGTCAGACAACCGATCTCAGCCACTGGCTCAAAGGACTCTTCACATGATCAACTTCCGCTACCACCTCGTCTCCGTCGCGGCGATCTTCATCGCCCTGGCGGCGGGCATTGCGCTGGGCTCCGGCCCACTCGACGACGCGAGCGCACGCCTGCGTGGCGACGCGGCCAACGCCCAGTCCACCGATCCAGCTCTCTCCTCCTTCGAGTCGGCCTACGCCGGACGCACGTCGGGCGGCCTGCTCAATGAGGCACTCAAGGGCCAGTCAGTCGTCGTCCTGACGGTCCCGGGCACCAGCGATGCCGAGGTCAAGGGCATCACGGCAGACCTGCAGGCAGCTGGCGCAGAGGTCACAGGGGAGGTGGGTCTGACGGCCAAGCTGCTCGACTCGTCGGGTCGCCAGTTTGCCGAGGGGGTGGCGCAGCAGGCCGCCAGTGACGTGCCCGGTGTCGGCGCCGGAGGTGAGGGCTACGGCCGGGTCGGTGCCGCACTCGGACGGGCGCTGCTTGCCGACACGACCACTCCGGTCGACCCGACGTCCACGACGATCCGCTCAGCGTTCAGCGAGGGCAACCTGCTGACCCTCGGCGCCGCGCCCAAGAAGCTTGCCACACTGGCCGTGCTGGTCGCCGGGCCGCAGCGTCCCGACGGGTCTGGCCAGAGCGACGTGATCTCGGCTCTGGCCGGTGCGCTGAACAGGGCGGGCAAGGGCCTCGTGGTGGCTGGGCCGTCGTCATCGGGCACCGATGGCGGCGCAGTCAAGGCAGTACGAGACGGCGACTCCGCGTCGGAGGTCTCGACGGTTGACGTCACCAACTCGGCGGCTGGACGAGTGCTCACGGCTCTCGCCACAGCACGACAGGCCGGAGGCCAGCCCGGTGCGTGGGGAACGTCCCGCAGTGCCGACGGGGCACTGCCCGCGCCGCCCGGCTGACGTGCGGGCGGCACGACACGGGTGTCGGTGTTCTTCACCGGGATCTTCTTGCTAGACTGAAACCCCGTGGGGCCTGCATGCTTTTGAAGCATCACGAGCGCTCGACATCGGTTTTCGAGCACGGGAGTCACCTTGGCCAGTAGCGTAGTTACCAAGCATGTTTTCGTCACCGGCGGCGTCGCGTCGTCGCTCGGCAAGGGCCTCACCGCCTCAAGCCTCGGTAGGCTGCTCAAGTCGCGCGGGTTACGGGTGACGATGCAGAAGCTCGACCCCTACCTCAACGTCGATCCGGGCACCATGAACCCGTTTCAGCACGGCGAGGTCTTCGTGACCGACGACGGTGCGGAGACCGATCTCGACATCGGGCACTACGAACGTTTCCTCGACGTCGACCTGTCCGGCAAGGCCAACATCACCACGGGCCAAGTCTACTCCGAGGTCATCGCGAAGGAGCGCCGTGGTGACTACCTCGGCGACACGGTCCAGGTCATTCCGCACATCACCAACGAGATCAAGTCGCGCATCCGGGCGATGGCGGGCCCCGACGTCGACGTCGTCATCACCGAGATCGGTGGCACGGTGGGTGACATCGAGTCACTGCCGTTCCTGGAGGCGGCCCGTCAGGTGAGGCACGACGTCGGTCGCGGCAACGTCTTCTTCCTGCACGTCTCGTTGGTGCCGTACATCGGGCCCTCGGCCGAGCTCAAGACCAAGCCGACCCAGCACTCCGTCGCCGCGCTGCGCTCGATCGGCATCCAGCCCGATGCCATCGTGTGCCGCGCCGATCGTGACATCCCCACGAGCATGAAGCAGAAGATCTCGCTGATGTGCGACGTCGATGAGGAGGCAGTCGTCACGGCCAGTGACGCACCCTCGATCTACGACATCCCCAAGGTGCTGCACAGCCAGGGCCTTGATGCCTACGTCGTGCGACGTCTCGACCTGCCTTTCCGCGACGTCGACTGGACGCAGTGGGACGAGCTGCTGCGCCGGGTGCACCAGCCTGCCGAAGAGCTGACGATCGCCCTTGTCGGCAAGTACGTCGACCTGCCCGACGCCTACCTGTCGGTCGTCGAGGCGCTGCGGGCCGGCGGGTTCGCCCACGACGCCCGCGTCAACCTGCGATGGGTCGGCTCCGACGACTGTGAGACCGACGCTGGAGCGGCGCACAACCTGCACGACGTCGACGGCATCTGCGTACCGGGCGGATTCGGTATCCGCGGCATCGAGGGCAAGCTAGGTGCCCTGACGTATGCCCGTGAGCGTGGCATCCCGGTGCTGGGTCTGTGCCTCGGGCTGCAGTGCATGGTCATCGAGTACGCCCGCAACGTGGCTGGCATCGAGGACGCGAGCTCATCGGAGTTCGATCCCCAGACACCCAACCCAGTTATTGCCACGATGGCCGAGCAACTGTCGATCGTGGGTGGCGAGGGAGATCTCGGCGGCACGATGCGGCTCGGTCTGTATCCCGCCGAGCTCAAGGCCGGGAGCATCGTGGCCGAGGCCTACGGTGCCGACAAGGTCGAGGAGCGGCACCGTCACCGTTACGAGGTCAACAACGCCTACCGAGGCCAGCTCGAGGATGCAGGTCTCGTCTTCAGTGGCACCTCGCCAGATGCCGCGCTGGTCGAGTTCGTCGAGCTGCCACGAGACGTCCACCCCTATTACGTCGCCACCCAGGCGCATCCCGAGCTGAGGTCGCGCCCGACCAAGCCTCATCCGTTGTTCTCCGGGCTGGTGGGTGCCGCGCTCGCCCGCCAGCAGGAGACCCGCCTTCCCGTCGACGACCAGCAGCCGGTCGAGGCGTGACGAGCCACCCACGCCTTCCGGGCAGTCTCGGCGGAGGCGATGCGCTCAGCGACACCGACCACTCGTGGCCCGTGAGCGGCAGCACGGGCGTGCACGACAGCCCCTACCTGAGCCTGCGCATCGACACCATCGTCGACCCGGACGGCGGGGAGCACGCTCGGGCCGTGGTCAAGCCCAACGGTGCTGTCGGAGTGCTGGCACTCGACGAGGACGACCGCCTCCTGCTGGTCGAGCAGTACCGCCATCCAGTCGGTCGAAGGCTCTTCGAGATCCCGGCCGGGACGTTGGACGTGCCGGGGGAGTCGCCTCTCGATGCGGCGATGCGTGAGCTGGCCGAGGAGGCCGACGTGATCGCGACGGGCTGGGAGTCGATGCTGCACCTGCTGGCGACGCCCGGCTACTCCACAGAGGAGTGGGAGATCTTCCGTGCGACTGACCTCAGCCCGGTCCCCGAGGCCGATCGAACGTCCAGGGAAGCGGAGGAGTCCGAGATGGCGCAGTGGTGGGTGCCATTCGACGATGTCGTCGACGCCGTGCTCGCGGGTCGTATCCGTGACTCGATGACCGTCTCGGCAGTTCTCGCGGCGCAGGTGCTGCGAAGCAGATGACGACGGACGTCGAGCGGGCGGTCCAGGACTACCTGAGCCACCTCAGCGTCGAGCGGGGCCTGGCAGACAACACGCTGCGGTCGTACCGCCGTGATCTCCGGCGCTACCTCGACTTCGTGAGCGCCCGCGGAATCGCCGAACCAGCTGGCATCGCCGAGAACGACATCTCGGCCTTCCTGGCCTCACTGCGCACAGGCGACCCCGACCACGGTGTGCTCGGCACGGCCAGCGCGGCGCGCACCATCGTCGCGGTGCGCGGGCTCCACCGCTTCCTGCTCCGCGAGCAGGTCGTCGCCACCGACGTCACCGCCGCGATCAAGCCGCCCCGCCCTGCGGCACGACTGCCCAAGGCGCTACCGCTGTCGGACATCGAGGCGATCCTCGACGCCGCGGGGTCTCCTGGCACCACGCTCTCCTCACGCGACAGGGCACTGCTGGAGGTGTTGTACGGCACCGGTGCCCGCATCTCGGAGGCGGTGGGCCTCGATGTCGACGACCTCGACCTGGCGGACGGATCGGTGCTGCTGCGCGGCAAGGGCGGCAAGCAGCGCATCGTGCCCGTGGGTTCCTACGCCCGTCAGTACCTGACGGACTACCTCACGGCCTCGCGGCCCCTGCTTGCCTCCGTCAGGACGAGCACACCCGCGGTGTTTCTCAACGCGCGAGGTGGCCGGCTCTCCCGGCAGAGCGCCTGGACCGTCCTGACCAAGGCGGCAGAGCGCGCGGGCATCGCCGCAGACGTCTCGCCGCACACGCTGAGGCACTCGTTCGCGACCCACTTGCTTGACGGTGGAGCCGACGTCCGTGTCGTGCAAGAGCTGCTGGGCCACGCATCAGTGACGACGACGCAGATCTACACGCTGGTGACAGTCGAGAAGCTGCGGGAGATTTATTCCACCGCCCACCCGAGGGCGTCACGATGACGTTCGGCGGGCGGTAGAGTGACGCTCGTCCGACGGTCGAGTGCAGGGGATTGTGATGAGCGAGGAACTGGGACCCACCGGTCGGCCGGTCCAGAACTTTCCTGACCCCAAGCCGCGCAAGGCAGGTGAGCCAGCGACGATCATCGCGCTGTGCAACCAGAAGGGTGGCGTCGGCAAGACCACGACCGCCATCAATCTCGGTGCCGCGCTGGTCGAGACCGGCCGCAAGGTGCTTCTTGTCGACTTCGACCCGCAGGGTTCCATGACCGTCGGCCTGGGCGTCAACGCCCATGAGCTCGACCAGAGCATCTATCACGTCCTGATGGACCGCGAGATCGGCATCAAGGACCTGATCATGCACACGGCGGTCGACGGTCTCGACCTGGTGCCCTCCAACATCGACCTCTCGGCCGCCGAGATGCGGCTCGTCACCGAGGTTGGCCGCGAACAGGTGCTCGCCCGAGTCCTCAAACCCATCCGCAAGGACTACGACGTCATCCTGATCGACTGCCAGCCCTCGCTGGGCCTGCTGACGGTCAACGCGCTCACCGCGGCCGACGGAGTCCTCGTCCCTCTGGAGTGCGAGTACTTCGCGCTGCGAGGCGTGGCTTTGCTGAAGGACACCATCGAGAAGGTGCGCGATCGCACCAACGACGAGCTGCAGATCATCGGGCTGCTCGGCACGATGTACGACAGCCGAACGCTGCACGGCAAGGAGGTGCTCCAGACGCTGGTCGAGGGATGGGGCGACCTCGTGTTCCACACCGTCATCCGCCGCACAGTGAAGTTCTCCGACTCGACCGTCGCCGGCGAACCGATCACTGAGTACGCCACGACGTCCCCGGGCGCCGAGTCCTACCGTCAGCTCGCAAGGGAGGTTCTCGTTCGATGCCCCGACGCGTGACAACCCAGTCGGGCGGGCCCGGCAAGCGCCCCGCCATGCCCGGCGCCGACGAGCTCTTCCGTGCCACCGCGCCCGCCAAGGTTGCTGATGAAGTCGACGCTCCGACCGAGTCGAGCGGCCGGGTCAAGCACGATGAGAAGATGACGGTCTACGTCACTGCCGCCGAGCTGCTCGCTGTCGAGCAGGCGCGGCTCCTCTTGCGCAGCGAGCTGGGCCGAAGCGTCGACCGGGGTCGTTTCGTGCGGGCAGCGTTGGCCGTGGCGCTGGCCGACCTCGAGGCACGCGGCACCCAGGCCGACGTCGCCCGCCGATTGAGCGAGTCGTGACGCTCGCGGACGTCGATGACTCCGCGAAGCCCGGCTTCCAGGTCAATCTGACCAACTTCGAGGGGCCCTTCGACTTGCTCCTGAGGCTCATCTCCAAGCACGAGATGGACATCACCGAGGTTTCACTCTCGAAGGTGACAGGTGAGTTCATCACCTACATCAAGGCACTCGGCGACGACCTCGACCAGACCACCAACTTCCTGCTCGTCGCTTCCACGCTGCTCGATCTCAAGACCGCCAGGCTGCTGCCGCAGGCCGAGGTGGAGGACGAGGAAGACCTGGCGCTGCTCGAAGCGCGCGACCTCCTGTTCGCACGGCTCATGCAGTACCGGGCGTTCAAGCAGGTCGCCGGGGTCATGGCCGTGCGCCTGGCTCAGGAGCAGAAGCGATTCCCACGCATCGTGACGCTCGAACCTCGATTCGCCGACCTCCTACCTGAAGTGCTCATCTCCGTCGGCGTCACCGAGCTCGCCCAGCTGGCGGCCGCGGCCTTCGAGGCCAAGCCGGTGCCGATCCTCTCCCTGGCCCACCTCCACGCCCCCCAGGTGAGCGTGCGCGAGCAGGCGCATCTCGTCGTCGACCAGCTCCGGCGCAAGGGTGAGATGACCTTCCGCGCCCTCACCGCCGACGCGCCGGACCTGATGACCAAGGTGGCCCGGTTTCTCGCGGTGCTCGAGCTGTTCCGCGAGGGTGCCATCGCCTTCGAGCAGGCCACGCCACTCGGCGACCTCCACGTGAGATGGACCGGCAGCGATGACGGTGACATCGACGTCGGCGAGGAGTTCGACGTGCCGATGACCGCGCCTGATGGCGTCGTGCTGCTCGATGCTCAACCAGAAGATGATGTCGATCAAGACGCTTCCACCCAAGATCTCTCCACCCAAGACGCTTCGACCCAAGATCTTTCTACTCAAGACGCTGAGAGCCGTGATGACTGAGCAGCACTTACCGACCGGACCCCACGAGCTCGAGCTTGAGATGCTCGACCTGCGGCCGGCCCTCGAGGCCGTGCTGATGGTCGCCGACCAGCCCCTCGATCACCTGACGCTCGCGCAGGCCGTCGGGCACCCGCCCGTCGACGTCGACGCCGCCCTCGAGTCGCTCGCGGAGGAGTATGCCGAGCAGGGCCGCGGCTTCGAGCTGCGCAACATCGCCGGAGGCTGGCGGTTCTTCACCCGCGAGGAGTACGCGGGTGCTGTCGAGCGCTTCATCCTCGACGGACAGCAGGCCAGGCTGACGCAGGCGGCGCTGGAGACCATGGCCGTCGTGGCCTACCGTCAGCCCATCAGCCGCACTCGCATCTCGGCGATCCGCGGGGTCAACGTCGATGGCGTCGTCCGCACCCTCGCCACGCGCGGTCTCGTCGAAGAAGGCGGTGTCGACGCAGAGAGCGGCGCCATTCTCTACCGCACCACGAGCTACTTCCTTGAGCGCATGGGCCTCGGCAGCCTCGCCGAGCTGCCCGACATCGCTGGCCACCTGCCCGACCTCGAGGACATGGAGGACGATCTTCAGCAGTCGGTAGTCGCGGAGGTATTGGGCGCGGCCGAGCACCCGGACGAGACGGTGCCGGACGAGACGGTGCCGGACGAGACCGCGGCAGACGAGACGAGCAGGGCGAACGATGACTGAGATCCGACTGCAGAAGGTGCTGGCTCAAGCCGGCATGGGCAGCCGGCGGCGCTGCGACGACATGATCGCCCAAGGGCGTGTCGAGGTCAACGGGGAGGTCATCGACCAGATGGGTTCGCGGGTCGACCCGACAACCGACGTCATCCGGGTCGACGGCACGCGCATCCCGCCCCCCAGCGATCACGCCTACGTGCTGCTCAACAAACCAACCGGCATCGTGACGTCGATGGCCGACGAGCACGGCCGGCCCGACCTCTCCTCGATAGTGGCGGGCCGCGATGACAGGCTGTTCCACGTCGGCCGGCTCGACACCGACACGTCAGGGCTGCTGATCTTGTCCAACGACGGCGATCTCGCCCACAAGCTGGCCCACCCTTCGTTCGAGATCACCAAGACCTACGTGGCGTTGGTCGATGGCTCGGTGCCCGACACTCTCGCAGCTCGGTTGAAGGCCGGCATCGACCTCGATGACGGCCCGGCCAAGGTCGACAGGTTCATCGTCAAGGACCGCTCGAAGGGGCGGTCGATCGTCGAGCTCGACATCCACATGGGACGCAATCGCATCGTCCGACGGATGCTCGACGCAGCCGGCCACCCTGTGCGTGAGCTGACCCGCACCGCATTCGGGCCCCTGCACCTCGGTGGCCTCGCGGCAGGTGCGACGAGAGATCTGACCCGCGACGAGCTCGGAGCGCTCTTCGATAGCGTGGAGGCATGACCGACCGGCCACG
>NZ_JACMOM010000137.1 GCF_014378035.1 Aeromicrobium sp. | reverse complement strand
GCCCCGATGGTGATGGGGCGGCCGGTGATCACCCGGGCGTCGTCGAGCAGGTCCGCCGCCGCGATGTGCTCGCCCAGTTGGGCCAGGGAAGCGCACTTGGGGACCGGGACGAGGTGGCGGCGCCGGAACCGGCCGATCTCTCCTTCGACGCCGCCCTTCTCATGGGCGCCCTTCAAACCGGGCTGGCAGAAGAACGACTCGAAACCGTATTCTCTGAACTCCTTATGGCCGAGTTGCAGAGGTCATCGTCGCGGATTCTGATGACTTGTTGAGCGCTGGACTGCCTGCAGAGGTGCGGGGTTGTTATCTGCTGCTGGGGATGCCTAGCGCGACGACGGTGCGGTGGGCGGGCTGTTTGTCGAGCTGGGTGATCTTGTCCTCGGCTCCGGCGAGACTGACCTGCAGGCCTTCGACTTCCCCGAGCCAGCCCTCGCGTTCGGCTTCGGCGATGCGGGCGTGCAGGTTGTCGCGGATCTCGACCAGTCGGTGCCGTTGTGCGGGGTCGGGCCAGAGCATGGGGCAGCGCACGCAGGCGTGTTCGTGGATGCACGGGGTGCCGAAGGCGCGGGCGCAGGTGCCGGTGGAGACCTTACGTCGTTCGAAGTGGCCGAGGAACTCTTGCCATTCCTGATCGGAGGGGGTGCGGTATTCCTCGGTGGGTCGCAGTGAGCGTCGTCGTGCCAGGAAGGCCAGGTGTGCCTGGATGGCTTCGTCGGGGTAGACCGCTTTGTAACCGAGGGTGACGTTGATGTCCTGGTGGCCGGCGATTACCTGGGCGATGTGTGGTGGCAGGCCGCCCAGGATGGCGTCGGTGATGAACATCCTTCGGAAGTCGTGCGGGGTGTAGTGCAGCGGCTGCCCGTCGGCTGGGTCGATCAGGCCGCTGTGCGCGAGGGCGGCGGACAGCAGTTTCCCGATGGCGCCCATGGCGATCGCCCGATGCTCGGTGCCGATGCGACGCTGGAACAGCAGTGGCGCTGGGGGTGACCAGAGTCGTTCGCGTTTGTCGTAGGCCGCGACCAGAGGCACCGCTCCGGTGCTGTCGCGGAGTCGGGCGATGATCGCGGCGAGGACCTCTGCGAGCTCGGGACTGACCACGAGCAGTCTTTCCGTGTCGGTTTTGGACGGCAGGATCTGAAGCAGTGGCACGAGCTCACCGCTGGTGGGGAGCCGGTACTGCACCAGGGCGTGGTGGCTGAGCTCGAGCAGCTCCTCAACACGGATTCCGGTGGCGCGCAATACTTCGACGATGGCCCAGGCCCAGAACGCGTGGTCCTCTTCGCGGGACAGATCTCGGCGTTTGCCTGTGGCAGGATCCTGGGCCCAGACCTTGTCGACCGCACCGCGGGTGATGACCGGACGGGTCAGGGTGGTTCCCTCAACCGTGAACGACTGACCGGGTTGGGTGCGGCGAGCCGTTTCCAGCAGGGTCATTGCGGTCCTTCGCTGCTGGTCGGTGGTGCGCACCAGGATCGGCAGAGCGGGCAGTCGTTCGCGGGTGCGGGAGTCCATCCGGGATTTCCGCTGCCGTTTGGCCTTGCGGCGGTTGACTTCCTCTTCCCCGACGGGGCAGGGCGCCACCCAGGGACCCCATCGACTCGGCTGCTCAACAGCCCAGTGAGCGAGGTCCAGGTAGAACGCTCGCACCGGGGTTAGACACTCCCGGTAGTTGATCCGTGGTACTGCGACTTGGACCTTCTCACCGGCCTCGTTGGTGGTCATCTTGGTGATGGTGCGCAATCGGCGCTTCCAGTCATCGGCGACCTCGCGAGGGAGCCGCAGGCTTTGAATGCCCGGGTGATGTTCCTCGATGTCGGCCCAGAATCGCATCCCCAGCATGCAGGACAACGAGTCCAGGCTGGTGTAGTCCAGCGCCGGCTGCCGTTCGCGCAAGTAGTCCACCAGCAGGTCGCGGACCGGACGGCAGGCCAGACCGTATCGGTCGATCAACTCCTCGGGGGTCCGCTGGCCAACGGTGTGTAGTCCTCGCAGCATCGCCGGTGTCCCCGCACCGAAGATCCCCAAGTCACGCAAGATCCGGTAGTACGCGGTGCGGCCAGTGGAGGGGTTGACCAGGACGTGATCCTCAGCGGCGAATAGTTCCACCATGTCTCCGACCGTGACCTGTCCCAGGGTGCCACCCTTGGCTGCGAGGATGAGCGCACTTCGGTAGGCCACCTGTTTGGTGACCGTGCTCGAGACGCCGTCATCGGCCTCACACAACTCCCGTAACCGGGCGAAGCCCTGCGGATCACGCGACTCGGCAAGGTTGCGGACCAGCAGGCCACCCCGGGCCAGACCGCCGCCCACCAGCCATGTCAGTGAGGGCCGCACCAGGTCCGCGCTGATCATCACTGGTAGCGCCTCGATCAGGGCCTCGCGACGCCACGGACCATGGCCTCGCTCGTCCAGCCACGACGACGGGATCGCCCGCCACGCGCGGCCGGCCGCGTCGGCTCCGCTGGATTGCCAACGTTCCTGCCAACTTCGCCCGGGCTGATCGGCCAACCAGTCGAGCAGCAATCGCAGGCCGACACCACCTTTGCTGCGCCGCTTCCCGTAGGACTCGAGCAGCGGCACGCTCAATCCCTCGGCCAAGACCTCCTGACGCGTTCGTCGGGTCGCAGTCCATGAGCCTGGGACAAGACGCGGTGGGTAGTCGGTTCGGGTCGACTCGGCCGGGCTGGATTGCACGCTCAGCGCGGTTGTCTCGTCGTCGACGAGCAAGCTCATGAGGGGCTACCGCCGAAGAGGACCTGGAGGGTCTCGGGCCGGTAGCCCGGAGCGGGAGTCGGAACCACACGCTCGGCTGCTCGCCTGGTTTGCTCGGCGTGATGGGCCAGCACCCGGCGGATCACATCTTCCTTGCGCGGTGTCAGGTAGAGCTGAGTCGTCGTCAGCTGGGCGTGACCCAGCACGAGCTGGACGTCGGTCAGTGGCAGCGCAGGATCCTCGGCCATCCGGTATGCGGCTGTGTGCCGCAACGAGTGCAACGTCGCCTCCGTCCCGGCCCGCACATTCACCCGCTCGAACATGCGGTGCACCGCGTGGTAGGTCAGCGGGCGGGCCGGAGATCGCAGCGTCCACCACAGCGGTTCACGCCGTCCGGTCGGGATCGCCCCGTCACGTTCCAGCTGGTGAAGCCGTAACCACACGAACGCGTCGGTGGAGGCCGGGAGCTGCTGCGAAGCACCAGTTCCTTTACGCACGACCGTGATCAGCTGGCGACCGGGATCGACACCGCCCTGGGTAACCGAGAGCAACTCCGAGGCGCGCGCCCCGGTCGAGACGTAGAAAGCCACCAGAGCCCGGTCCCGATGTGAAGGCAGCCTGGCGAAGATCTCGTTGAACTCCGCGTCCGGCACGCTGCGAGGGATCCTGCCCGGCACGCCGGGCCGGTACAGGCCGCTGCGTTCATTGCGTTGCGGCTCCATCGGGTTCTGATGGGCATGTGCTCGCCGATGGCGCCGTGCGCGATCCAGCGGGAACGGATTGAGAATCGGCCCGGTACCGGTGTCGCGGTGGAAGTCGTAGAAGCCACGTAACACCGTCTCGTTATGAGCCCGCACCGAGGCCGCGTACACGTTGCCCCTCGCGACGGGGACGGTAGCGTCGAGGTCCGGCAGGTCCTGGCTGCGCCAATGTGACCGAACTGGTTTGCCGCCAACCTGCAGCCAACGGGCGAAGTCCCGCGCTTCAGTCCGTGTTGCCCGGTCCCAGACCACCCCGATCGCCCACAAGAACCGGAACCATCGCAACATGTCCATCCCGTAAGAGCGCAATGTTGCCGGCGACCGCCCCGCCGCCTGCAGTTCCTTGAAGTAGGACGAGACCGCCTCGACCGTTACCCCCTCGGCGTCCAGGAGCCGGTACGGATCCCATAACTCACCAGTGGCCACGAGTCGACCCACCTGCGGCACAACCTCCATAGCCCGGTCAGATGAGGGAAATGGCTCCTCGTCGGGATTCATACCGGGGAGTCTGTCGGACCAGAACGCCGACTCGTGTCAGCGACACACCCCACTTGAACTGCAACTATGCCGCAACTAGTTCAGTCAATAGGTAGTGCGATCGCAGCGCCACGAACCGCTCGGCCTCGTCGCGGTTGCGTCCTTTCAGGACCCGGGTGACCGCGGGCTTGAGGTTGTCATACCGGACCCGGCCCGGGACGCCACCAAAATGTTGAAAGGCCAGGACGTGGC
>NZ_JACMOM010000136.1 GCF_014378035.1 Aeromicrobium sp. | reverse complement strand
GAACAAGGCACACGTGACGTAGAAGCCGAACATGATGACGGCAAGCGCCTTGAGCGCGTCGACACCCGTCTCGCCGACGACTGCGGCCATGGCGCCGAAAGCACCGATCGGCGCCGCCCACATGATCATCGACAGGATGCGGAAGACGACCTTCTGGATATGACCGATGCCGGTGAGGACCGGCGTGCCGGCCGAGCCCATCGCCTGGAGCGCGAAGCCGACCAGCAGCGCCACCAACAGCGTCTGGAGAATCTGCCCGGACGTCAGTGACGAGGAGAGGGTGTCAGGGATCATGTGCAACACGAATTCGGTGCTCGTCTGTGACTCGGTCGACAGCTGGTCGTTTCCGGCAGTGGCGACGTCCGACGTGATCTTGAGGCCCTCACCGGGCTTGAGGAAGTTGCCGACCACGAGCCCGATCGTCAACGCGACGAACGACATCGTGACGAAGTAGCCGAGAGCGAGTCCGCCGACCTTGCCGACCTGGGACGCCTTGGCCACCGACCCGACGCCGAGCACGAGGGTGCAGAAGATGATCGGCGAGATCATCATCTTGATGAGGGCCACGAACCCCGTGCCGAGTGGTTTGAGCTCGACCGCCAGGCCGGGCGCCGCGAGCCCGACGGTGATGCCGGCGATGACAGCGCCGATGACCGCAAGATAGAGGTAGTGCGTGCGGTCCTTGCGGGCCGTGCGCGTCGGATTCGATGACATGAGTCCTCCTGGACTGTGGGGTGTGCGTCCCCAGCATCGACGGCATGTGACCGCCGTCACCGTTGTGTTCTTAGAGTTCGTGATGCCCGTCACAGCCTGTTCGCGCATCCACTGCCGCGTCAGGGAGAATGCGTCCATGCCCCACCTCCCGCTTCGCTCTCGGCTCCGAGGCAGCAGGGGGTCTGGCCGGAGCGCACGCTTTCGGGAGAGCACCGTTGCCCGCCAGATGCTGGTGTGGCAGCTCGTCGTGGTGTTGACCCTCGTGATCGGCGGTACTGCCCTTGCGTGGATCGACGCCCGCAGCGACAGCCGCTCGACGGCACGCGACCGGGCCCTCGACATCTCACTCGCGGTGGCCACGTCGCCCACGGTGCGTACCGCCCTCGACGACCCCGACCCGTCGACGGCGCTCCAGCCGTACGCCGAGCGGGTGCGCCGCGCCACCGACACTGACTTCGTCGTGGTGATGAACACGTCCGGCGTCCGCTACAGCCACCCCGACCCGGGCAACATCGGCAAGACCTTCCTCGGCCACATCACCCACGCGGTGCGCGGGCAGTCCTTCACAGAGAACTACACCGGGACGCTCGGGCCGTCGGTCCGCGCCGTCGTGCCGGTGCAGGTCGACGGGACGGTGCACGGTCTCGTCTCGGTCGGCATCACCAACCAGAAGGTCGACAAGCAGGTCTTCGCCGCGCTTCCCCGCATCATCGGCGCCGCGCTTGGTGCCGGCCTGCTCGGCGCACTCGGCGCGTGGCTTGTCAGTCGCCGCCTACGCCGACAGACGCACGGGCTCGGCGAGCAGGAGATCACCCGCATGTACGAGTACTACGACGCCGTGCTGCGGGCCGTGCGCGAGGGGCTGCTGCTGCTCGATCCAGCTGGCCGGCTGACGCTGATGAACGAGGAGGCCGCTCGACTCCTCGGCATCGATGAGTCTGCCGTCGGCACATCGCTGGCCGGGCTCGGGCTCGAGCCCGGGCTCGTCGCGGCGCTCGCGAGCGGCGAGGTGCTGCACGACGGCGTGCACGTCGTGGGTGACCGGGTGCTGGTCGTCAACAAGGCCCCGGCGCGGTGGGAACGACGCGAGGTGGGCTCCGTGGTCACCCTGCGCGACCGCACCGAGCTGCAGAGCGTGACCGCCGAGCTCGACACGGTGCGCGGACTGGCCGAGGCGTTGCGCGCGCAGGACCACGAGTCGACCAACCGCATGCACACCATGGTGTCGGTGATCGAGATCGGCCGCCCGCAGGACGCCATCGAGTTCGCGACCCGCGAGCTCGATGTCGCTCGGCGACTCGCCGACCGCATGGTCGAGTCGATCGAGGAGCCCGTGGTGGCCGCGCTGCTGCTCGGCAAGACCACTCAGGCAGTCGAGCGCGGGGTCGAGCTCACGATCGATCCTTCGACCCGGGTCAGCGGCATGGTCCTCACCGCGCACGAGGCCGTGACGGTGCTTGGCAACCTGCTCGACAACGCCATCGATGCAGCCCAGTCATCGGACGACAAGCTGGTGCGCCTCACCCTCACCTCGTCGGCCGACCTGCTCCGGCTCCGGGTCGAGGACAGCGGGGCCGGGGTCGCCCCCGCCGACCGCGCATCGGTGTTCGTCCGCGGCTGGTCGACCAAGTCGTCCGACGAGGCAACGGGGCGCGGCATCGGCCTCGCGCTGGTCGGCCAGATCGTCCGTCGCCACGGCGGCTCGGCCGACGTCCGCACCAGCCCGCTCGGTGGAGCCGAGTTCGACGTGCAGGTCGGGGGTGGGGCGTGACGATCCGGGTGTTGATCGTCGAGGACGAGCAGATCGCCGCCGAGGCGCACCGCACGTACGTCGAGCGCATGCCGGACTTCGAGGTGGTGGCAGTCGCGCGGTCGTTCCAGGATGCCGTCCGCGAGCTCGGCCCCACCCGCACAGACGCTGCCCGCATCGATCTGGTGCTGCTGGACATGAACCTCCCCGACGGCCACGGGCTTGATCTCCTGCGCCAGCTGCGCGCCACCGGCCGGCTGCACGACGTCATCGCCGTCACGTCCGCCCCCGACGCCGACATCGTCCGGCAGGCGGTCGCCCAGGGCGTCGTCGCCTACCTCCTCAAGCCGTTCACGTTCGCGATGTTCGAGATCAAGCTGCGTCAGTACGCCGCGTTCCGGCAGACCCTCGAGCAGGGCGAGTCGATCGACCAGCAGTCCGTCGACGCCGTCTTCGGTGCGATGCGACCGGTGCCGGGCGACCACACGCTGCCCAAGGGCCTGAGCGTCCAGACGCTCGAAGCGGTGCGCCGGACCCTCGACGACGCACCTGGGGCAGCCAGCGCCGGAGAGGTCGCCGAGATGATCGGCTCGTCACGCGTCACGGCCCGCCGCTACCTCGAGCACCTGACAGACCTGGGACAGCTCTCGCGAGCCACGAGGTACGGAGGTACCGGGCGGCCCGAGGTCGAGTACAGCGCCGTCAGGTCGTGACCGGCCCGCACTCGTTGCCGGTCCACCAGTCACCGAGCAGGGCGAGCGCCTCGTCGCCGAGCGGGTTGACGCCGGGGCCCTTCGCGAGCGAGTGGCCGACCAGGACGTGGAGGCACTTGACGCGAGTCGGCATGCCGCCGGCGGTGATCCCGTCGATCTCCGGCACGTGCCCGATCTGCTCGCGTTCGGCGAGGTACTGCTCGTGCGCGCTCCGATAGTGCTGGGCGAGCTCTGGGTCCTGGAGGATCCTCGCACTCATCTCTCGCATCAGGCCGGATGCCTCGAGTGTCCCGATCTCGGCCGCGAGGCGGGGACACGTGAGGTAGAACATCGTCGGGAACGGCGTCCCGTCGTCGAGGCGAGGCTCGGTCTTGACGACGTTGGGATGGCCCGACGGGCATCGGGACATGACCGCGAGGATGCCTCTCGGAGGACGGCCCAGCTGGTCGGCGACGGCGTCGAGGTCGAGCTGCGCCACGGCGTTGGCGTGAGCAGTCACTGCCTCTCCAACACCTTCTTCTTGAAAGGCGCGTCGGGTGCGGTCGTGCTGCCAGGGGCCTTCGGCGACCGGCCTGACTCCTTGACGCTGCCCCAGAGCTTGTCGTACCACTCGGTGGTGGAGGGCGGCGGTGGCGCGTCGAGCGTCGGGACGTCGCCCTGCACCGTGCCGTCGCTACCGATCACCCGATAGCCGATCTCTCCGGGCAGGACGAAACCGAACCGCGCCTTCGCCTGCTGCTTGACGTAGGCCGGGTCGTTCCAGCGGCCTCGCTGATCGTTGAGGTCGACGATCTCCTGCTTGCGCAGCACGATCTCTGCCTTGGTCGACTGGATGTCGCGCCGTTGGTCCCACCACGCGTGCAGGGTCGACGTGTACGACGCGAGCAGGAGCAGGACGACCGACAGCAGCACGATGGCGCGGGTCGTGAGCTGCGGCCCGGAGCCGGCCCGTGCGGGTTTGTGGGGCATCCGCCCGCGGGACGACTGGCGGCCCCGAGCCTGCCCGGACGGACCCTGCCCTTTGGACGAGCCCCGTCCGGGACCGCGTGACGAGCGCGAGGCCATCGGCCCTACAGCGCCAGCCGCGGGAAGGCGGAGGCGCCGGCGTAGGAGGCCGCAGAGCCGAGCAGCTCCTCGATGCGGAGCAGCTGGTTGTACTTCGCCACACGGTCGGAGCGGGCGGGTGCGCCGGTCTTGATCTGGCCGCAGTTGGTGGCCACCGCGAGGTCGGCGATCGTGGTGTCCTCGGTCTCGCCGGAGCGGTGGCTCATCATGCACGAGAAACCGTGGCGGTGGGCGAGGTCGACCGAGTCGAGTGTCTCGGTCAGCGATCCGATCTGGTTGACCTTCACGAGCAGTGCGTTGGCCGATCCCTCGGTGATGCCGCGGCTGAGGCGCTCGACGTTGGTGACGAAGAGGTCGTCACCCACGATCTGCACCTCGTGGCCGATCGTCTCGGTGAGAGTGGCCCAGCCGTCCCAGTCATCCTCGTCGAGGGGATCCTCGAGCGAGACGATCGGGTAGGCCGCGACGAGCTCGGCGTAGTAGGCCGACATCTCTTCGGCACTCTTCTGGTGGCCCTCGAACGCATAGGCGCCGTCGGTGAAGAACTCCGACGCCGCCACGTCGAGGGCGAAGGCGATGTCGGTGCCGACCCTCAGCCCAGCCCCCTCGACGGCGGTGGAGATCAGATCGAGCGCGGCGCGGTTGGAGTCGAGGTCCGGGGCGAAACCGCCCTCGTCGCCGAGCCCCGTGGAAAGTCCCTGCGCGTGGAGGACCGACTTGAGCGAGTGGTAGACCTCGGCGCCCATGCGCAGCGCCTCGGAGAACGTCGGCGCGCCGATCGGCGCGATCATGAACTCCTGGACGTCGACGTTGGAGTCGGCGTGCGACCCGCCGTTGAGGATGTTGAGCATCGGCACGGGCAGGACATGGGCGTTGGGACCTCCGACATAGCGGAACAGCGGCAGCTTGGCTGAGTCGGCGGCGGCCTTGGCGGTGGCGAGCGAGACACCGAGGATGGCGTTCGCGCCGAGCTTTGCCTTGTTGAGGGTGCCGTCGAGGTCGATCATCGCCTGGTCGATCGCGCGCTGGTCGTCGGCCTCGAAGCCGATGAGCGCCTTGCCGATCTTGTCGTTGACACCGGCGACTGCCTTGAGCACGCCCTTGCCGAGATAGCGCTTGCCACCGTCACGCAGCTCGACCGCCTCGAAGGCGCCGGTGGAGGCGCCCGACGGAACTGCCGCCCGTCCGATCGTGCCGTCGTCGAGGGCAACCTCGACCTCGACTGTCGGATTTCCTCGCGAATCGAGAATTTCCCGTGCGCCGACTGCGTCGATGCGTGCCACAGATGCTCCTAGACCAGAACGTGGGTGAAGATCAGAATGTGTGGCCAGCCTAGTCCGTGCAGGGCTCCGTCCCGGGCAGGGTCCGGGCGAGTCAGGGACTCGCGAGCCGGCCTCAGCGACTCGTGGGCGCTCGGGTGGCCTGGCGCAGAGCTTCCTCGGCATTCTCGCCCTGGGCTCGCGCGTCGCGCACGAGTGAGAGCAACCTCGCGCCGAGGTCAGTGCCGGTGATGTCGACATCGCCAAAGCGGCTGAGGACCTTGTCGGCGTAGGCGAGTGCCGGCAGCGTCGTCGGGATGCCGTCGAACGGCGAGGTCCGCTGCTTCTCGGTGGCCTTGAGCCGCTGCCAGTTCGCGTCGACCTCCTCGGCGCTGCCGACGGTCACGTTGCCGAACACGTGCGGGTTGCGGTAGACCAGCTTGCCCGCGATGCCGGCCGCGACGTCGTCGATGTCCCACCCTTCGCCCTCGGCGGCAATGCGCGCGTGAAAGACGATCTGCATCAGGAGGTCACCCAGCTCTTCACGCAGGTGGTCGCTGTCGCCGGTGTCGAGCGCCTCGAGGGTCTCGTGCGCCTCCTCCAGCAGGTAGTGGCTGAGAGTCTCGTGGGTCTGCTGTGCCGTCCACGGGCACTCCCGACGCAGCCGGTCCATGACGTCGACGACATCCAGGAGCCCCGATCCGGGCAGGTCATACGACCCGAAGACCACCTCGATGTCGGCGATGTCCGGCCCGGCGCTCATGAGGTCGTCGGCCACCGTGCGGGCCCACGCGGTGTCACCGGTCGGAGCGATCCACACCGTGCCCGGGGCGTACGACGGCGGGTCGGTCGAGACCTTGACGGCGATGCCGGACGCGACGACCGCTCGCACGTGCCCGTCCTCGACCGCGGCATGCACGACGGTCGCAGCGCGCAGCGCGTCCCAGGCGTCGACCGTCATGATGCCCGGAGCCACCCGAGGGCTGAGCACGAGGATGCGCATCAGCTGCAGCGTTGGGCGACGGGGAGCGCATCCCCCGTGGGTACGTTCGTCGTGGAGGATGCGGCCGAGAGCGAACCGCTGCCGGCGCTCGGTCGGGCCGACTGGCTGAGGCCGAAACGTGGGGCGAAGCGGACGTCATTGGCCTTGAACGCCTTGAGGATCTGAGCCTGCCCGGTCTGGGCGAGCTGGGTCTCGTTGGCAGCCGTGCGCTTTTCGCCCGTGCTCTTCTCAGCCAGCGCGACGGCGATGGCCGCTACTTCCTGACTCTCCTCGATGGCCCTGCCCAGGCGCGCAAGGTTCTCCTTGGGGAACGCCTTGGCGATCTGATCCTGCTGCGCGGTCGTCAACTCGTACGAGGCCGGGTTGACCACGACGGCCTCACTCTTGCTGAGCTTGCGGGCCACGACGATCGAGACGAGTGCCGTGACTGCCTGACGTCGGACGTCTGAGTTGCTGACCGCAGGCGCACCCTGCGCCGCGCCGGCACCCACCGTGAGCGTGCAGTAGGCCTCGGCGGTGCGGTCGAGGGACTCCATCGAGATCGACCTCCCGTCTACGACGGCGGCATCACCGGGATGGACGTTGCCGCAGGCGGCCAGGCTCAGGCCGACGAGGCCGAGGACGGCTACGCGTGCACGAGTCAACATGTGGACCTCTTCTGTCGATGCGCGTCCAGATTACCCACGCGCCCCGACCGCCCCGCCGTGCGGTCAGCTCTCCACGGAATCCTTGTTGAGGTGCGAGTGCGATCGACCGTAGAACACGTACACGACGAGCCCGACGACGAGCCAGATGATGAACCGCAACCATGTCTCGACGGCGAGGTTGGTCATCAGGCCGACGCAGAGCACGGCCGACGTGATCGGCAGGATCGGCACCTGTGGCGCGCGGAACGGACGCTTCATCTGTGGCTTGGTGCGGCGCAGCACGACCACGGCGATGGAGACGACGAGGAAGGCGAACAACGTTCCGATGCTCACCATCTCCGCGAGAGCGGCGAGCGGGACGAACGCGGCGAGAACGGCGACCCCGATGGTCGTGACGACCGTGATGCGCACGGGGGTGTGGTACTTCTCGTGGATCACGCCGAACGAGGGGGGCAGCAGCCCGTCGCGGCACAGCGCGAAACCGATGCGTCCCATCGCGACGATGTCGACGAGGATCACCGACGTGAGGCCGGCGATCGCCGCGACCCCGATCAGGACACCAGCCCAGCCGAGGCCGACTTGTCTGAAGGCGTCCGAGATCGGCGCTCCCTCGCTGAGGTCGGTGTACTTGACCATGCCGGTGAGCACGAAGCACACCAGGACATAGAGGAAGGTGCAGATCGCCAACGTGCCGAGAAGCCCACGCGGCATGTCCTTCCCCGGGTCCTTGGTCTCCTCGCCGAGGTTGGCGACAGCCTCGAAACCGCTGTAGGCGAAGAACACGATCGCGGCCGCGACGAAGACGCCCGTGACACCGAACGTGGTCGGCTGCGCGCCGGAGACGAACTGCCAGAGCGGCTGCTTGAGTCCGCCCAGCGAGTCGCTCTCGGGGAGCGGCTTGGACTTGGGGACGTACGGCGTCAGGTTGGCGGCCTTGACGAAGAAGATGCCGATCGCGATGACGAAAAGGCACACCGAGACCTTGATGACAACCAGCGCGTTGGTGAGCCACTTGGCCTCCCGGATGCCGATCGCCGCAACGAATCCGAGCACGAGCACGATGAAGACAGCGCCGAGGTTGATGACCGAGTCCTCCTCGCCGAAGAAGGCCTTCGGCAGCCCGAAGGAGTCCTGCAGGTAGCCCGACCAGCCGCGCGCGACGACAGCGGCACCGAGGGCGAATTCGAGGATGAGGTCCCACGCGATGATCCACGCGAAGACCTCGCCGATCGTGGTGTAGGCGTACGTGTACGAGCTGCCCGCGGTGGGCACGGCGGCCGCCAGCTCGGCGTAGCAGATGGCCGCGAGCACGGCGACGACCCCAGCGATGAGGAACGAGATCATGATGGCGGGCCCGGCGTAGTTCTTCGCGCCCACGCCGGTGAGCGTGAAGATGCCCGTGCCGATCACGATGCCGATGCCGAATCCCATGAGGTCCCACGACGTCAGTCGTTTGCTCAGGCGGGTGTAGTGCTCTCCCTCGTCCGGCTTCTCGTCGTTCTGCTTGATGACGTCATCGACGTCCTTGGTACGGAAGATCCCGTGAAAAGCCATGGGTCGACGCTAGTACGGCTGTTGTCATTCGCAACTGTTCGATGGTGTGTCACCGGACTGTCGATGCGCGGTGCGTCCACGCTCGCGGCACCGCCGAGTGTGACGTTTCTGCTGCCAGAGCGACGTTTCGGCAGCAGAAACGTCACACTCAGGGGGGACTCGGGAGGACTCGGGAGGACTCGGGGCGAAGGATTCGCTGGCGGCGCGGCCGATAGGATCCACCACATGATGCGGCAACGACTGGCCCGGAGAATCGTGCGCGTGATGGGCTACCAGATGGTGGGTGAGGTGCCCCAGTCGGGCATCCTGGTCGGCGCGCCGCACACGTCCAACTGGGATTTCATCACGATGCTGCTGGTCATGTGGCACGGCGGCGCCCATCCGCGGGTCTTGGTGAAGAAGCAGCTGTTCAAGGGGCCCCTCGGCTGGGTCCTGCGCGCCTTCGGCGGGGTTCCGCTCGACCGCGACAACGCGGGCACCGTCGTGCGCGACCTGGTGGCCGAGGCGGGCACTGGTGAGCCGTTCCGACTGATCCTCGCGGCAGAGGGAACGCGTGGCAAGGGCGAGTTCTGGAAGTCCGGCTTCCTGCGTCTGTCGAAGGAGACGAACCTTCCGATCACACTGGCGTTCTTCGACCCACCGAGCAAGACCTTGGGGTTCGGCCCGACGTTCCACGCATCGGCTGACGTGGGGGCCGACATGGACATCGTCCGTGCCTTCTACGCCGACAAGCACGGCATCAAGCCCAAGAACGCCACCGAGCCGAAGCTTCGCGAGGAGAAGGCCGGCTAGGGAGTAGGACTAGGCCGGCACGGGAGCGGCAGCCGGCACGAGGGTGTCGATGACGGTGCGGGTCCACTCGAGCAGCTCGCGGTCGCGCAGCGGGGTGCCGCCGATGGGCGCGGTCTTGGGGCGCGGCACGAGGGCGATCTCGGCGGACACCTTGTAGGTGCTGCGCGGGTAGATGCGCTGCAGGCGCATCTGCGCCGAGTCAGGCAGCCGAAGCGGCGCAAAACGGATGTTGGGCCCGGCGGCCGTGACCTCGGTCAGGCCGGCGTCGCGCACACGCACGCGCAGACGGGCGACCTCCAGCAGCACCTCGACGGGCTCGGGCGGCTCGCCGTAACGGTCGACCAGCTCGGCCCGCAGCTCGTCGACGTCGGAGACGGCACGAACGTCGGCAAGACGCTTGTACATCTCGAGGCGCAGGCGTTCGCTCTCGACGTAGTCGTGCGGCAGGTGCGCCTCGATCGGCAGCTCGATCTTGACCTCGCGCTCAGGCTCGGCGTCGCCACGGAACTCCGCGACCGCCTCCCCCTCGAGGCGTATGTAGAGGTCGAAGCCGACATCGGCGATGTGGCCTGACTGCTCGCCGCCGAGCAGGTTGCCTGCCCCACGGATCTCGAGGTCCTTCATCGCCACGGCCATGCCGCCGCCGAGCTCGGAGTGCTGCGCGATCGTCGCGAGCCGATCGTGGGCGGTCTCGGTGAGCGGCTTGTCCGGCGGGTAGAGGAAGTAGGCGTAGGCACGTTCGCGGCTGCGGCCCACACGTCCGCGCAGCTGGTGCAGCTGGGAGAGCCCGAGGGTGTCGGCGCGCTCGATGATCATGGTGTTGGCGTTGGAGACGTCGAGGCCCGACTCGACGATCGTGGTGCAGACCAGGACGTCGAAGCGCTTCTCCCAGAAGTCGACCATGACCTCCTCGAGCTGGTGCTCGCCCATCTGGCCGTGTGCCGCCGCCACCCGGGCTTCCGGCACGAGCTCCTTGATCTTGGCGACGGCCTTGTCGATGCTCTGCACCCGATTGTGGATGAAGAACACCTGCCCCTCGCGCAGCAGCTCACGGCGGATCGCGGCGATGATCTGGCGGTCCTCGTAGGCCCCGACGAACGACAGGACGGGGTGCCGCTCCTCGGGCGGGGTGGCGATCGTCGACATCTCGCGGATGCCGGTGACGGCCATCTCGAGCGTGCGCGGGATGGGCGTGGCCGACATCGAGAGCACGTCGACGGCGGCGCGCAGCATCTTGAGCGCCTCCTTGTGCTCGACGCCGAAGCGCTGCTCCTCATCGACGATCACGAGGCCGAGATCCTTGATCTTCACCCCGGGCTGCAGCACGCGGTGGGTGCCGATGACGAGGTCGATCGTGCCGTCGGCGAGCCCGGCGAGGGTCTCCTTCGACTCCTTGTCTGACTGGAACCGCGAGAGCGGCCTGATCACGACGGGGAACTGCCCGAACCGCTCGGCGAAGGTGGCGTAGTGCTGCTGCACGAGCAACGTGGTGGGCACCAACAGGATGACCTGCTTGCCGTCCTGGATGGCCTTGAACGCCGCCCGCACCGCAATCTCGGTCTTCCCGTAGCCGACGACGCCGCAGTCCAGGCGATCCATCGGCATGGTGCGCTCCATGTCGCGCTTGACCTCGTCGATCGTCACCATCTGGTCGGGGGTCTCGACGAACGCGAAGGCGTCCTCGAGCTCGGCCTGCCACGGCGTGTCAGGCCCGAAGGCGTGCCCCTTGGTGGCCTGGCGCGCAGCATAGAGCTTGATCAGCTCGCCGGCGATCTGGCGCACGGCCTTGCGGGCCTTGTTCTTGCGGGTCGTCCAGTCGGAACCGCCGAGGCGGTCGAGGCTGGGCGACTCCCCGCCCACGTAACGGCTGATCTGGTCGAGCTGGTCCATCGGGACGAACAGCCGGTCAGCGGGATGGCCACGCTTCGACGGGGCGTACTCGATGACGAGGTACTCACGCGCCGCTCCCTGCACGACGCGCTGCATCAGCTCGACATAGCGTCCGACGCCGTGCTGCTCGTGCACGACGTGGTCGCCGGTGGCGAGCTCGAGCGGGTCGACCTGCTTGCGGCGCCGGGCCGGCATCTTGCGATCGGTTCGGTCGGCGGTGCGCTGGCCGACGAGGTCGTCGTAGGTGAGCACGGCCAGACGGAGCGGCGGAGACACCAACCCGTGCTGCAGCTCACCGCAGCTGACCTGTACGACGCCCGCGGTCGGTGGGGCGGCAGCGTCGCCCGCGTCGAGTGCTGCGGCGACGTCGTTCTCGGCGAGCCACTCGACCGTGCGCTGGGCCTGTCCGTGGGCCGGGGCCACGAAGACGACCCGCATGCCAGCGGCGATCCAGCCGCGGATGTCGCTGAGGGCGGCTGCGGTGTCGCCCCGGTAGGCCGCGGCGGGCTCCATGTCGACAGTCCTCGAACCATCATCGGTGTCGAGCCCGAAAGGAGATTGGGCGAACCAGGTGTGTCCGAGACCGAGTGTCTCGAGGCGCACGTCGTCGAGCGTGCGGAAGGCCGCCGACCCGAGGTCGATCGGGGCCTCGGCCCCCGTCGCGGCTGCCGCCCAGGACGCCTGCAAGAACTCCTCGCTCGTGGCGACGAGGTCGGCGGCCCGGGCCCGGATGCGCTCGGGATCGAGGAGCAGGACGGCAGACCGGGCCGGCAGCAGCTCGACCAGCAGCTCCATTCCCCCGCCGGGTACTCCCCCATCGGCGGGGGTACCCCCCGTGTCCACCAGCACCGGGGCGAGGGACTCCATGCCCTCCACAGCGTGCCCCTCGGACAGCTTCGTGAAGATCTCGGTGAGCGAGGGATGGGCCTCGGCGAGCACGCGAGCACGCTCCCTGACCTCATCGGTGAGCAGGAGCTCACGGCACGGCGGCGCCCACACGTGGGTGACCTCTTCGAGAGTGCGCTGGTCGGCGACCGCGAAGCGGCGGATCTCATCGACGGTGTCGCCCCAGAACTCGACGCGGAGGGGGTGCTCCTCGGTGGGTGGGAAGACGTCGATGATGCCTCCGCGCACAGCGAACTCGCCACGACGCTCGACGAGGTCGACGCGTGAATAGGCCGCACCAGCGAGGTCACGGACGACATGGTCGAGCACGACCTCGTCACCCTTGTGCAGCTCGACCGGCGTGAGATCGGCAAGTCCCTTGACCTGTGGCTGGAGCAGCGACCGCACCGGCGCCACGATGACACGCAGCGGGCCGGTCGCGGTGTCAGAGCCATGCTCGTCAACGGCCGTCGGGTGGACCAGTCGTCTCAGCACCGCAAGACGTCGGCCGACGGTGTCCGAACGAGGCGAGAGACGTTCGTGCGGAAGGGTCTCCCACGCCGGGAAGTAGGCCACGGCGTCTGCGCCGAGCAGCTCGCCGAGCTGGGCGACGAGGTCTTCACCCTCCCGCGCGGTCGCGGTGACCGCGAGGACCGTCGACTGTTGGGCGAGCGCGTGCGTGAGGAACGGACGGAGCGGCTCGGGCGCCTGGAGGTCGAGGACGGCCAGGCCGTCGGCACGATCGGCCAGGGCGGCGACGATCGTGGGCTCGGACGCGACAAGAGCGGCCAGTCCTGAGAGCGGCGTGCTGGAGGAGGACATCTATCGGTTGAACGCGCTCTGGGTGACTTCTAGTCCCTGGGTGATCAGGCTCTCCACCGCGTCGGCGGCCTCCTCGACGTAGGTCGGGAGGTCCTTGCGCTCGGCGACCGTGTACGGCTTGAGCACGAAGTCGTGCACGCTCTGGCGACCCGGAGGGCGGCCGATGCCGACGCGCACCCGGAAGAAGTCTCCCGTGCCGATCGACTGCCGGATCGACTTGAGGCCGTTGTGGCCGTTGTCGCCCCCTCCGAGCTTGACTCGGAGCATCCCGAAGTCGATGTCGAGCTCATCATGGATGACGACGAGGTGATCCGGCTCGACGTCGAAGAACGACGACAGGGTCGAGACCGGTCCTCCACTTTCGTTCATGAATGAGCGGCTGCGACCCAGCACGGCCCGCTCGCCGGCGAGCCGTCCCTCGACGACGTCGGCACGGCCGGACTTGTGCTTCTTCCAGCCGCCTCCGGAGCGAGCGAGAAGCGCGTCTGCCACGAGATAACCGACGTTGTGTCGAGTGCTGGCGTACGTCGGGCCCGGATTGCCGAGCCCGACGACCAACCAGGTCACTCGAGCATCCGACTCACGAAGCCGTGTCGCTCGCCGCTACCTGGCCATCAGCCGCAGCCTCTTCGGCGTTGGTCGCGTCGTGCTCGATGCCGGCCTCGGCCTCGGCCTCGGCGAGCTCAGCGTCGAGCTGGGCCTCGGTCTGGCCCTCGGTGATGTTGACGATGAGCAGGTCGGAGTCGACCGCGAGCACCGAGCCGGTGGGCAGCTCGATGTCGCCCGCGTGGATCTGCGCGCCGTCCTTGAGGCCCTGAATCGAGATCTCGAAGCTCTCGGGGATGTGCGTGGCCTCGGCCTCGACGGCGATGGTGTTGTTCTCCTGGATGACGAGCGTGCCGCTGAGTGCCTCGCCTACCAGGATGATGCGGACGTCGACGGTGACCTTCTCGCCCTTGCGGACGATGAGCAGGTCGGCGTGCTCGATGAATCCACGCAGCGGATCACGCTGGACCTGCTTCGGGATGGCCAGGTGCTGGTCGGTACCGAGGTCGATCGTGAGCAGCGCGTTCGAGTTCTTGAGCGCCATCATCAGCTGGTGTCCCGGAAGCGTGACGTGCACGGGCTCGGTGCCGTGTCCGTAGAGGACGGCGGGCACCTTGTCGTCACGACGGATGCGGCGGGCCGCGCCCTTGCCGAACTCGGTGCGCGTCTCAGCAGCGATCTTGATCTCAGCCACGGGGAAAATCTCCTAGAAATGGTGCGTGAATCGAAAAGTTGGTCGTCGCCCGGCCAGGCGCTCAACACAGCACTCCTGTGGAGCACCTTGTCGATCACGGTCCTGACGGACCCTCGCCGCGGCAACCCGCTGAGTCTATCCCTAAGTCACGGGTGCGGGAAATCGTTGCCGGTCAGCTCTCGGCGGCTGCACGCGCGTGCCGGCGCCAGGCCACGACACCCACGCACAGCGCGATGATCGCTCCAGCGACGGCGGCAACAACCGAGGCCGTCTCGTGCTCAGCGGATCCCAGCACGTTCTCAGCCACCCGCCCCACGACGGCACCGCCGATGAAGAACCCGCCCGCGGCCATGAGGAGCGAGAAACCAAGACGTTGGACCCGTAGGGGTATGCGACCGGCATCAGCCTGGCGTCCCACTGCTGCCACGCCGACGCCGAGCAGGGCGGCCACGGCGGCACCGATCACGGCACCGACCACGACCAACACGAGAGTGAGGACGACCAGCGGTGCTGCACCGCTCGTGGAGGTCGAGGATTCGACGCTGACGGACAGGAGACTCAGGAACACGCCTGCCACGAGACCGAGGATTCCGCCCCCGATCGCGCCCCCCACCGCGCCCTCACCCGCGGCCCGACGGTTGCCCGGGCTGGCCATCAGCGCATCAGTTCTTGAACAAGCTTGTGACCGAGCCCTCTTCGAACACCGCTGCGGTGGCCTGCGCCAGCAGAGGAGCGATCGACAGCACGGTGAGCTTGTCGAAGCGTTGGTCGTCGGAGATCGGCAGGGTGTTGGTCACGATGACCTCACACGCGGTGGAGTTCTTCAGCCGGTCGACAGCCGGCCCCGAGAACACCGCGTGGGTGGCGGCGATCACGACGTCGGCGGCACCGTCGGCCATCAACGCCTCGGCCGCCTGCACGATTGTCCCGCCAGTGTCGATGAGGTCATCAACCAGGATGCAGACGCGGTCGGTGACGTCACCGACGACGCGGTTGGCTTTCGACTCGTTGGGCTTGCGGGGGTCGCGGGTCTTGTGGATGAACGCCAGCGGCGCGCCACCGAGCGATGCTGCCCACGACTCGGCAACCTTGATGCGGCCCGCATCCGGCGAGACCACTGCGAGCGGCTTCTTGCCGTACTTCTTCTTGACGTGACGAGTCAGGATCGGCATCGCGAGGAGGTGGTCGACCGGGCCGTCGAAGAAACCCTGGATTTGCGCCGTGTGGAGGTCGACCGTCATGAGCCGGTCGGCGCCGGCAGTGAGGAAGAGGTCGGCCATGAGTCGCGCCGAGATGGGCTCACGACCGAGGTGCTTCTTGTCCTGCCTGGCGTAGCCGTAGAACGGCAGGATCACGGTGATGCGCTTGGCGGAGGCCCGCTTGAGGGCGTCGATCATGAGGAGCTGCTCCATGATCGCCTCGTTGATGGGGGCGGCGTGACTCTGGATGACGAAGGCGTCGCAGCCGCGGACCGACTCCTCGAACCGCACGTAGATCTCGCCGTTGGCGAAGTCGTACGACGTGGTCGGCACGAGGTCGATCTGCAGAAGGTCGGCCACCTCCTGCGCCAAGGTGGGGTGCGCGCGGCCAGAGAACAGCAGCATGTTGCGCACCGGCGTGCGTTTGGACAGGCTAGTCACCCGAGGTCTCCCCAACTGTTTCGGCGGCATGGTTCGCAGCCTTGTCCGACGAGGTCCCCGCACGTCTGTCGGCTACCCATCCCTCAATGTTCCTCTGCCGCGCCGTGCCGACCGCCAGCGCCCCCGGCGGCACGTCCTCGCGGATCGTTGTCCCGGCACCCGTGAATGCGCCGTCGCCGATCGTGACCGGTGCGACGAACGTGTTGTTCGAAGCGGTTCTGGCGTGTCGGCCGACCGTCGTGCGGTGCTTGTTGACGCCGTCGTAGTTGGCGAAGATCGTGCCGGCCCCGATGTTGGTGCCCTCGCCGATCTCGGCGTCACCGACGTACGACAGGTGGGGCACCTTGGCACCGGCACCGATGATCGAGTTCTTGACCTCGACGAAGGTGCCGATCTTGCCGCCCTCGCCGAGATCGGCTCCGGGCCGCAAGAAGGCGAACGGGCCAACCGTGGCGTTGTCGCCGACCACCGCGTCGGAGCCGTGCGTGCGGACGATGGTCACGTGGGCGCCGACCTCCACGTTGCGCAGTGTGGTGTCGGGCCCGATCGTCGAGCCGACCCCGACGACGGTGGCGCCGAGCAGCTGGGTGCCGGGCAGCAGCGTGACGTCGGTCGCAAGCGTCACGGCGGAGTCGATCCAGGTGGTCTGGGGGTCGACGATCGTGACGCCCTCGGTCATCCAGTGGTCGGTCAGGCGGCTGTTGAGCTCACGGCCGAGGCGAGCGAGCTGGGCCCGGTCATTGACGCCCTCGGTCTGCCAGACGTCCTCGAGCACATGCGCGCCGACAGGCCTGCCCTCCGCGACGGCTTTGCCGATGATGTCGGTGAGGTAGAGCTCGCCCTGCGCGTTGTTGGCCTCGAGGCTGGACACCGCGTGGCGAAGGAAATCGGCGTCGACCGCGAGGATGCCGCTGTTGATCTCGCGCACCGACCGCTCGTCGTCGCTGGCGTCCTTGTGCTCCCGGATGGCGGTGACGGCTCCGTCGCCGTCTCGCAGGATGCGGCCGTAGCCTGTGGGGTCGTCGAGCTCGGCTGACAGGATCGTGACGATGCGGCCGGCCGCACGATGGTCGAGCAGCAGCTCGGACAGCGTCTGGGACGAGAGCAGCGGCACGTCTCCGTAGGTCACCAGCACGGTGCCCTCGGGCGCTTCGTCCAACGCGTCGAGGGCAATCTGTACGGCGTGCCCGGTGCCCCGCTGGATGTCCTGAACGGCGTGCACCACGTGCGGGTCGTACGCGGTGATGGCTTCCGACACCTGGTCACGGTCGTGGCCGACGACGGCAACCGTGGTCGAGACGCCCGCCCCTGCCACCGCCACCAGCGCGTGCTCGATCATGCTGCGCCCAGCGATCTCGTGGAGCACCTTGGCCCGGTTGGACTTCATCCGCGTACCGGCTCCTGCCGCCAGCACGATGGCCGTGACCTGCGGCGAATGTGGGCTGGTGCTCACGCGACTCCTTCTGGTGCTGATGCTGTGTGAGTGTGGCTCCCCGGGTAGGAGTCGAACCTACGTCGCTAGTCCGCATTCAAAGTGCGGCGGGCCCTGCCGGCAGACCAACCGGGGATCGCAGCAGCCAGCGTACCGGAGTCAGGACCTACGACGGGCGACCGCGAAGGTACGCGTGAACGGCAGCACCGTGCCCCACGAGCGGGCCGGATATGCCTCCCGCAACGCAGACTTGTAGGTCTCGATGAACTCTTCGCGCAGACCGTCGGGCAGCGCCTGGAGGATCGGCCGGGCGCCGGTGCCGGAGATCCAGTCGAAAACCGGATCATCGCCGTGGGGACCACCCGTCCCCAAGACATGCAGGTAGGTCGTCTCCCAGACGTCGGTTGCCCAGCCGAGTCGGCTGAACAGGTCGAGGTATGCCTCCGGTGGGGTGGCGCGATTGTCGTGGAGCCCTTCGGTGTGGCTCGCGTACGGACCACGCGACGAGATGTCGTGCAGCAGGGTGTGGCTCGGTCCTGCGTAGTTGTTGGGCACCTGCAACGCGAAGGTCCCGCCAGGAGCGACCGCGGCGATGAGCCGTCCGATGACAGGCAGCTGTTCAGGCACCCACTGGAAGAGCGCGTTGGAGACGATCAGGTCGACCGGTTCCGGCGGGATCCAGGCGGCAACGTCGGCGAGCTCATATGACGCGTGGTCGTCAGCATTCGCGGAGACAGCCACGTCGAGCATCTCCTCGGAGGAGTCGACTCCAAGGATCTCCGCTGCCGGCCACCGGCCTCGCAGCACCGCCGTGAGGTGACCAGGTCCGCAGCCGAGGTCGACGATCGAGGCCGGATCACCCTCGATGCGCGCGACCAGATCGATGAACGGCCGTGACCGATCGTCGGCGAACTGCAGGTAGCGAGCCGGGTCCCAGGCGGTCATGAGCTGCGGGTTGCGCGCTCGTGCTGTCCGGCGAGTGACATCAGCCGGGCGTCGTCGTTTCTGCGGGCGATGAGCTGGATGGCGAGCGGCAGGCCCTCCTCGGCAGTGACACCCGCAGGCATCGAGACGGCGGGCGTCCCCGCATGGTTCCACTGGGCCGTGTACGGATAGAACGCGTTCATCGAGATCACGGTCGAGAGGCCACCCTTTCCCTTCCAGTGCTCGACCGGCACGGCCGGGCCCGACATGACGGGTGTCAGGAGGATGTCGACGCCGAGCCTGTCGTGCAGCCCGTCGCCGAACTTCCTGCCCTCACGTTTTGCCCATTCGATGGAGCGGCGGCCGAATGGGCGGCCGAGCCGCGCGATGGCCTTCGTCCGCTTCTCCAGGCGGGTCGGGTCGTCAGTCTCGCGGGCGACGTCGCGTATGCCCGCGAGGTAGCGGACGGTGAGCGACTTGGAGTCGAGCCGGTAGGGGACCGTCACCTCGGTGACGGTGTGCCCGGCGGCGCGGAAGATCTCGGCCGTACGTTCGAGCGCGGCCCGTACCCGCGGGTCGAGGGGCAGGGCCCTGGTCGCGGCGGCCCCGCTGAACGACAGGCCGATCCGCAGTGGGGCGGGGTCCACCGCTGCCGCGTCGACGACGGAGGTCGGGAACGTCCCGAAGGTTTCCAGGAAGAGGGCGCTGTCGGCGACGCGGGCCGCGAGGCCACCCTGCGTCGACAGGTCGTGCCACCCACCCGAGCTCGGCATGGTGCCCTGGGTGGGCTTGAACCCCACCAACCCGCAGCATGCCGCGGGGATGCGGATCGACCCTGCACCGTCCGACGCCGTCGCGATACCGACAGCACCGGCGGCGACGAGGGCCGCCGAGCCGCCGGACGAACCTCCCGGTGTGTGGGCGGGGTTGCGCGGGTTGCGTGTGATGCCCAGGGCGTCCGACTCGGTGAACCCGAAGATCGCCAGCTCGGGCAGCGCCGCCTTGGCCACGATGACCATGCCGGCCGCACGCATCGCCGCGACGAGATCGGTGTCCGCTGCCGCTGGCGTCGACGTGGCCCGGCTGCCGAGACCAGTGACCTTGCCACCGATGTCGATGTCGTCCTTGACCACGATCGGGATGCCGAGCATCGGGCCCGACTCGCCGGCGGCCCGTCGTCTGTCGGCCTCGTCGGAGGCGGCCAGCGCCTCCTCGGGAAAGACGGCCACCGTCGCGTTGATCGCCGGGTTCTCGCGAGCGATCGCCGCCAGGGTGGCCTCGGTCAGCTCACGCGAGGTCAGGTCGCCCGCGGCCAGCAACCGGCCCTGCCGGGTGGGTCCGAGGGCGACGGCGTCTGCGGCGGAGGTGGGATTCATGCGACGAACGTACGCCGTCAGGAGTCGGTGAACGCCACGGAGTCCAGCTGACGCTCATCGTCGATGATGGCGCGCACCACGCGCTCCGCCACGGCGTCCGGCGCCAGCCCTTCACCCAGCTTGGGAGCGCTGCCGGCGATGGGACGGTCGGCCAGTCCGGTCTCGGTGTGCGGCGGGCGGGCGTCGATGAGGCGAATCTTGCGTCGCCGAAGCTCGCTCCCGGCGGCCACGCCGAAGGCCGTGAGGCCGGCCTTGCTTGCGCTGTAGGCGGCCATGCCCGCCATGGGCCGTTCAGCCACGATGGCGCTGAGCTGGACGATGAATCCACCCGCGTCGAGGTGGGGCACGGCTGCACGGATGGTGCGGATCGGTGCGATGAGGTTGAGCAGCAGAAGGTCGTCGAGGGTGTCGTCGTCGAGGTCGACCGTGTCACCGAAAGCCACCACCCCGGCAGCGTAGACGACTCCGGTGAGCGGTCCCCCGGCCTCGACGGCCGCTCGCACCACGTGCTCGGCGGCACCGGGCAGACGAAGGTCAGCTGGCATCACTCCCGCCACGGCGTCACCGAGGTCAGCGGCCAGAGCCTTGAGCCGGTCGGCCGACCGGCCCGACACCGACACTCTGGCCCCCGCTTCGACCAGCCTGCGGCTGATCGGCGCGCCGAGCCCGCCGGTCGCACCAAGAACGAGGACGTGGGCATCAGCAAGGTCGGTCATGAGTCCATCGTGGTGCCAGTAGGCATCCTGTGCTCGGGACGAACAATCTCGACATCAAGATTCTTGACGATATGGTGGAGCCATGGATGACGTCGACCGCCTCGTGGCCGCATGGCAGCACGAACGGCCCGACCTCGACGTTTCCCCGATGCATGTGCTCAGCCGCGTCACCCGGCTCGCCCTGCACCTTGACCGGGCCCGTAAGAAGGCCTTCGCCGATCACGGTCTGGAGCCGTCGGAGTTCGACGTCCTGTCTGCGCTGCGCCGGGCCGGGTCGCCCTACCAGCTGTCTCCTGGTCAACTCGTGCAGGAGACGTTGGTGACCAGCGGAACGATGACCAACCGGGTCGACAGACTCGTCGGCAAGGGACTCGTCGACCGCCTCCCCGACCCAGCAGACCGACGCGGGGTGCAGGTCCGACTCAGCGCGTCGGGCAAGATCGCCGTCGACGGCGCGCTCGATGCACTGTTGTCCCACGAGCACGCCCTGCTGGTCGACCTCTCCCCCGCCGACGCGTCGTCCCTCGCCGACGCACTGCGCACGCTGTCGCACCGCTTCGACCGCTGAGCGGCCGGCGGGGCCGCCTCTGCCGTGCCGCACGGCTGTACCGCCACCACGCAGGGGTGGCTGGACCTGCCGATTCGTGACCTGCGTGGTGGCGATGGGAGACTTGTGCAGTGGCACATCTCCTCGGCGTCGAGTCCGTCGCGCTCGACTTCCCGACCAAGACCGTCTTCGACTCGGTCACCATCGGCATCGACGAGGGCGACCGTATCGGCATCGTCGGCCGCAACGGCGACGGCAAGTCGACCCTCCTGCGCATCTTCGCGGGGCTGATGAAGCCCGACTCCGGTCGCGTGACGACCCGTGGTGGCGTCCACATCGGCATGCTCGACCAGACCGACACCCTCGACCAGGAACAGACCGTCGGCCACGCCATCGTCGGCGACAAGCCCGACTATGAGTGGGCCGGTGACGCCAAGATTCGTGACGTCATCGCAGGGCTGGTCTCCGACATCGGTTGGGACACCGTTGTCGGGACCCTCAGCGGCGGACAGCGGCGGCGAGTAGCTCTCGCCGCGCTGCTGGTCGGCGACGACGACGTCCTGTTCCTTGACGAGCCCACCAACCATCTGGACGTCGAGGGCATCACATGGCTGGCCGGCCACCTGCGCACACGCTGGTCGCCCAACGCCGGCGGGTTGCTGGTGGTGACGCACGACCGCTGGTTCCTCGACGAGGTCTGCAACGCCACGTGGGAGGTGCACGACGGGATCGTCGAACCGTTCGAGGGCGGCTACGCGGCGTACATCCTGCAGCGGGTCGAACGCGACCGGCACGCCTCGGCCACCGAGTCCAAGAGACAGAATCTGATGCGCAAGGAACTGGCGTGGTTGCGACGTGGAGCGCCTGCGCGGACGTCCAAGCCGAAGTTCCGCATCGACGCCGCCAACGAGTTGATCGAGAACGAGCCGCCGGGGCGAGACCCCATCCTGCTCAAGCAGATGGCGACCTCGCGGCTCGGCAAGGACGTCGTCGACATCCTCGACGTCAGCGTGTCGTACGACCACGAGGTGCTCAAGCACATCGAGTGGCGCATCGGGCCGGGTGAACGCACCGGGGTCCTGGGTGCCAACGGCGCCGGCAAGTCCACGCTGCTCGGGCTGGTCACCGGCGCGGTCCAGCCGACGTCCGGCCGGGTCAAGCGCGGCAAGACCGTCAAGGTCGTGACCCTGACACAGGAGCTCAACGAGCTCAAGGAGGTGGGCTCCGACCGGGTCAGCGACGTCGTCGGACGGCAGCGCACGGCCTACGTGTCCGGTGGCAAGGAGATGACGCCGAGCCAGCTGCTCGAGCGTCTGGGCTTCTCGAACGCGCAGATGGCGACGCCGGTGCGCGACCTGTCTGGTGGACAGAAGCGGCGTCTGCAGCTGTTGCTGATCCTGCTCGACGAGCCCAACGTCCTGGTGCTTGACGAGCCGACCAACGACCTCGACACCGACATGCTCGCCGCGATGGAGGACCTGCTCGACTCATGGCCCGGGACGCTTCTCGTCGTGTCGCACGACCGCTACCTGCTCGAACGCATCACCGACCAGCAGTACGCGATCCTCGACGGACACTTCCGGCACCTTCCGGGCGGCGTCGACCAGTACCTGCGCCTGCGCAAGGAACAAGACTCCCCCGCTGCTTCCAACCCCAGCACGGCGGGGCACGTGGCGCCGACCTCCTCGCTGTCGAGCGCCGAGCTGCGCAACACCAAGAAGGAGATCGCATCGATCGACCGCAAGATGGAGAAGCTGTCGTCGCGCATCGACGCCCTCCACGTCGAGATGGCTGAGCACGACCCCAGCGACGGACCCGGTCTGAGCGCGCTGTCGGCATCCGTGCAGGAGCTCGAGAAGCAGATCGCCGCTCACGAGGCACGCTGGATCGAGCTCTCCGAGCTCATCGACGCCTGACCCGCGTCGCTTCCGGCCCCGCGAAGGGTAGAAGCGGGGAATGTTGGCTCAGTCAGGCCAGTCGGGCGCCGGTGACGGGGCCGCGCGACTGCACCACATCGGCACACGACGAAGCGCTGCTGAGTGCGAAGGCGATGTCGAGGCTGTGCTGCTCGTCTGAGGCGAGGAAGAGCGCCGTCGGGCCCGATCCGGACAGGATCGCGCCCAGCGCGCCGGCTTCGAGGCCGATGCTGAGGGTGTCCTCGAGCTCGGGCCGAAGCGCCAGCGCCGCCTCGGTGAGGTCGTTCGAGAGTGACTCGCCGAGGGCTTCAGCGTCGCCGGCGCGCAGGGCTGCCAGCAGCCCGTCGGGTACCTCTGGGTCGGGCACCCTCTCGTGGGCGTTGAGGCGGTCGAACTCGGCGTAGACAGCCTTGGTGGAGAGTCCTTCGTGCGCCATGGCGAACACCCAGTGGTAGGAACCCTGTGCCAGGACAGGGCTGATCGTCTCGCCCCGACCGCCGCCGATCGCATTGCCACCGTGCAGCAGGAACGGCACATCGCTGCCGAGCTGCGCCGCGAGCGACTCGAGCTCAGCGCGCGACAGGCCGGTGCCCCACGCCTCGTTGCAGGCCACCAACGAGGCGGCGGCATCGGCGGAGCCGCCGGCCATGCCCCCCGCGACGGGAATGACCTTGCGGATTGCGAGGTCGATGCCGGTCGACACCCCGGCGTGCTCGCGAAGCAGCCGCGCGGCGCGCACCGCGAGGTTGTCGTCGTCCTCGGGCACGACGGCGATCTCCACGCGCGAATCGAGCTCGGTGTGCACCACGACAGTGATCTGGTCGTCGTCGCGCACCGTCGCTCGCACCTCGTCGTGGAGGTCGACCGCCTGGTAGACCGTCGCGAGCGGATGGAAACCGTCAGCGCGCACCGGGCCGACGCCGAGACAGAGGTTGATCTTCGCGGGGACGCGGACGGTGGTGCTCACCCGATCAACCTAGTGCGTCCACCTTGGCGCCACTGGGGATCCCCCCGACGGCCCCGCGGCCCCCCGTGGCACAGCGATCCAGCACACTCATCGTGTGATCAAGCGCATTGCTCATCTCCCCAGGGACTCGTTCCACCTGGGGCTGATGCTTGCGCTGACGTTCTCGACGGGTGTCATCGACGCCATCGGTTACCTCGGTCTCGATCGCGTCTTCACCGGCAACATGACCGGCAACGTCGTGATCCTGGGCATGGCACTCGTGGGCGCAGACGGCCTGCCGGTGCTCGGTCCGTTGCTGGCGCTGGCCGGATTCATGGTCGGGGCAGCGCTCGGTGGCCGGGTGCTCAAGCGCGCCGACCCGGGCTGGACCGGACGCACCACCGTGCTGATGTCGATCGTCGCCGTCGCGACGCTGTCGGTCGGCGTCGCCCTGTTCTTCGTCGGCGAGGACCTGTCCCACCTCGTCACGGTGTCCATCACGACGGTCCTGGGTGCTGCGATGGGCATCCAGGCCTCGACGGCCCGCTTCATCGGGGTCAAGGACGTCACGACAGTCGTGGTGACCTCGACCATCACCGGCCTCGCCGCCGACTCGGTGCTCGGTTCCGGCAAGGGAAGCGGCAGTGCCCGACGGGTGACCGCGGTTCTCTTGATCCTCGCTGGCGCAGCAGCAGGGGCAGCACTGCTGACGTGGCACCTCAGCGCCGGTCTGTTGCTGTCAGCGGTGATCACGCTCGTCGTGACGGTGCTCGGCGCCGTGCACGCGAAGCACCACCCGAACATCTGAGGAAAGCGAGGTCCGGTCCCCGGCTAGGACCGGTTCCAAGCTAGACCGGTTTCAAACTAGACCGGTTTCAAGCTAGACCGGTTTCAAGAAGTGACCCAGCCGGAAGAACTCCTCGACCCCGAGCTGTTCACCCCGGGCCTGCGGCGAGATGCCCGCAGCGACGAGCGCCTCCTCCGCCGCCGCGCCCGAGCCGGCGAGGACCGAGAGGGCCGCGCGCAGGGTCTTGCGTCGTTGGGCGAAGGCGGCGTCAACGATGGCGAACGTCCGCAACCGTTGCGTCTCGTCGCCGGGTGACGGGCGACGGGTCCAGGAGACGAGCGACGACTCGACGTTGGGCATGGGCCAGAACACATTACGACCGACTGATCCCGCGAGGCGCAGCTCGGCATACCAGGCGGCCTTGACGCTGGGCACCCCGTACGTCTTGGAGCCCGGGCCGGCGGCAAGCCGGTGTGCGACCTCCGCCTGCACCATCACCAGCCCCGTCCGAATGGACCCAAAGCGCTCGAAGAAGTGCAGAAGCACCGGCACCGAGACGTTGTAGGGCAGGTTGGCGACCAAAGCGGTGGGCTCGGGGCCGGGCAACGAGTCGACCTTCATCGCATCGGCCGTCACCAAGTCGAACTGATCGAGGTAGTCGGGGGCGTG
>NZ_JACMOM010000135.1 GCF_014378035.1 Aeromicrobium sp. | reverse complement strand
GGGCCATCCGTGCGCGACGGCATCAGGACCCACGCGACGACGTACGCCACGATGAGCGACCCGGCGCCGAGGATCGTGCCGACGGCGACGACCAGGCGGATCAGGTTGGCGTCAATGCCGGTGTAGGTGCTGAGGCCTCCGCACACACCTCCGAGCCACTTGTCGTCACGGCTTCGAGTCAGCTGCTTCATCATGATGTCCTTCCGGGGTTGGGGTGGAGGTCGAGGTCTTGCGCTCAGGCGGGGCATGCGGGCGTGCCGGCCGCGCCTTGAGGATGGTTGCGGCGACGCCGGCGAGGCCCAGCAGGATCAGCACGCCGGACACGGTGAGGCTGAGCTGCCGCGTCGTCAGGAGATCCTGTGTGCGCACCATCCAGTTGCCCAGGACGGCGAGGAAGAGCAGTCCGAAGAGGAGGCTGTTCCAGCGGATCGGGTGTCGGCTCATTGCCGGACCACCTCGATGGTGCCGACACGCTGACGTATGTCGACCGTGAGAGCGGGTCTGCCGGTGGCTGCGCTGACGTCCAGCTCGTTGTCGGTGCCGTCGACCTGGCGCCCGAAGACCGAGATCTGACCGGCGTCGAGACGCGAGTCGATCTCGACATCGAGGCCGGTAGGCACGAGGACCTTGGTCTGGCCGATTCCCGACCTGAGCCGCACGGTCCGTCCGAGGAGCTGGTCGGGGTCGCTCACGTCGGTCAGGTCGATCGTGAGGAGGCCGATGCCGTGTCGGTAGGTGCGGTCGACCTGGGCGGCATCGGACGGAACGCGCTGCTGTGTGCCGAGGGAGGCGGCAGGGAGGAGCGAGCTGACGGCGAGGGCAAGGGCGAGCACGATGCCAAGGGCGATGAGCGGACTCCCGTGACCGACGACGGTGCCGACGAGCAGACCCACCGCGACGACACCGAGCATGACGGCGATGAGATTGGTCCACGACGTGTCGCCGTGGAGGTCGCCATAGATGCGGGTGGCCGCGACGGCGATGGCGGCGATCGAGAGCGTGAGGACCGTCAGCGCCCACGACCCGCGCTGTCGAGGAGCGGTGCTGGCCGGGACCTTCGTGATGACGGCCGTGTCGGCGGCGGGGCCCAGGGCTGGGTCGTACGGATGGTCGACGGCGTCGCTGCCTTCGCGACGGCGACGCGGACGGACGACGAACAGGTAGTACAGCGCGCCCAGCGGAACGAGGAACCATGGGATTCCCCATGGGGTCCCGTTGTTGCCGATGACCGCGACCGCTGCGAGCACCCCGGCGACCGCGAGGCCGATCACCCGGATCTTCTCCTCGTTCTTGCCGAGGTTGAACCAGTCGGCCGCGGTGCTCTTGTCGTCGCCCTCGGCGGGAAGGAGGAACCAGGCAGAGGCATAGATGATGATGCCGGCGAACCCGATGATCGTGAGGGCCGCGATGACGACGCGCACGATGACGGGGTCGATGTTGAGGTACCTCGCAGCGCCGGCGCAGACGCCGCCCAAGAGCCGGTCGTCCTTGGACCGTCTCATGTCGGTGATGGTGCGCAGTCGTTGCGGATCGAAGGAGCCGTCAGGGCCCTCGGTCCTCGGTGTTTCTTGCGTGCCGTTCATGTTTCCATCGTGACCCAGGTCGACGGCAGAATCCATCGGGTACGACCCTGAACCACGCTCCGGGACAGTCAGGGTCGACGGGGGTCGTTCCGGGTGGTGCAAGCACGCGCGTACGTGTGACGATCTGGAGTGTGATCGACCACGGTGTGACCAGGCGCGAGGTGCGCCCGTACCGTCGCGCCCACCGCCCGGCCGATCGTCGGGTCGTCGGCGGTGTCGCCACCGGCGTGGCGGAGCACTTCGGGGTCCCGGTTCTCTACGTTCGCCTTGTCTTCATCGTGGCCACCTGGTTCCACGGCGTCGGTGTCATCATCTACCTCCTGCTGTGGCGGTTCCTGCCGCTGCGCGAGCCCGACCTGTCGCCGGGCCTGGAGTCGGCGACGCGGCGCGGGCTGCGCACCAGCACGCGGCCGAGTCCTGTCGAGATCACCCAGACCATCGCACTCGGTGCCGTGGGAGTCGGTGTCCTGCTGTTGATCCAGTCGACCGGGCGCGGCATCGCCGAAGGGCTCTTCGGGCCACTCCTGTTCGGTGTCATCGGCGTCGCCGTCATCTGGCGCCAGTTCGACGACGCCGCGTGGGGCCGATGGATGCGACAGACCCGCGGGTTCGCCTTCGCCACCCGCGTCGCGGCCGGGGTGGTGCTCGTTGCGCTGTCCGGCATCTACTTCCTGACCCAGGAGCGAGGCTGGGGCGCGATCGTCGACCTCGCGTCCGCAGTGGGGATCGCCCTGCTCGGGCTGGCGCTGGTACTTGGGCCGTGGATCATCACGCTGCTCGGTGACCTGTCCGACGAGCGGCGCGCGCGGGTGCGGTCGCAGGAGCGCGCTGACGTCGCAGCGCACCTGCACGACTCCGTCCTGCAGACCCTCGCCCTCCTGCAGAAGAATGCCGGCGACTCCGCTGCGGTCGCCACCCTTGCGCGGCGCCAGGAGCGCGAGCTGCGTGCCTGGCTCTATGGCAACGACGAGCAGTCGGGCGACTCCCTCGTCGCGGCGCTGCGAGCGGCCGCGGCCGACGTCGAGGATGTTCACCACGTGTCGGTCGAGGTCATCGCCGTGGGTGATGCAGCGCTGGACGCGGACGTCGCCGCCATCGCGAAAGCCGCGCGGGAGGCAATGATCAATGCCGCGAAGCACGCGGGCGTCGACCGCATCGACGTCTACGCCGAGGCCGATGGGCGCACCGTCGAGGTGTTCATCCGCGACCGCGGTGTCGGATTCGAGCCCGACGTCATCGCCGACGACCGCATGGGTGTGCGAGGCTCCATCATCGACCGCGTCGAGCGACATGGTGGCACCGCCACGATCCGCAGCGGCCCGGGCGAGGGCACCGAAGTCGCGCTGAGCGTCCCCTTGCGGCCTGTCGACACCCCGCAGACCGCCCCCACGACAACCGCCCCCACGACAACAGAGAGCTCCTCATGACGGTCACCCCCTCCATCTTGCGCATCGTGGTCGTCGACGACCACGCGATGTTCCGCTCCGGGGTCCGCACCGAGATCGACGGCCCCGTCGACATCGTCGGCGAGGCGGCTGACGTCGACAGCGCCGTCAAGGTGATAGCCGACGTGGTGCCGGACGTCGTGCTGCTCGACGTGCACATGCCCGGCGGCGGTGGCCTTGAGGTCATGCGCCGGCTGCACCTGCGGCACCCCGACACGAAGTACCTCGCCCTGTCGGTCAGCGATGCCGCAGAGGACGTCATCGGCATCATCCGCGCCGGTGCTCGGGGCTATGTCACGAAGAACATCTCCGGTCCCGAGCTTCTCGACGCCATCAACCGGGTGGCTGCGGGTGACGCGGTGTTCTCGCCGCGGCTCGCCGGATTCGTCCTGGACGCCTTCGCCGGGACGATCGAGATCGCGCAGATCGACGAGGACCTCGACCGGCTCACCGAGCGCGAGCGTGAGGTCATGCGTCTGATCGCCCGCGGTTATGCGTACAAGGAGGTCGCGAAGGAGCTGTTCATCTCGATCAAGACCGTCGAGACGCATGTCTCCAACGTTCTGCGCAAGCTGCAGCTCTCGAGTCGGCACGAGCTGACCCGCTGGGCCAATGACCGCCGACTGATCTGACACCGAGCAAACGCGCCCCTGGCGGAACATGCTGGGCTGCATGCACGGATCGAGCCCGCGTGGCGACCGTCTCACCCCGTGACCGGACGGCATCCGAGCCGGCGAAGACCCGAGGATGGAGCCACCAGACCCCATCGGAGGAGCAGTCATGACTGTCGAATCAGGAACCCGGCGCAACGGCGTAGACCTCGAGGCTGTCGGTGGTCTGGTGCGGGCCGTCACCGACGACGCCACGTCGGCGCAGACCACCTGGGCCGCGCACGTGACGTGGAAGGACGCGTTCGCCTCGGAGGCCCGGGTGCGCACGTTCGCCCCCACCGCCTCCGACGAGCCGCCGGCCATGGGCGGGGGAGACACGGCCGCCAACCCCGTCGAGCAGCTGCTCTCGGCGCTCGGCAACTGCCTCGCGGTGGGCTACGCCGCGAACGCCTCGGTGGCAGGCATCACGATCGACGCGCTGACGATCGATGTCAGGGGCGACATCGATCTCCGGGTGTTTCTCGGCGTCGCCGAGGGGCACGCGGGGTTCGACTCGATCACCGCCGACGTCACGCTCCTGTCGGAGGCGCCGCGCGAGGCTGTCGAGGCACTGCATGCCAAGGTGCTGTCGTCGTCGCCGGTCGGCCACACGCTGGGCTCGGCTGTTCCCGTCGACGTCCGTCTGGCGTCCTAGCCGCCAGCACGCCCGGCCACCGTGCCGAGCGCTGACACATGCTCTCGGGAGTTCGCTCGGTGGCACCCTCGCGGGTCTAGCCTGAGGTGATGAACGAGCCCCATCTGATCGTGCTGTTCGGCGCCACCGGAGACCTGGCCCGCCGCAAGCTGCTGCCCGGCATCATGCACCTCCTGCAGTCGGGCCTCGTCTCCGACTCGCGCATCATCGGCGTCTCGCTCGACGACTTCAGCGACGACGACTTCCGCGAGTTCGCCGAGAAGGCCTATCGCGAGTTCAGCACCCGCACGATCGACGACGCCAAGTGGGCAGATTTCGCGCCCAAGCTGAGCTACGTCAACGTCAAGGCCGGACCCGAGGCACTGGCTCAGGCGGCAGCCGTGCTCGAGGCATAGCTCGGGGGCACCCCGGCACGCCTGCACTACCTGAGTGTCCCGCCGAAAGCGGCGCTCGACGTCGTCCACACTCTCGACGCAGCCAAGCTGGTGCAGCGCGCCCGCATCATCATGGAGAAGCCGTTCGGCACCGATCTCGCGAGTGCGAAGGCGCTGAACGCCGAGCTGCACGAGGTCTTCGCCGAGGAGCAGATATTTCGCATCGACCACTTTCTGGGCAAGGAGGCGGCGCTCAACATCCTGGCGTTCCGTTTCGCCAACGGGCTGTTCGAGCCGATCTGGAACCGCAATTTCATCGACCACGTGCAGATCGATGTCCCCGAGACCCTGTCGCTCACGGGACGGTCGGGTTTCTACGAGGGCACCGGCGCCTTCAAGGACATGGTCGTCACACACCTCTTCCAGGTGCTTGCCTTCATGGCGATGGAACCACCCACCTCGCTTGACTCCGACTCGATCAGTGAGGAGAAGAACAAGGTGTTCCGCTCGATGCTCCCGCTCGATCCGAGGCAGGTCGTGCGCGGTCAGTACCAGGGCTACCGCGACGAGGACGGCATCGCGGCCGACTCCGAGACCGACACCTTCGTGGCGCTCCGGGCTGAGATCGACAACTGGCGCTGGGCCGGTGTGCCGTTCTACCTGCGCACCGGCAAGCGCCTCGCGGAGGGTGCGCGGATCATCTCGATCGCGTTCCGGGAGCCGCCCAAGAGCATGTTCCCGACGGGCTCGGGTGTCGGGCTGGCCGGCCCCGACCACCTGACGTTCGACCTCGCGGATGCCTCGCGGATGTCCCTGTCGTTCTACGGCAAACGACCCGGACCGGGCATGCGGCTCGACAAGCTCAGCATGCAGTTCGCGATGCAGGAGCACGACCGTCTGGGTGAGGTGCTGGAGGCGTACGAGCGGCTCATCTACGATGCGATGCGGGGCGAGCGGACGCTGTTCACGACGGCCGAGGGCATCGAGCGGCTGTGGGAGCTGTCCGAGCCGTTGCTCGTCGACGTCCCGCCGGTGCGCCCCTACCAACAGGGAACGTGGGGGCCCAACGCGATCCACCAGCTCATCGCCCCGAGGGCGTGGCGGCTGCCCTTCGAACGCAGCTGGCGCAAGCCCAACACCCAGGCGGAGTAGCCCGCGACTCAGGCAGGGGGGTCAGGGTCGGCGCGGCGCTTGAGCTCGTCCTGGACGTCGTGCCCCGGCAGGCGCGGCGGGGCCTCGTGCGACCGGTCGGTGCTGCCGTAACCGCTGAGAGCGAGCGCGAGCAGGGCGAGGGCCGCGATGAACAGGAGTCCGAGCACGATGTGGAACGACACGTCGCCACGGTATCCCCACGGTTCAACAGGTCAGTGCTCAGGAGCGCTGGTGCTCAGACGTGCCAGCAGTCCTCGACGAGACGGGTCGCCTCCTCGAGCGAGAGACCCCGCCGGCGGGCTGTTCGCGCGTACGTCTGGGCGCCCGCACCCGCCTCTGCGTCGTCGCTCCTGCGGCTGGCCACGAACGTCCCCTTGCGCCCGAGCGTCTGGACGACACCGTCGACTTCGAGCGCGCGATAGGCCTTCGCGATGGTGTTGGCGGCGAGGCCGAGGTCGGTGGCCAGCTGCCTCACGGTGGGGAGCCGGTGGCCGGGGGCCAGCGTGCCGCTCGCGGCCCCGTCGGCGAGCTGGCGGCGCACCTGCTCGTAGGGCGGCTCGGCGCTCGCGGCATCCACTGTCACGGAAGTCATGCGGCCATTGTCGCCTGTTGGCCCAGCCCGTGATGTGTCTCTCCTGCCAACTAGGCTGGGGGCACGATGACTTTGCCGTTCCCTGTGCCCCAGCGTGCCCCGAAGAAGTCCGACGCGATCAGGCGTCCGCGCTCCGACACCCTGCTCGAGGGTCTCAACGACGCGCAACGCCAAGCCGTCTCGCACCCGGGCGGTCCCTTGCTGGTGGTGGCCGGCGCAGGGTCGGGCAAGACCAGGGTCCTCACCCGGCGCATCGCGTGGCTCATCGCGTCGCGGGGCGCGCACCCGGGGTCTATCTTGGCCATCACCTTCACCAACAAGGCCGCTGCGGAGATGCGCGAACGAGTCGCCGAGCTGGTCGGCCCGCGCGCCCGCATGATGTGGGTGTCCACGTTTCACTCCGCGTGCGTGCGCATCCTGCGTCGTGAGGCCACCAAGTTCGGGTTCACGTCTTCGTTCACGATCTACGACTCGGCCGACCAGCGCCGGCTCATGACCCTCATCTGCCGCGACATGGACCTTGACCCCAAGAAGGTCAACCCGCGCGCGGTGCTCAACTGGATCTCCAACCTCAAGAACGAGCTGGTCGACCACGAGGCGGCGGCGGGCAAGGCGACCAACCCCACCGAGGAGATCTACGCCGAGGCCTACAAGACCTATCAGCAGCGGCTGCAGGCGGCCAACGCGATGGACTTCGACGACCTCATCATGAACACCGTCCACCTCTTCCAGGCGTGGCCCGACGTCTGCGAGACCTATCGTCGCCGGTTCCGGCACATCCTGATCGACGAGTACCAGGACACCAACCACGCGCAGTACGCACTGATCCGTGAGCTCACCGACGCCGACTCCGACCTGCTGGTCGTGGGCGACTCCGACCAGTCCATCTACGCGTTCCGCGGCGCCAACATTCGTAACATCCTCGAGTTCGAGGACGACTTCCCCAACGCCACCACGATCCTGCTCGAGCAGAACTACCGCTCCACCCAGACCATCCTGTCGGCGGCCAACGCCGTCATCAGCCGTAACGAGGGCCGCAAGGACAAGCAGCTCTGGTCGGCCGAGGGCGATGGCGAGAAGATCGTCGGCTATGTCGGCGACGACGAGCGCGACGAGGCACAGTTCATCGCCGACGAGATCGACCGGCTCACCGATGACGGCGACTCCGCGGCCAAGGACGTCGCCATCTTCTATCGCACCAACGCGCAGAGCCGGGTGTTCGAGGAGGTCTTCATCCGGGTCGGTCTTCCCTACCGTGTCGTCGGGGGCGTGCGGTTCTACGAGCGCAAGGAGATCAAGGACGCCCTTGCCTACGTCCGGGTGCTCGTCAATCCCCGCGACACCGTCTCACTGCGCCGCATTCTCAACGAGCCCAAGCGCGGCATCGGCGACCGGGCCGAGGCCTCCATCCAGCGGCTCGCCAACCTCCATGAGATCAGCTTCTGGGAGGCGCTGACCCGTGCGACCGAGGCCACCGACCTCGCCACGAGGTCGCTCAAGGCGATCCAAGGCTTCACTGCCGTCATGAGCGAGCTCATGACGATGGCCGACACCGGGGCCGCCGCAGATGCCGTGCTCGAGGCCGCGCTGACCCGCAGTGGCTACCTCTTGACCCTCGAGCAGAGCACCGATCCACAGGACGAGACCCGGGTCGAGAACCTGGCCGAGCTCGTCGCGGTGGCGCGCGAGTTCGTGGTGGGGGCCAGCACGGTCGACGACGAACCCGTCGACGCTGAGACGATCGAGGAGGAGCCCGACGAGGCAGTCGATGCCATCTCCGACCAGCCGTCACTCGGGGTGGGCTCGCTGGCGGCGTTTCTCGAGCAGGTTGCCCTGGTTGCCGATGCCGACCAGATCCCCGACGAGGGCGACGGGGTCGTCACCCTCATGACGTTGCACACCGCCAAGGGGCTCGAGTTCCCGGTCGTCTTCCTCACGGGGCTCGAGGATGGCGTCTTCCCCCACATGCGGTCGATGGGCGACCCCAAGGAGCTCGAGGAAGAGCGCCGGCTCGCCTACGTCGGCATCACCCGTGCGCAGACGCGGCTCTATGTCACGCGGGCCTCCACCCGAGCGGCATGGGGAGCCCCCACCTACAACCCCGCCTCACGTTTCCTCGACGAGCTGCCCGAGGCCTTGGTCGACTGGCGCCGGCTTGCGACACCACCGACGCAATGGACCCCGACCACCCCGTCAGCCACGGCGCAGTCGTCCTTCCGATCGTCCAACGTCGCCGCGAGGTCGAAGCGGGCACACGTCGAGGTGCTGTCGCTCGCGCCGGGCGACAGAGTCAGCCACGACAGCTTCGGGCTGGGCACGGTCGTCACGGTCGAGGGTCAGGCCGAGAAGTCGGTGGCCTCGGTCGACTTCGGATCGCTAGGCGTCAAGCGCCTCCTCCTGCGCTACGCCCCGGTCGAAAAGCTCTAGCCCCTAGGGGCAGCGGGCTGGCGTTCACGTTCGGTGCTGGGCCGGACGCCCAGGCACCGCCGGCGCGAACAGCTGGACGCTGAGGCGAGGACGGGGGAGGGTCAGGGCGTGACGCCGTGCTGGATCAGCGCGGGTTTCGGGTCGACCGCCGGTCCGCCGCCCGGGTGTACCTCGAGGTGCAGGTGGGGGCCGGTGACGTTGCCGGTGGAGCCGGTGTAGCCGATGACCTGACCCGGGTCGACCTTGTCGCCGGGCTTGACGGCGATACGGCTCTGGTGGCAGTACCAGATGTCAGTGCCGTCGAGGAGAGTCACGACCGTGCGGTTGCCGTAGGCGCCTTCGTAACCCGCCGACTTCACGGTGCCCGCCGCGACCGACACGATGGTCGACCCAGAGGGGCCGGCGAAGTCGAGGCCGGTGTGCACCGTCGCCCAGAGGCCGCTGCGCTGTCCGAACGTGGCGGTGATCTGATAACCGGTGACCGGCAACACCCACTGATTGGCCTTGACCTCCGCTGCCTTGGCATCGACCTTCTTGGCGAGGTCGGCCTGAGCCACCAGCACCTGCTGCGCCTGCGCCTTGGCCTGCTTCTCGACGACTGATCTGTCGAAGCTGCGGCTGACGTCAACCTCACTGGCAGCACTGCTGATGTCGGGCCCGACATAGTTCTGCGAGATGGTCTGGTACTTGTCCGCGCGGAGCGCTCCGGTGTCGGTGGCGCCACCGATGACGGCGGAACCGAAGCCCGCAACGATCAGGACGAACGCACCAGCCATGGCCGGAGTAGGTCGGATCGAGCGCCTCGCTGCCTGGCGACGAGGCGCGGCGCGCTTGCCACCAGAGCCCTGCGGGGAGGACTTGCGTACGTCCAGGCGGCGTTTAGGCGCAGATGACGGCACGCAGGAACCTCCCAATGGGTACGACAGAACCCCGCAATCCTAGCCGACGACGGCAACGCGCAGAAACCGGATTCGTTGTTTGGCGTCGATCCCAAATCGAGACAGCGTGGAACTCCGACTTGGTGTGATGGTCTTCACGCTTGTGGGAACATCCCCGCATGGGCAGAAGACGGGTGATCGTCGGGGCGGTCGGGTGTGCCGACGACGTGCCCGGTGTCGCGCGGACCCTGCGCGACACCGGCTTCGAGATCGTGTTCGTGGGGGGCGGTCAGACGCCTGAGCAGCTCGTGGGTGCCGCCATCGCGGAGGACGCTGACGAGATCGTGGTGGCCGGTGACGCCGAGGCGCTCGAGCTCATCCGGATGCTGCTCGACGGACTGGGCGCGCACGACATCACCATCACGCCTGTTGACGGTCGCGGCCGCGATCCTCGATCTCCTCGATGAAGCCACGGAGCGTGTCGGCGACGAGCGAGGGCTGAGTCTGGATGACCCAGTGCCCTGCCACGACGTCGACTCGTCGGACGTCTGGCGCGAACTCCGCCACATCGGCGTAGATGGCAGCGGAGAGGAACGCGTCCTTGGTGGGCACTATCAGCTGCACCGGCACCGAGGTGGTCCCGCGGCGGAAGCTCAGCCCGTTGGCACGGTAGAGGTTGATGCCGTGGCTGAAGTCGTCCTCGAAGGTGTCGCCCCAGTGGCTCTCGTCGAGGTGCTGGCTGCGGGTGAGCCCGGTGCGGATGCGATCGCCGAACCGACGTGCGACGAGCTCGGGGAGCCACGGGGTCTGGAACGCCAGGACGTACCAGGAGTGGGCAATCTGGCGTCCAACGGCCACGAGCCTCCGATTCGTGAGGCCACTGCGCAGGAAATGGCCGAACAGGTCGAGGCCCGGCCCGCTGATGGACGTGTACGAGGCGATGCGCCCAGAGAGCCGGGGGTCGCTGTCGGCGCGCATCACCGCACCCCAGAGCTGTACCGACCCCCAGTCGTGGCCCATGAGGTGCACGGGCCCGCCCGCGGGTACGGCGTGCTCGATGACCGCCACGAGGTCGCCGACCAGCTTGCTCATGCGGTAGCCCGAGCGTGACGAGGGCGCGGTCGACGCCCCGGCTCCGCGAACGTCGTAGGTCACGACCCGGAAGTCAGGTTCCAGCAGCGGGACGACCCGGTCCCACACCTGCTGGGTGTCAGGGAACCCGTGGACGAGCACGACCACCGGGCCGGACTGGTTGCCCGTGACACGGACCTGGAGGCTGACATCTGCCGAGGCGATCATCTGAGTGCTCATGGTGGTCCCTCCGGGGCACCAGGGCTTCGGACCGGCGTTGGAAGGTGTGACATACACAACGCCCGTCACCCCAACGCCCCTGTACACGTGGTAAACGGATAGAGTCGAAAAGGCTCATTTATGGCGGCCTCTCGGCCGGCTCCAGAGCGTATCGGACGTCAACAAAGGACGGACACCACCGTGGACTTGATGGAATACCAGGCGAAGGAACTCTTCGCCAAGCACGATGTACCGGTCACCCTCGGCATCGTTGCCACCACTCCTGACGAGGCGAAGGTCGCTGCTGAGCAGCTCGGCGTCGTCGTCGTCAAGGCTCAGGTCAAGGCCGGAGGTCGGGGCAAAGCAGGCGGAGTCAAGCTCGCCAAGACACCCGACGAGGCCTTCGAGCATGCGTCGAACATCCTCGGCATGGACATCAAGGGGCTCACGGTCAACCGTGTCCTCATCGCTCCGGCCGCCAGCATCGTGGAGGAGTACTACTTCTCCTTCCTGCTCGACCGCGCCAACCGCAGCTACCTCTGCATCGCCAGCGTCGAGGGTGGCGTGGAGATCGAGGAGGTCGCCAAGACCAACCCCGACGCGGTGCGGCAGACCCCCATTGATGCCGGCACCGGGGTCGACGAGGCGAAAGCCCGCGAGATCGTCGCGGACGCCGGATTCCCCGAGGTCCTGACGGAGCAGGCCGTTCAGACGGTCCTGGCGCTCTGGAAGGTCTTCGTCGAGGAGGACGCCACGCTGGTCGAGGTCAACCCGCTCGCCCGTCTCGAGGGCGACATCCTCGAGGCGCTCGACGGCAAGGTCTCGCTTGATGAGAACGCCGAGTTCCGCCACGAGGACCACGCAGCATTTGAGGACAAGGCGGCGGCCGACCCTCTCGAGGCCAAGGCAAAGGCGAAGGGCCTCAACTACGTCAAGCTCGACGGCGCTGTCGGCATCATCGGCAACGGAGCCGGGCTCGTCATGTCGACCCTGGAGGTCGTCGCGTACGCCGGCGAGGCCCACGGTGGCGTCAAGCCGGCCAACTTCCTGGACATCGGCGGAGGAGCCTCGGCACAGGTCATGGCCGACGGACTCGACGTCATCCTCGGCGACGAGCAGGTCAGGTCCGTCTTCGTCAACGTCTTCGGTGGCATCACGTCGTGCGACGCCGTCGCGAATGGCATCGTCGGTGGGCTCGACCTGCTGGGCGACACGGCCTCGAAGCCGCTCGTCGTCCGTCTCGACGGCAACAACGTCGAGGAGGGTCGCCGGATCCTCAATGACAGGAACCACCCGCTCGTGACCCTGGTCGACACCATGGCCGGCGCGGCAGACCGCCCCCCCGCCCTCGCGAACATCGAAGGAGCCTGACATGTCGATCTTCCTGAACAAGGACTCCAAGGTCATCGTCCAGGGCATCACCGGCGGTGAAGGCACCAAGCACACCGCGCTGATGCCCAAGGCCGGCACCCAGGTCGTCGGCGGGGCCAACGCCCGCAAGGCCGGCACCACGGTCACGCACGACACCGCCGACGGGGCAAGCATCGAGCTCCCCGTCTTCGGCACCGTCGCCGAGGCCATCGAGAAGACGGGCGCCGACGTGTCGGTCGTGTTCGTCCCGCCGGTGTTCACCAAGGACGCCGTCATCGAGGCCATCGATGCCGAGATCGGTCTGCTCGTCATCATCACCGAGGGTGTGCCGATCCAGGACAGTGCCGAGTTCTGGGCCTACGCCCAAGGCAAGAAGACGCGCATCATCGGCCCCAACTGCCCCGGCATCATCACGCCGGGCGAGGCGCTCGCGGGCATCACGCCGGCGACGATCTCGGGCCCTGGCCCGATCGGACTCGTGTCGAAGTCGGGGACGTTGACCTACCAGATGATGTTCGAGCTGCGCGACCTCGGTTTCACGACCGCGATCGGTATCGGCGGCGACCCGATCATCGGCACTACGCACATCGATGCCCTCGAGGCGTTCGAGGCTGACCCCGACACCAAGGCGATCGTCATGATCGGCGAGATCGGTGGTGACGCGGAGGAGAAGGCCGCGGCCTACATCCAGGCGCACGTCACCAAGCCGGTCGTGGGCTACGTCGCGGGATTCACCGCCCCCGAGGGCAAGACGATGGGCCATGCTGGCGCCATCGTTGCCGACGGCGCGGGCACCGCGCAGGGCAAGAAGGAAGCCCTCGAGGCAGCGGGCGTCAAGGTCGGCAAGACGCCGTCCGAGACGGCCCAGCTGATGCGGGACATCATGAAGGACCTCGCCTGAACACGTGGTCGACCCGGTCCTGACCCGGGTCAGGCAACGCCCCCTTCCGCCCCGGCGGGAGGGGGCGTTCTCTACTGCGGGGCGTACCTGAGCCGGGTGCCGGCGCGGGTTGCGACTATGGTGAATTCCTTCTGGGTGATGTCGAGCTTGCCGGCTGGGGTGAACGTCACCTGGGCGACGTTGGAGCCTCGGCGCATGAGCGACATCCGGTAGTAGGCCTTGGTTCCCTTGGAGACCTCGAGACCGACACGCCACACTTTTCCGGAGAAGCCTGCAGACTTGAACGACCCGCGCTGGTCGATCTTGGCCGCGAGATTCTTGTCGCCGCAGGCCTCGACCTTGGCATTGGTCTTCTCGACGTACGACTTGGCCTTCTCGGGCGAGGAGAATCGCGCCACGGTCTCGGCGACACCGAACTCCTTGGGCAGGTTGGTGGCCTGATAGAGGACGTAGACGCGTGCCGCGGCCGACTCGATGTCCCTGCCGGTGAAGTCGGCGTTGTCGCACTGTGTTGCCGCTGGGTTGGTGGCGGCGGAGAACGGCGCAGCTGCCCACACCTTGTCGATGTCACCGATCGGAGGGAGGTCGACGATCCCAAGGAATTGCGGCGCGATGGATGTGCGTGGCGGATCGGTGCGCATGACCTCGATCGAATCGGTGCACACCCCGCCGCTGTCGGCGCAAACCCGCGCGACCGAGTCGTTCAGGGTGCGCGCGAAGGACTCGATGCTGGGGCCGACTGCACCGTCAGCCTCGTGGACCAGCGTGCTCGTGATGGTGCCCGAGTGGCTGAATCCGACGGTGAATGTCCGCTCGGGTGACCGGTGCGAACGTAGCCGCAGGATCTGGAAGTCGCCGAAGGGCCGGCGCACCGTGTAGGCATCCACGAGCTGCACCCGTGGATGCTCGCAGTCGGAGTACCAGCGCACGAGCCGGTTGTAGGCCTGGGCAGCGACCTTGTCGCTGTGCGACACCTCGATGGACTGCGCCACCCGCTCTGTACCGCCCCCGCCGGCGGCGAAGGTGCGCACGAACACCTTGAGGGGGTCCTTGTCGGCGAATCGCTTGGTGGGGCAGGTCGCGTACGGCATGGTGTTGTTGACGTCCTGGTCGGTCTGATCGACCTTCCACTTCTGTAATGGATCGAGCTGGCCGACCTGCTTGGCGGACAAGAGATCGGACGTGTCGATCTTCTCCGAGTCGAGCAGGATGTCGTTACGTTGGGCGCCGATCTTCTCGCGGTTCGGGAGCGCAGATCCGCTGGCCAGCGCATCACCGTCGGTGACGACGAAGCCGCCTCCGAGGATGAGAGCCACGGCCACAGCGACGAGAAGGACGGTGTTGCGCTGGCGACCGCGCTTGGCAGCGGTGCGGACCGCGATCGCCGGGGGAACGTCGAGGGCGCTGGTCGCGCTGGCGAGGGCGTGCATCCGACGTTCGATCGTGTCGATGCTCTCGCCGAGCGTGGACTCGAGGCTGGCAAGAGCGGTCGTGACGCTCTCGATGCCCTCCTCCGCGGGTACGCCGACCTCGCGCGAGGCCTCTTCGAGGTCGGTGTTGCCCAGCGTCATGAGAACGATCAGCCGGCGGTCGTCGGTCGAAAGCCCGGCGAGCGCCTCGAGGAGACCGGTGTCGCTGTCCTCCTCGCGCCGCCGTCTGAGCGGGTGGGTGCCGCGACTGAACGCCGTGAGCTTCCAAGCTTCGCTGCGCACATAGCCGAGCGGGTGACCGTCGCGGATCTTCGACCAGTCGCGCCAGGCCCGCCGGTAGGCGTCAACCGTGGCTTCGAAGGCCACCCGGCGATCGCCGCACACGGCGTACGTGACCTGGACCGCCTGCGCGAAGGTGGAGCTGTAAAAGCTGTTGAACTCGTCGACGCGAGTCATGTACCAGCCTCCTCTTGCCTTCGGCGTGCCTGTGTGCAACACCGCAACTTTACAGGCAGGCTGGGCGGGTGCCTGCCCCTCCCGAGACGTCCTACTTCCGGCAGGCCTTCCTGACCGCCCTCCTCGCCGCCGCACTCTCCCTCGTGGTGGCTGCCACGATCGTGCTTCTCGCCAGCGGATCTGCCGACGTGTCATGGGCAGGATTCGCTCGGACGACGGTACGAACGTGGCTTTTCTCGATCGGTTCCGGGCTCGACGCAGGCGATGTCTCGCTCGGCCTGGTACCCATCGGCGCCACCCTCGTCTGCATCGCGGTGGTCACCCGCACGGCAGCCTGGGTCGTGTCCGACCCGATTGACGACATCGTCGCCTTCGCTGCGACGACGGCCGGGGCATACGGCCTCATTGCCGGCCTCGCGGCGACCGTCTCACAGTCCGCTGACGTGCACACCTCGGTGGTGAGGGCCGCTTCCGGGGCGTTCGTGGTCGGCGGGCTCGGTGTCGTCCTCGGCGCAACGAGACGTCACGGAGGCGCGGAGCGGTGGTGGTTCACGAAGTCTGCCGACGTGCGCGCCGCCGCTCGGGCCGCTGTGCCAGCGATCTTCGCGGTGCTGGCGGTGTCGGGCACGCTGCTGATCATCTCGCTGGTGCTGCACCTCTCCCGTGCCGGCGACCTGTGGGCACTGCTCAACCCCGGCGTGGGCGGTGGCGCGGCACTGGGAGTGGGCAGCCTGCTCGCCGTGCCGGCCCTCGTCCTGTGGATCACCTCGGCACTGATCGGGCCCGGCTTCGCCCTGGGCACCAACACCTCCGTCGACCTCACCGGCTCACAGGTCGGGGCGGTGCCGGGCTTCCCGCTGCTCGCCGCACTTCCCACTCCGGGTGAGTTCCCGGAGTGGGTGTTCCTGCTCGGCCTCGTTCCTCTGCTCGCCGGCATGCTGGCGGGGTGGAGCGTCAATCCGGGTGAGCGTGAAGGGCTCGCGCCCCGCGTCGCGCTCGGCGCGGCCGCGGGTGGCGTCGCCGGGTTGGTGCTCGGCATGCTCGTGGGCGTGTCAGGCGGGGCGATCGGCCCCGGTCGCATGGTCGACGCAGGTCCTCCGCTGCTGACCCCGCTGCTCGTCGCGGTGCCCGTCATGGCCATGGGCGGCGCGCTCGGCGGTGTGCTGAGCCACTATCGTGGTCGCCGTGCCTTCAGCCTCCCGCACCTCCCGTCAGCCAACGCGGTTGGTCGTCCTCGTCTCTGGAAGCGGAACCAACCTGCAGGCCCTGATCGACGCGTCGACACATCCTGACTACGGCGCCGAGATAGTCGCTGTCGGAGCCGACCGCGACGGAATCGAAGGGTTGACCCGGGCCGAGCGGCACGGCATCCCGACGTTCGTCCTGCCGGTCTCCGCCCATCCCGACCGTCCAGCGTGGGACGTTGCACTGGCCGAGGCGGTGGCGTCGTACGACCCTGACCTGGTGGTCCTCGCCGGTTTCATGAAGATCACGGGCCCGGCCTTCCTCGCGCTGTTCGGTGGACGCACCCTCAACACGCACCCGGCCCTCTCGCCGGCATTCCCCGGCATGCACGGCCCGCGGGAGGCGCTCGCCTACGGTGTCAAGGTCACGGGCGCGACGCTGTTCGTCGTCGATGAAGGTGTCGACACCGGGCCGATCGTCGCGCAGGTCGCCGTGCCCGTGCTCGACGACGACGACGAAGCCGCCCTGCACGAACGAATCAAGGTCAGCGAACGGGCCATGCTGGTCGAATGGGTCGGCACCTTGGCGCGCGAAGACTTCCACCTCGATGACCGGGCCGTTCGGCTCGGAGGAGCAACAGATGACAACTAGCCCCATCCCGACCAGCGACACAGCCTCGGCCCGTCCGCTGAAGCGTGCCCTCGTGTCGGTCTACGACAAGACTGGTCTCGAGGACCTCGCCTGCGATCTCCACGCCGCTGGCATCTCGATCGTGTCGACGGGCTCGACTGCCCGCACGATCGAGGCTGCGGGAGTCCCCGTGACCCCGGTGGAGGAGCTCACCGGATTCCCGGAGTGCCTCGACGGGCGGGTCAAGACGCTGCACCCGCGGGTGCACGCCGGCATCCTCGCCGACCTGCGGCTCGACGACCACGTTGCGCAGCTGGCCGATCTCGGGATCGAGCCGTTCGACCTCGTGATCGTCAACCTCTATCCCTTCAGCGAGACCGTCGAGTCGGGTGCGACGCCCGATGAGTGTGTCGAGCAGATCGACATCGGCGGGCCCTCGATGGTCCGTGCTGCGGCGAAGAACCACCCGAGCGTGGCTGTCGTGGTCTCACCGTCCGCCTATGACTCGGTGCGTGCAGCCATCGCGGCAGGCGGGTTCACCCTCGACCAGCGCAAGCGGCTCGCGGCCCAGGCGTTCGCGCACACCGCGTCCTACGACGTCGCCGTCGCCTCGTGGTTCGCGGGCACCTACTCCCCGTCGGACGACGGATGGCCGGACTTCACGGGCGCGACGTGGGACAAGTCGGCCGTCCTGCGTTACGGCGAGAACCCGCACCAGCCGGCTGCGCTCTACCGGCACGGGCGCGGTGGGCTCGCCTCGGCCGAGCAGCTGCACGGCAAGGAGATGTCCTACAACAACTACGTCGACACCGACGCGGCACGACGGGCGGCCTACGACTTCCAGCGGCCGGCGGTCGCGATCATCAAGCACGCCAATCCGTGCGGTATCGCGGTCGGCTCCGACGTCGCCGAGGCCCACGCGCGGGCTCACGCGTGCGACCCCGTGTCGGCCTACGGTGGTGTCATTGCAGTCAACCGCCCGGTCAGCGCCGCGATGGCCACACAGGTCGCCGATGTGTTCACCGAAGTCATCGTCGCGCCCGACTACGAGGACGGTGCGCTCGAGGTCCTGCAGGCAAAGAAGAACATCCGCATCCTGCGCGTGCCTGCCGATGAGCAGCCGGACTCGACCGAGCTCCACGGAATCAGCGGCGGGGTGCTGGTGCAGCGGGTCGACCACGTCGACGCCCCCGGCGATGACCCCGCGTCGTGGACGCTCGTGGCTGGCAAACCTGCCGACGAGCACACCCTCGCTGATCTCGTGTTCGCCTGGACCGCGGTGCGTGCCGTCAAGTCCAACGCGATCCTGTTGGCCAAGGACGGTGCCTCGGTCGGCGTCGGCATGGGCCAGGTCAACCGGGTCGACTCGTGCCGCCTTGCGGTCGAACGCGCGGGCACCGAGCGGGCCTCCGGGTCTGTCGCGGCGTCCGATGCATTCTTCCCGTTTCCCGACGGTGCCGAAATCCTCTTCTCGGCCGGTGTGGCCGCAGTGGTCCAGCCGGGCGGCTCGATCCGCGACGACGCGGTGATCGAGGCGGCGGAGGCCGCTGGAGTCACGATGTACCTCACCGGCACGCGCCACTTCTTCCACTGATGTACTCATGTCCGATCGGTTGACCGGCGCGCTACTCGTCGCGGTGTCGGCGGCCGCATTCGGGTCGATGGCGTTGTTCGGCGTCTGGGCGCAGGAGTCCGGAACGACGACGCCTGCGCTGATCTTCGTCCGGTTCGCGCTGGCAGCGGTGATCCTCATCGGCGTCCTGCGGGCTCGACGAGCCCGGTTGCCTTCGTTCCGTCGCTGCCTGTCGATCGCGGTGATGGGCGGCGTCGGTTACGTCGGGCAGGCCTACTGCTACTTCTCGGCGCTCGAGCACGCCGACGCCAGCCTCGTCGCTCTGCTGCTCTACCTCTTTCCGGCCTTCGTGGCGATTCTCGCCGCGATCTTCCTGCGCGAGCGCATCGGTCTGATGACCGCCTTGGCCTTGGCGCTGGCACTCCTCGGCACGGGTCTCGTGGTCGGCGGCGGGTCGGGTCGGCCGATCGGCATCGCTCTCGCGGTAGGGGCCGCGGTGATCTACTCGGTCTACATCACCGTCGGCTCGGTCGTGACGGCTGAGCTGGACGCCGTCGTCGTGGCAACGGTGGTCTGCGTCGCTGCGGCCTTCACCAGCGGTGTCGTCGTCGTGATGCTCGCTGTGGCGGGACGACCGGCGACGTTCCCGGGCTCGACGCGCGGATGGACGTCCCTGGTGGCAATCGCGCTGATCGGGACGGTGCTGGCGATCCTCACGTTCTTCGCCGGACTGCGGCGGCTCGGCCCGACGTCGACCTCGGTGCTGTCAACGCTGGAGCCAGTCGTCACCGTGGCGCTGGCGACGTGGCTCCTCGACGAGTCGTTGTCGGGCATCCAGGTCCTCGGCGGTGCACTCGTGCTGGCTGCCGTGGTCTGGCTCGCCTTGGGGCATCGTCAGTCAGGCGGGACAGAACTGGCCAGGACCGCTGATCAGGGCACGGGGTAGGCGAGTCGGCCTTCAGCTCTGGGCTGCGGACGGTCGCACCAACGAGGTCAGGGTCTCGGCCACCGCGCCGGGTCCGATGAGGTGTGCGGCGACCAGGTCGCGGATCGCCGCGGTGAGCAGCGCGGCCTCCGTCTGCTCGGAGTAGACACCGGACTGGCGCCGGACGGCTGTACCGACGACGAGGGAGACCGTCATTCCCGCGAGGCGGTCGGGGTCGGCCACCCCCACGCGGGCAAGCAGCTGCACGGCCAGGGTCTCCAAAGCACGCATCGCCCGGGTGGCATTGTCGCGAAGCTCAGGGACGCGGGCGGCCGCGAGGAAGATCGAGAGCTCGAGCGCGGCGACCTCCGGCCCACGGGCGGCGAACACTGCGTTGATGAAGTCCGCGGCGTCGTCCAGGCTGACATCAGCACGGACCTCGACCTGCGCGAGGTTCTCGAGATCGTTCGTCCACTGCTGGATGTGGGCGGCGAGCGCCTCCCTGATGAGGTCGTCGATGGACTCGAAGTAGTACGTCGTGGTCGCCGGCGGGAGCCCCGCTTTCGCCGCAACCGCACGGTGCGTGATCGACCGGGAGCCGCCCTCGGCGAAGAGCTCGATGGCTGCGTTCAGCAGCTCGTCGCGGCGTTGCCGACTGCGATCTTGCGACAGCTGAGCGCGCGTGACCATTGATGGCATCTCCCTATTCCCACACGATCGTGCCCACACGATCGTGCACCGTTCGGTCCATGTTTCGGAACTGCTCCCGGATGAAGTCTAGGGGTCGCGCTGGTGGGCACCTCGTCGCCGCCGGCAGGTCTGCCGCGGTGAGTCACGCGGTGATCAGGCCTGCCCCGAGTCGCGCACGCCGATCGTGGCGCCCACGATCGGGCAGCAGGGGTGTTCGTGACAGAATCGTGCCGTGACAGCGCAGATCCTCGACGGCAAGGCGGCCGCTGCCGCGATCAAGGCCGAGCTTCGCGTGCGGGTTGACGCCCTCCGCGACAAGGGCATCGTGCCCGGGCTCGGCACGATCCTGGTCGGCAGCGACCCGGGCAGCCTCTGGTACGTCGCCGGCAAGCACCGCGACTGCGCCGAGGTCGGCATTGAGTCGCTACGCATCGACCTGCCCGAGACTGCGACGCAGCACGAGGTCGAGGCTGCCGTCGACGAGCTCAACGCCGATCCGACGTGCACGGGCTACATCGTGCAGCTGCCACTGCCGAAAGGGCTCGACGAGAACGCGGTCATCGGGCGCATCGATCCCGCCAAGGATGCCGACGGCCTGCACCCCACCAACCTCGGGTGGCTCGTGCTCGGCAAGGAGGCGCCTTTGCCCTGCACCCCGCGCGGCATCATCGAGCTGCTCCGCCGCCACGATGTTCCGATCGCCGGTCAGAACGTCGTCGTGGTCGGCCGCGGCATCACCGTCGGGCGCCCCATGGGCCTGCTGCTGACGCGGCGAAGCGAGAACGCCACCGTCACGCTGTGCCACACCGGCACCCGTGACCTCGCCGCCGAGGTCCGCCGGGCCGACATCGTCATTGCCGCGGCGGGCGTCCCGGGCATCATCCGCGCAGACATGGTCAAGCCCGGCGCTGCCCTGCTCGACGTAGGAGTGAGCCGCGACGCCAATGGCATCGTCGGCGACGTCGACCCAGCCGCGTACGAAGTGGCGGGCTGGATCTCGCCCAACCCCGGTGGCGTCGGGCCGATGACCCGGGCCCTCCTGCTCGCCAATGTCGTCGACACCGCCGAGCGGCTCAATCCGTGAAGCCTCCCCGTAGCCGGGGTTCGCAGCTGTATCTGCTGCAGCTGCTCTGTGTCGCGACGGGGCTTCTGCTCATCGTCATCGACCACTGGCGCGTCGGCATCGTGCTGATCGGAGCGGCGTTCGTCGTGGGCGCCGTGGCCAGGTCAGCCGTGCCGATCGACCACACCGGCATGCTCAGGGTGCGCGGCAAGGCGTTCGACATGGTCTGGATGGCGACGCTCGGCGTGGCACTGATAGTCCTCGCCGTCATCATCCCCAACCAGTCCGCCTGAGCCCCGCCCAGGGCACCTTGTCCCGGGGAAAACCAGGGAAAAGGTGCCTTGGACGGCAGATCTCGGGGTTGGTCGGCGGTCAGATGAGGCCGAGGTCCTTGACCGCGTCGCGCTCCTCGACCAGCTCGGCCGCGGTCGCGTCCATCCGGGCGCGGCTGAAGTCGTCGATCTCCAGACCCTGGACGATCTCCCAGTCGCCGCCCTTGGTCGTGACGGGGTAGGAGTAGATGAGTCCCTCGGGGATGCCGTAGGAGCCGTCGGACACGACAGCCATCGATGCCCAGTCGCCCTCGGGTGTGCCGAACAGCCAGTCGTGAGCTGCGTCGATCGTTGCCGACGCGGCGGAGGCGGCCGACGAGGAGCCGCGCGCCTCGATGATGGCGGCGCCGCGCTTGGCGACCGTCGGGATGAAGTCCTTCTCGATCCAGCCCTGGTCTCCGACCTTCTCGGCGGCGTTGCTGCCGGAGATCTCGGCGTGGAAGATGGCGGGGTACTGGGTGGCCGAGTGGTTGCCCCAGATCGTCATCTTCTTGATGTCGGTGACGCTCGCCCCGGTCTTGGCGGCGAGCTGCGAGATGGCCCGGTTGTGGTCGAGCCGGGTGAGGGCGCTGAAGCGCTCCTTCGGGATGTCGGGTGCATTGGTCATGGCAATCAACGCGTTGGTGTTGGCAGGGTTGCCGGTCACACCGATGCGGACGTCGGACGCCGCCACGGCGTTGAGCGCCTTGCCCTGGGCGGTGAAGATCGCGCCATTGGCCTCGAGCAGGTCTCCGCGCCCCATGCCGGGGCCGCGGGGGCGTGCCCCGACGAGCAGCGCGAGGTTGACGCCGTCGAAGATCGTGGTGGCGTCGTCGCCGATCTCGACACCGGCGAGGGTCGGGAATGCACAGTCGTCGAGCTCCATGACGACACCCTCGAGCGCCTTGAGCGCAGGGGTGATCTCGAGCAGCTGGAGCTGGATCGGGGTGTCCGGGCCGAGCAGGGCACCGCTCGCGAGGCGGAACAGCAGGCTGTAGCCGATCTGGCCGGCGGCGCCGGTGACGGCGACCTTGACGGGGGTAGTGCTCACGAAAGCGCTCCTATGCAGTGCGGAAGTCCGGGCGGAATACCTTTCGAAAGTAACGCAGCCGCCCCCGGGATACTCCCCGGGGGCGGCTGCGTGTGACCAGACGGATGAGCGTCAGAAGGGTTCGACCTTGACTGCCGCGCCCGGCTCGAGCGACACGATCCAGTCCCTGACCACCGCGACGTGCGCCTTGCCATCGAAACTCTCGGCGGCCCAGCGCGCTGTCGCACCGATCGTGTCGTCGACACCCTCAAGTGATGAGGCGACGGCTTCGAGCTGGGGCCGCATGTCTGACGGCCTGCCAAGATCGATCGACCATTTGTCTGTCAAGGAAGCTCTGAACTGCCAGTTGAAGATTCCGCCTCCTTGCGAGTCATCGAGGTCGATCACGAAAGCGAACGTGTTCTCGCCGACCTTCTGCTCGATCTCGCAGGACATTCCCTCGGCCGCTTCCTCATTGATGGGAGAACCGAGTGTGCAGGTGAATCCCTGCTTCTCCATTCGTGGCAACAGCGGGTGTGTCCCGACCTTGAGGTATGGCTTGGCGGCGACAGCGAAATCCTCAGATGACGAGCCGTGCCTGACGAGTGCCGCGGCACCGGAACCGGCATCGTGCACCTCGCCCCACTCCAACGTCGTGCCTCCAGCGAGATAGGCGGTGACATCGTCTTCGGACATCACCGTGGACGAAAGAAGCTGTGCGAGTTCCTTCTTCACCTTCGTCGCTTCGTCGTCCTTGACGAACGATTGCTTCTCGCCGGTGCTCAGACCGATGACATCGATGTCTCCGTTGCGTCCGGACACCGAGGTGAACGACGGTGCGAGCGGACCGCGAACGTCAGGGGCTCCGCCGTGGTCCTTTCGGACGATCGTCCCGACGCATACGTCATACAGATACTTCTCGCGGACTTGATTTGCGCATTGGTAGCCGTGGGCGATTGCCTTTGCCACGAGCGCGGCGCTCTCATCTTCGTGTTCGGCAGCTGCCAACTTCTCGACGGCTGGTTTCGGCGGAGGGCGATGGTCAGGCTGCCCCGCCGAGCAGGACGACAGCGCGACAAGGATGAGAATTGCAGGCGTAAGTGTGCGTAACGTGCGCATGAGCCCCCCGGCATCAACAAAACAAGCCACGTTCATGTCGTGGCACAAGTTTCGAAAGTAACGCAGCCGCCCTCGGGATACTCCCCGGGGGCGGCTGCGTGACGTTCATCCCGCGTTCGGCTCAGGAGCCTGCGTGAGTGTTGCTCTCGACGATCGGGTCGGACGCCTCGGCCTTCGCCGCGTCGTCCTCGCCGCCCGGGTTGGGCGCGCCGCTGCCGCTGCGCACGAGCTCCTCGATCTTCTTGCCGCAGTCGGCGTCGACGTTCTTCCAGTAGTCGAATGACCGCTCCAGCACGTCGCCCTCGACACCACCGAGCAGATGCCCGGCGACGGTCTGCACGAATTCCTCACGCTGGGCGTCGTTCCACACCTCACGAACGAGGGCGCCGGCCTGGCTGAAGTCATCGTCATCGGGACGGAGCGTGTACGCCTGGCGCACCATGTCTCCGTCGGTCTCCCAGCCGTCGTCGACGGCGCCGGTCAGGTCGGCATATCCTCGGCCGAAGCTGTTGGGCGCGTAGACGGGCTGGTCGCCCGTGTGCTCGTAGGCCATCGGACCATCGAACGCGTACGTGTTCGGGGCCTCGATGCGCGGACGGTTGACTGGCAGCTGCAGGTAGTTGGGCCCGATGCGGTAACGCTGGGTGTCGGAATAGGCGAACGCCCGGCCGAGCAGCATCTTGTCGGGCGAGAAGCCGATGCCCGGGATGATGGTCGACGGCGCGAACGCCGCCTGCTCGATCTGCGCGAAGAAGTTCTCCGGGTTCTTGTTCAGCGTCATCGTGCCGACCTTGATCAGCGGGTAGTCATGGTGAGACAACGTCTTCGTCACGTCGAACGGGTTGACCCGGTAGGTCTTGGCATCCTCGTAGGGCATGACCTGCACCGACAGCGTCCACTTCGGGAAGTTACCGGCGTCGATGGCCTCACGCAGGTCGCGACGGTGGAAGTCAGCATCCTTGCCCGCGATGGTGTCGGCCTCGGCGCCGGTCAGGCCCTCGACGCCCTGCTCGCTGTGGAAGTGGTACTTGATCCAGTGCTTCTCGCCAGCCTCGTTGTACCAGAGGTAGGTGTGCGAGCCGTAGCCGTTCATGTGGCGCCACGTCTTGGGGATGCCGCGATCGCCCATGAGGTAAGTGACCTGGTGGGCCGACTCGGGGTTGAGGGTCCAGAAGTCCCATTGCATGTTGTTGTCGCGCAGGCCGGATCCGCCGCGACGCTTCTGCGAGCGGATGAAGTGCGGGAACTTCATGGTGTCGCGCACGAAGAACACCGGCGTGTTGTTGCCGTCGAGGTCGTAGTTGCCCTCGGTCGTGTAGAACTTCAGCGAGAATCCGCGGGGGTCGCGCCAGGTGTCGGGGCTGCCCTGCTCGCCGGCGACGGTCGAGAAGCGCGCGAGCATGTCGGTGGTGACACCGGGCTGGAAGAGCGCCGCCTTCGTGTACATGCTGACGTCCTCGGTGGTCTCGAACGTGCCGAACGCACCCGATCCCTTGGCGTGGACGTTTCGCTCCGGGACACGCTCACGGTTGAAGTGCGCCATCTGCTCGATGAAGTGCACGTCGTGCAGCAGGATCGGGCCGTCGGCTCCCACCGTCAGGGAGTTGCGGTCGGAGACGACCGGCGCGCCGGTGATCGTGGTGGAGCCCAGCTGGGCTTCAGGCGTCGGTGCGGTGGCGACGGATTCGCCGTCCTTCGGCTGGGGGACTGTCTTGGCCATCTCATTCTCCTTCGGTGGGTGTGGCGTTTCGGCCGGGCTGGCACTCGGGGCCGCGACGGCGACAGGCACGGTGTTGATGACAGGCACGGTGTTGATGACAGGCACGGTGTTGGTCGAGTACCCCGCTTGCTCGACTCGACGCAGCAGCCCGGCGGGCGTGATGACGACGGGCTGGCAGCAGCCTCGCCGGATCGGCGCTGAGCTGGCTCGAGGACATGACTTCGACTCTAATCATTCTCTTGAATGAGTCAAGAGTAGAAGAACCTCAATCGTTGTCCTCGTCGAGGATGCTCGATTGCACCACGTCGGCGATCATCGCGCGTTTGGGCGAGGCGCCGAGGAATCGGCTCGCAAACGCCGCCGTCGACGCCGTCAGCGGGTGGGATAACTTGAAGTCGAACCAGTTCTCCAGGCACGAAGACGTAGGAGTCGCCGCACCCATGGCCAAGATCATCTACACCCACACAGACGAAGCACCGCTGCTGGCCACCTACTCGTTCCTCCCCGTGATCGAGGCCTACGCCTCGACCGCCGGCGTCGAGGTCGAGACCCGCGACATCTCGCTCGCCGGTCGCATCATCGCCCTCTTCGGTGACCACCTCACCGCAGAGCAACAGGTCGACGACGCTCTCGCCGAGCTGGGTGAGCTGGCCAAGAGCCCCGAAGCCAACATCATCAAGCTGCCCAACATCAGCGCTTCCTACTCCCAGCTCAAGGCCGCGATCGCCGAGCTGCAGACCCAGGGCTACGCGCTGCCGGACTATCCCGACGAGCCCTCGACCGATGAGGAGAAGGACGTCCGCGCCCGCTACGACAAGGTCAAGGGCAGCGCCGTCAACCCGGTGCTGCGTGAAGGCAACTCCGACCGACGTGCACCGGCCTCGGTCAAGAACTACGCCCGTCAGCACCCGCACTCGATGGGTGCCTGGAGCAGCGACTCGAAGACCAACGTCGCCACGATGGACGCCGACGACTTCCGCGACAACGAGAAGTCGGTCGTCATCGGCGCCGACGGGACGATCACGATCCGGCTCGTCGAGGACGGCGGCGACGTCACGGTGCTCAGGGAGCCTTTCCCGGTGCTCGCCGGCGAGCTCATCGATGGCACCGTGCTGCGCGCCGCGGCGCTCGATGCCTTCCTCACGGCCCAGATAGCACGGGCAAAGCGCGAGGGCATCCTCTTCTCGGTGCACCTGAAGGCGACGATGATGAAGGTGTCCGACCCGGTCATCTTCGGTCACGTCGTCACGGCCTTCCTGCCAGCGGTGTTCGAGCAGTACGGCGACGACCTCGCCGCCGCCGGGCTCAACCCCAGCAACGGTCTCGGGAGCATCCTGGCGGGCCTCGACGCCCTCCCCAACGGGGCGCAGATCAAGGCCGCCATCGACAAGGGCATTGCCGACGGACCCGCGCTGGCGATGGTCGACTCCGACAAGGGCATCACCAACCTGCACGTGCCGAGCGACGTCATCGTCGACGCCTCGATGCCAGCGATGATCCGTTCGTCGGGCCACATGTGGGGCCCCGACGGTGCTGAGGCCGACACCCTCGCCGTCATCCCCGACAGCAGCTACGCGGGCGTCTACCAGACGGTGCTCGACGACTGCCGCGCCCACGGCGCCTTCGACCCCACGACGATGGGATCGGTACCCAACGTGGGACTCATGGCGCAGGCCGCGGAGGAGTACGGCAGCCACGACAAGACCTTCGAGATCAAGGCTGCGGGCACCGTCCAGGTCGTTGACGGCAACGGCGACGTCCTGCTCGAGCATTCCGTGGAGCCGGGTGACATCTGGCGCGCCTGCCAGACCAAGGACGTGCCGATCCGCGACTGGGTCAAGCTCGCCGTCACGCGCGCCCGCGCCTCAGACACCCCGGCTGTCTTCTGGCTCGATCCGACCCGCGCGCACGATGTCAACCTGACCGCCAAGGTCGAGCAGTACCTGTCCGAGCACGACACGGATGGGCTGCAGATCCAGATCATGTCGCCCGAGGAGGCCACGGCCTTCTCGATCGAGCGCATCCGCCGCGGCGAGGACACGATCTCGGTGACCGGCAACGTCCTGCGCGACTACAACACCGACCTGTTCCCGATCCTCGAGCTGGGCACGAGCGCCAAGATGCTCTCGATCGTCCCGCTCATCGCGGGCGGCGGACTGTTCGAGACCGGTGCCGGCGGTTCGGCGCCCAAGCACGTCCAGCAGCTCGTCAAGGAGAACCACCTGCGGTGGGACAGCCTCGGTGAGTTCCTCGCACTGGCGTCGAGCTTCGAGCACATGGCGGTCACGACCGGCAACGCCCGCGCGCAGATACTGGCGGACACCCTCGACCGTGCCACCGGGACGTTCCTCGGCGAGAACAGGTCACCGAGCCGCAAGGTGGGCGAGATCGACAACCGCGGCAGTCACTTCTACCTCGCGCTCTACTGGGCGCAGGAGCTGGCGAAACAGACCGAGGACGCCGACCTCGCCGCGGCGTTCGCCGAGGTCGCCGACGGGCTGGCCTCGAACGAGCAGAAGATCAACGACGAGCTGCTCGCCGTGCAGGGCTCGCCAGCAGACATCGGCGGCTACTTCAGGCCCGACGACGCCACGGTGACGGCGGTCATGCGTCCGTCGACGACCTTCACCGAGGTCCTCGCAGGCCTCTCGGCGCGCCTCGGCTGATTTGGCCCGCTGCCGACGCGACCCCCACACCTGTTGAGGAGTGGGGGTCGCGTCGTTTCATCCGGTCACGTCTTTTCACCCGACAGTCATGGGAAGGGCTTGTCCGAATGGGCCGCTGCTCGTAGTCTTGTTGCGAAGCGAGCAATCAGTTGCGTTATTCGCAACAGAGCCGCCAAGCGACGGGGAGACATATCGTGGGTCGTTCAGTCATCATCATTGGTGCGGGTGTGGTCGGCGCTGCCGTGGCGGACGAGCTGACCATGCGCGGCTGGACCGACGTCACCGTGATCGATGCCGGGCCGCTGCCGTTGACAGGCGGCTCGAGCACTCACGCACCGGGGCTGGTCTACCAGGCCAACTCCTCGCGCATGATGACCGAGCTCGCCCGCTACACCGTCGAGAAGCTCTGCGGTCTCGACGACGATGGCGAGCCCTGCTTCCTCCAGGTCGGTGGGCTCGAGATCGCGACGTCGCCCGAACGCCTCGCCGAGCTGCACCGCCGCGCCGGCTGGCTGCACGCCTCGGGCATCCCCGCCGAGGTCGTCGACCCGCAGACCTGCGTCGCGCTGCACGACCTCCTCGATCCTGAGCAGGTGCTCGGTGGCCTGCACATCCCGAGTGATGGGCTGGCCAAGGCTGTGCGGGCCGTGTCGGCCCAGACCAACCGCGCTGCCGCGGCGGGGGCGACGCTGATGCCGGACACCGAGGTGCTCGACATCCTCACCGAGGAGCTGGCCGAGGGAGGCCGACGTGTCTCGGGTGTCAGCACGACCCGCGGCGACGTCCTGGCCGATGTGGTGGTCTGCTGCGCCGGCATCTGGGGGCAGAAGATCGCCGCGATGGTCGGCCTCGCCCTGCCGCTCACCCCGCTCGAGCACCAGCTCGCCTCGACGACACCCGTCCCGGCCCAGGCGGGCCAGGCCACCGAGGTCGCCCGCCCGATCCTGCGTCACCAGGGCGCCGACCTCTACTACCGCGACGACCACGACCGTCAGGTCATCGGCTGGTACGGCCACCGGCCCATGCCGGTTGCCGCGGGCGACATCCGCGCCTGGGGCGATGGCCCGGACATGCCCAGCGTCAACGCGTTCACCCCCGATGACTTCGCCGCTGCCTGGAAGGAGTCGCAGTCGCTGCTGCCCTCACTGCGGGACACCGAGGTCGAGCACGGTATCAACGGCATCTTCTCGTTCACCACCGATGGCGCGCCGCTGGTCGGTGAGCACCCAGACCTGGCCGGGTTCTGGGTCGCCGAGGCCGTCTGGGTCACCCACTCCGCCGGGGTCGGTCGTGCCGTGGCCGAGCTTCTCGTCGACGGGGCCTCGTCGATCGACTTCCACGAGGCCGACCTGGCACGCTTCTGGCCCCATCAGGTCGCGCCGCCGTATGTGCTGGAGCGCGACCAGCAGAACTTCGTCGAGGTCTACGACCTGATGCACCCGTTGCAGCCCATGGAGTCGCCCAGGCCGCTGCGGCTCCCGCCGTTCCACGAGCGCCAGCGAGCGCTGGGCGGCTACATGCTTGAAGCCTCGGGCTGGGAACGTCCCCAGTGGTACGGCGACAACGCCCCGCTCGTCTCCGGCCGTGACATCGCACTGCCGGGGGAGTGGGCCGGACGCTACTGGTCACCCATCGTCGGTGCCGAGGCGCAGATCACCCGCGAACGCGTCGCGATGTACGACATGACTGCACTGACCAGGCTCGAGGTCGTCGGTCGCGGTGCCACGGCATTCCTGCAGGAGATGGTCACCGGCAACGTCGCCGCATCCGTCGGATCCGTGACGTACTGCCTGATGCTCGACGAGCGCGGCCGCATCCTCAGCGACGTCACGGTCGCGCGCATCGGCCCCAGCCACTACCAGATCGGCGCGAACGGACCGCTCGACCTGGCCCGCCTGCGCAAGCATGCCCCCAACGACGTCTTCGTCCGCGACATCACGTCGGGCACCTGCTGTATCGGTGTGTGGGGGCCCGCCGCCCGCGACCTCGTGCAGAGCCTCTCGCACGACGACTTCAGCAACGACGGCATCAAGTACTTCCGCGGCATCCAGGCCCACATCGGGATGGTGCCGGTCACCGCGCTGCGGCTGTCGTACGTCGGCGAGCTGGGCTGGGAGCTCTACACGACCGCCGACCTCGGCACCAAGCTCTGGGACACGCTGTGGCAGGCCGGACAGGATCACGGGGTCATCGCCGGCGGCCGTGGGGCGTTCAACAGCATGCGCCTCGAGAAGGGCTACCGCTCGTACGGAGCAGACATGACCGAGGACCACGACCCGTACGAAGCCGGAGTCGGCTTCGCGGTGCGCATGAAGAAGGAGTCGTTCATCGGCAAGGAGGCGCTCGCCGACCTCGACCCGGCGGCGCCTCGTCGCAAGATCGTGTGCCTGACATCGGAGGACCCCCAGGCTCTGGTCATGGGCAAGGAGCCGGTGTTCCACGGAGCGGATCCGGTCGGCTACGTCACGAGCGCCGCATGGGGCCACACGATCGGCAAAGCCATCGCCTACGCATGGCTACCCGCCGAGCTCACCGTCGAGGGCACCGTGGTCGACATCGGCTACTTCGACCAGCGGCTCCCGTACGTCGTGACGGCCGAGCCTCTGTTCGACCCCACGATGACCCGGCTGCGGGGCTGAGGCATGAGCAATTCCACGAGTCCGACGTTGCCCGACCACCCCGATTTCCTCTGGAGCGATGCCGAGCCCAAGAAGTCGTACGACGTCGTCATCGTCGGCGGTGGCGGTCACGGCCTCGCCACGGCCTACTACCTCGCCAAGAACCACGGAATCACCAATGTCGCGGTGGTGGAGAAGGGGTGGCTCGCCGGCGGCAACATGGCGCGCAACACCACGATCATCCGCTCCAACTACCTGTGGGACGAGAGCGCCGGCATCTACGAGCACTCGCTCAAGCTGTGGGAGGGGCTCGAGGCCGAGCTCGACACCGAGGTGCTGTTCAGCCAGCGGGGCGTGCTCAACCTGGCCCACTCGCTCGGCGACGTGCGCGAGGGCAAGCGGCGGGTCAACGCCAACCAGCTCAACGGACTCGACGCGGAGTGGCTGGACGCTGACGAGATCGGCAAGATCGTGCCGATCCTCGACGTCACCGACCGGCCGCGCCATCCCGTCATGGGTGGCACCTTCCAGCCCCGTGCCGGCATCGCGAAGCACGACTACGTCGCGTGGGGCTATGCCCGTGGTGCTCATGCTCTGGGCGTCGACATCATCCAGGGCTGTGAGGTCGAGGGCTTCGAGACAGACGGCAACACCGTCACCGCGGTGCGTACGTCCCGGGGTCGCATCGCCTGCGGCACGCTCGCACTCGCTGCAGCCGGGCATTCCTCGGTGCTGGCGGGTCAGCTCGGCGTACGCCTTCCGGTGCAGAGCCACCCCTTGCAGGCGCTCGTGTCCGAGCTGCTGGAGCAGGTGCTCGACACCGTCGTGATGTCGAACGCCGTGCACGTCTACGTCAGCCAGGCCCACAAGGGCGAGCTGGTCATGGGCGCCGGTGTCGACTCCTACGTCGGCTATGGCCAACGCGGGTCGTTCCACGTCATCGAGGAGCAGATGGCCGCAGCGGTCGAGCTGTTCCCGATCTTCGCCCGCGCGCACGTGCTGCGCACCTGGGCCGGCATCGTCGACGTGACTCCGGACGCCTCGCCGATCGTGGGACACCTGCCGTTCGACAACGCCTACGTCAACTGCGGCTGGGGCACCGGTGGCTTCAAGGCAACGCCGGGCATCGGCTCGGTCTACGCCGACACCATCGCGCACGGTCGTCCGCACCCGCTGGCTGGGCCGTTCGCCCTCGACCGCTTCCGCACGGGCCGGCTCATCGATGAACACGGTGCAGCCGCGGTGGCCCACTGATGCCCATCGTCCGCCTCCCCCTGCCTCGGTACTCCCAACGAAGGATCCGCTCATGATGTCCATTCCTTGTCCTTTCTGCGGGCCCCGGGACGAGACGGAGTTCGGTTATGGCGGCGAGGCCGGGGTCGACTATCCCGAGCGTCCCGCTGATCTGGACGACGAGGCGTGGTCCGACTACCTGTTCATCCGTGACAACCCCCGCGGCTGGTTCCGCGAGCGGTGGGTGCACCGCGCAGGCTGCCGGCAGTGGTTCGTCGTGACCCGCCACACCGCGACCAACGAGATCGCACCGGTCGGGCGCACCTCATGAGCCACCGGCTCGCCGAGGGCGGGCACCTGATCGATCGTTCGCGGCCCGTCACGATCACCGTCGACGGCCGAGATGTCGAGGCGTACGCCGGTGACACGCTCGCTTCGGCGATGCTCGCCGCAGACCTGCGCCGGGTGTCGACCGGCATCTACAGCGGACGTCCACGGGGCCTCGTCGGACTCGGCGCCGAGGAGCCGAACGCTTTCGTCCAGGTGCTGTCGGGGCCCGGCGAACCGATGGTGCGCGCGACCGAGCTCGGGGTCCACGACGGGCTCACCGTCGAAAGCCTCGCCGGTCGGGGACGGCTGTCGCCCGGCGTGGACGACTCCCGATACGACCACCGGTGGCTACACGTCGAGGTGCTCGTCGTCGGTGGAGGTGTTGCCGGCATCGAGGCCGCCCGCGACGCCGCCCGCACCGGGGTCAGGGTCGTCCTGATCGACGAGCAGCCTGCGCTGGGTGGGTGGCACACCGGTGACATGACGCAGACGATGGCCGAGCAGGTCGGCGAGCTCGAGGCCCTGTCGAACGCCCGTGTCCTGACGCGCACGACCGCGGTAGGGCTTTACGACCACCATCACGCCATCGCGGTCGAGCGGCGCACCGACCATCTCGCCGCCCCGAACCCCGACGTCGCACGTCGCCGGCTGTGGCACGTCACTGCCGGCGAGGTCGTCGTCGCGACCGGATCCCACGAGCGGCCGATGGTGTTCGCCGACAACGACCGCCCCGGCATCATGCTGGCAGGCGCAGCCGCCGAATACGTCCGACGGTTCGGGGTGCTGCCAGGTGAGCGTGCCGTGGTGTGGACCGCGCACGACGGGGGGCTCGGGGCGGCGCTCGCACTGGCCGGCGCCGGAGTGGCGTTGGCAGCGGTGCTTGACGTCCGCGACACCGTCGCCGAGCCCTTCGTCGACTCGTTCGAAGCCTTCGGCGTGACGGTCCAGACGGGCGCCGAGGTCGTCGGCACCGACGCCGACATGTCGGGATCCCTGAGCACCGTGCACGCCCGGACGTCCTCGGGCGAGGTCACGTACGACGTCGACCTGCTGGCCGTCAGCGGGGGCGTCAACCCGGCCGCGCACCTGTTCAGCCAGGTCGGCGGTCGGCTCGTGTGGTCCGACGCCGTGGCAGGTTTCGTGCCCGGCACGCCACCGCCCAACGCGGCATACCCGTTGCGGGTCGTCGGCGCGGCAACCGGCGACGTCGCGCAGCCGCTCACCAGACCTGCGACGTGGTTCGTCGGCGACGTCCCGGTCGAGGATGCGGCACGGGTCTACCTCGACCCGCAGCGCGACGCGACGCTTGCCGACCTGCACCGCGCCCAGGGCGCCGGTCTGACGAGCGTCGAGCACGTCAAGCGGTTCACCACGATCGGCACCGGTGCTGACCAGGGCCGCGGCTACGGCGTCTTGACCGTCGGCGTCCTGGCGGAGGCGCTGGGCCGTCCCGTCACCGAGGTTGGCACCACGACGTACCGGCCCCCGTACACGCCGGTCTCGTTCGCGCTGCTCGCCGGACGCCACCGGGGTGCGCTCTCCGATCCCGTGCGCGTGACGGCGATGCACGACCGGCACGTCGAGGCAGACCTGCCGTTGGAAGATGTCGGCCAGTGGAAGCGTCCGTGGTACGTCCCGTTGCCCGGCGAGGACATCCACGCGGCAGTGCTGCGGGAGTGTCGTGCCGTGCGCACCGGCGTCGGCATGATGGACGCCTCGACCCTTGGCAAGATCGTGTGTCATGGAGCCGATGTGGGGACGTTCCTCAACCGCATCTACACGGGGCTGTTCTCCAACCTCAAGGTGGGGAAGATCCGCTACGGCGTGATGTGCGGGCCAGACGGCATGGTCATCGACGACGGGACGGTGGCCCGCATCTCCGAGCTCGAGTGGCTCATGACCACCACGACGGGCAACGCCGCCACGGTGCTCGACACCCTCGAGGAGTGGGCCATGACGGAATGGCCTGAGCTCGACGTGCGATTCACCTCAGTCACTGAGCAGTGGGCCGTCGTCGCGGTTGCGGGGCCACGGTCGCGGGAGGTCGTGGCAGCGCTCGCGCCGACTCTCGACGTGTCGAACGAGGCGTTCGGCTTCATGGAGTGGCGAGACGCGGAGGTGGGCGGCATTCCCGCTCGCATCATGCGGATCTCCTTCTCCGGCGAGCTGGCCTACGAGATCGACGTCCCGTCGTGGTGGGGTGCGGCTCTGTGGGACGCGGTCTCCGCGGCGGGGAAGCCCTTCGACATCACGGCGTACGGCACCGAGACGATGCACGTGCTGCGCGCCGAGAAGGGGTCCCCGATCGTCGGGCAGGACACTGACGGAACTGTGACCCCGGGCGACCTCGGCATGGGCTGGGCCATCTCACCCAAGAAGGTCCGCGAGGGCATCGACTTCATCGGCAGTCGCTCGCTGGTGCGAGCCGAGGCCCAGCGGGACGACCGCCGGCAGCTCGTCGGCCTGGTGCCTGTCGACGGTGGCACGGCGCTCGCCGAAGGTGCCCAGCTCGTCACCGCCGGCGCCGACCTGACCGTGTTCCCCGTGGCGATGCACGGACACATCACCTCGGCCTACGCGTCGGCAGCACTGGACGGTCCATTTGCGCTGGCCCTGCTCGACGGCGGACGTGACCGGATGGGCCACGAGCTCGACGCAGTCGACGGCCTCGTGCCTGTGCGAGTCAGGGTCGTCGCCCCGGTGCCCTACGACCCCGAAGGAGAACGACGTGACGGTTGACGTGATGGCAATGCGCAGGAGCCCCCTCGGCGCCGCGAGGCTGGCTGTCTCAGGGCCCGATCTCGAGCTGTACGACGTGCCGTTCCGCACTCTCATCGACGTCCGGGGTGGCGCGGGTGCAGCAGTGGCCGACGCCCACGTGTGGCAGCTCGGACCCGACTGGTGGCTCGTGGATGCCGAGCCGGACTCGGCTCCTGCGCTGGAGGCTGCGCTCGTGGCTGAGCTGCGTTCGGTGGTGGGCGCCGGCTGCAGCGTCGTCGACGTGTCGAGCCACCGCACGGTGTTCGTGCTGTCGGGCTCCGATGCCCTCATGGTCTTGTCGTACGGGTGCTCCATCGACCTCGAAAGTGTCGCGGTCGGCGGGTGCGTGCAGGGTGCGCTGGCGCAGACCCAGGTCGCGATCGGTCGCGTCGCGCAAGATGAGTGGCGCGTCTATCCGCGTGCATCCTTCGCCCGGCACCTCGCTGCATGGCTCACGGATGCCGCCGTCGAGCACGCCCACCCCTGATCGGTGCCCGGGAGGGTTCAGGCGCGAGAGCGGCGACGGATCGCGGCGCTGAGGCGGTCGGCGTCGCGCACGAGCCGGGTGGCGATCTCCTCGACCTGCCCCCCGATACGGAACTCCGGCCCCGAGACGCTCATCGCAGCGATGACCTGCCCGGCCGAATCGCGTACCGGGGCGGCGAGTGCGACCAGCCCCTCCTCCAGCTCGCTGCGGGTGACGGCATAGCCGCGGGTGCGTACCCCGGCGAGGTCACGCTCGAGGGCAGCCCTCGTACGGATGGTGTGCTCGGTGCGGATCTCGAGGTGCCCGCGGGGAAGGCGGACGGTGCCCCAGGCGTAGAGCACCTTGCCGAGTGACGAGCAGTGCCCGGGCACGTCGACGTTGAGCCAGTTGATGGCGCCGACGACGAAGTCCGCATCGATCTGTGCCACGTGCACGACGTCGTCGCCGCGGGGGACCGCGAGGTTGATGGTCTCGCCGGTGGCATCGGCGACGTCCTCGAGGAAGGGGTTGGCCATCGCGACCATCGCACCGACGTGGTCGAACCGTTCGGCGTACCGGGCGAACAGCTCTCCGCCCCGGTAGGCGCCGCTGTGGTCGCGCTCGACCAGGCCGCCGTCCTCGAGCGCGCGCATGACGCGGGACACGGTGGGTCCGGGCAGTCCGGTCTCCGCCACGAGGTCGGTGTGGCTGAGAGTGTCTTGCGCCTCGACGACGAGCCGGAGGAGCGACGTCGCACGGTCGAGAGCCTGAGTGCCCGCCATCAGCGCATTCCTGAGATCCACAACATGGATGTAGTGTTTCACATGATGAAAGTCAGAGCAATGCAGAAATAGTTGATTCCTTCTGCCATCGCAAAGCATCCGTGCTTCTTCGTGAAAATGAGAAATTTTGGATTGGACCCTGAAGAAGGATTGACGCGGAGCGGCTCGGGCCTCACGCTTGAGGCATGCTGCGCATCTGCTCCACCGACGATGTCCCCATCGGCGAGGGACTGCGCATCACCACGGTGGTGCCGCCCATCGCGATCTTCCGTACCGAGACCGACGACTTCTACGCGATCGACGACACCTGCACGCACCAGGACGCCTCGCTGGCCGACGGCTGGCTCGAGGACTGCTGGGTCGAGTGCCCGCTGCACGCCTCCCGGTTCGACCTGCGCACCGGCGAGGTCGACGAGCCCCCCGCCAAGCGACCGGTCCGCACCCACGTCGTCGAGGTCAAGGATGGGGAGGTCTTCGTGACCCTCTCGTCCCAGGCGCCCAACCTGCCCCCCGGCACGACGGTGGACGCGTGACCCGGACCGTGCTGGTCGTCGGCGCCTCGCTCGCGGGTCATGCGACCGCGCGGGCCCTGCGTCGTAGCGGCTTCGACGGCACCGTCGTTTTGATCGGCGACGAGGTCCGTCGGCCCTACGACCGTCCGCCCCTGTCGAAGGAATTCCTCGCGGGCCGGGCGACCGAGACAGACCTCTCGCTGGAGACCGACGACAACCTGCGCATCGAGTGGGAGCTCGGCTCGCGTGCGATCGCGCTCGACCCCGGCACCTCCACCGTCACGCTGGCCGACGGTCGTTTCCTGCGTGGCGACGCGGTCGTCGTGGCCACGGGCTCGCTGGCGAGGCGCATGCCGACGTCCCTGCGAGGCGTCCACACTCTCCGCACGCTCGACGACGCCGAGGCGCTGCGAAAAGAACTGTTGCCCGGCGCCCGGCTGTGTGTCATCGGAGCAGGTTTTGTCGGCGCCGAGGTGGCGTCCACCGCGGTCGACCTGGGCCTCGACGTCACGGTCGTCGAGGCATCCGACACCCCGCTCCTGGGTCCGCTCGGCGTGCTCCTCGGCGCGGCTGTGGCCGGCCTGCACACCAGGCACGGTGTCCCGATGCACTGCGGCGTGGCCGTGACCCGACTGCTCGGAACGAGCCACGTCACAGGAGTCGAGCTTGCCGACGGTCGGGTCATCGAGGCCGATGTCGTCGTGGCCGGCATCGGCGCAACCCCGGCGACCAGCTGGCTGGAGGGCAGCGGGCTCGATGTCACCGGGGGGCTCCTGTGCGACTCGCACGGTGGCACCGCGGCGCCCAACGTCTTCGGCGTCGGCGACTGCTCCTCGTGGTTCGATCCTGCGCGTGGCCACCACCACCGGGTCGAGCACTGGACCGACTCGCGTGACCGGCCCAAGCTCGTGGTCGACGCGCTCCTGAACGGTTACGACCCGAGCACCGCTGCGGTCCTGGCGGCTCCCTACTTCTGGTCCGACCAGTACGGCGTCCGACTGCAGTTCGCCGGGCGGCGCCGTGGCGACGAGACCGTGACCTTCGAGGCCGGCAGCGTCGACGACTCCGATCTGCTCGCCGTCTACTGGCGCGACGGCCAGCCCGTCGCAGTGCTCGGGATGGACCAGCCCAGGCTCTTCGGCCGGTGGCGTCGCTCGCTGTCGGCCGACCCCGTTGCTGCCTGACCGCTCATCGCCACCCCCTGATAGCCAGTTCTTCGTCATCGCCAGTTCGTCAGAGGAGAGCACGTGACCGCGACATCAGAAGCCATGGATGCGCACGCCGACCACCGCGTCAGCGAGAGCCTCCTGCGCACCCTCGGCGGCCGTGACTACGTCGATCCGGCGGTGTTCGACGCTGAGTGCGACGGCATCTTCGAGAGCATGTGGTTCTGCGCGATCCACGTCAGCGACATCCCCGATCCCGGTTCGTTCCGCACGGTGCAGGTCGGACGCGAGTCGATCCTTCTGACGCGGTCCCGGCGCGGCGAGCTGCGCGGCTTCTTCAACGTCTGTCGTCACCGAGGGGCCCAGCTGTGCACCGACGACTCGGGCCAGGCCAAGCGCTCGTTCCAGTGCCCGTACCACGCGTGGACGTACGATTTCGACGGCAAGCTCATCGCCGCGCCCAACCTGACGAGCATGCCCGACGTCGGCCGTGAGGAGTACGGCCTCAAGAAGGTGCACGTGCGCGAGTGGCTGGGCTACGTGTGGGTCTCGTTGGCAGACGAGCCCGAGTCGTTCGAGCACACCGTCGAGCAAGAGATCCTCGACCGACTCGGTGCGATGTCGAACCTCGACGCCTACGACCTCTCGTCGTTGAAGATCGGTCGCCGCATCAGGTACGAGGTCAAGGCCAACTGGAAGCTCATCGTCGAGAACTTCATGGAGTGCTACCACTGCGCGACGATCCACCCCGAGCTGACCGAGGTCCTGCCAGAGTTCGCCGACGGGCTGGCTGCGCAGTTCTTCGTCAACCACGGAGCATCATTCGGTGAAGAGATCAAGGGCTTCACCGTCGACGGTTCGGTCGGCCTCGACAGCCTTCCGGGCATCGGTGACGACCGCGACCGCAAGTACTACGCCATCACGGTGAAGCCGCAGGTGTTCATCAATCTCGTCCCCGATCACGTCATCCTGCACCGGATGTTCCCGATGGGCCCCGATCTGACCGTGGTGGAGTGCGACTGGCTCTACCTGCCCGACGTCGTCGACTCCGGTGCCGACCTGACGGCATCCGTCGAGCTCTTCGACCTGGTCAACCGGCAGGACTTTGCAGCGTGCGAGCGCTGTCAGCCCGCGATGTCGTCACGGGTCTACCGAGATGGCGGAGTGCACGTGCCGAGCGAGCATCACATCGCCCTCTTTCACGACTGGGTCAAGTCCCGCACGACTTAGGGGAAGACGACGACGCGGTTGCGGCCGTGCAGCAGGCGCGACTCGGCGTGCCAGCGCACGGCACGGGAGAGCACGGTCGCCTCGACGTCGCGGCCTGCCCGAACCATCTGGTCGGCGGTGGTGCGGTGGTCGACGCGGGCAACGTCCTGCTCGATGATGGGCCCCTCGTCGAGGTCGGGTGTGACGTAGTGGGCCGTCGCGCCGATCAGCTTGACCCCACGATCGAACGCCTGGTGATAGGGCCTGGCGCCCTTGAAGCTCGGGAGGAAGGAGTGGTGGATGTTGATCGCCCGACCGTCGAGCTGCTTGGTCAGGTCGTCCGAGAGCACTTGCATGTACCGGGCAAGCACGACGAGGTCGATCTCGAGGTCGTCGACCAGCCGCAGCAGCTCGGCCTCTGCGGCGGGCTTGGTGTCCGCCGTCACGGGAACGTGGAAGAACGGCACGTCAAAGGCGTCGGCAAGGCGCTCGTGATCGCGGTGGTTGGAGACGATGGCCGGGATGACGATGTTGAGCGTCCCGGTGGAGTGCCGGTAGAGCAGGTCGTTGAGGCAGTGGCCGAACTTCGACACCATGATCAACGTGCGGAACGGCACCGTGGAGTCGACCAGCGCCCACGTCATCTCGTGCCGGGCGGCCACGTCGGCGAAGCCCTCGCGCAGGGCCCCGACCTTGCCGTCGACCGCACGGAACTGCACGCGCATGTAGAACTCTTCGCCGGTGACGTCGTCGAACTGCTGCGACTCGACGATGTCGCAGCCGTGCTCGTCGAGGAATGACGAGACCGCGCGCACGAGGCCTGGACGATCGGCGCACGTCAGCGTGAGGACGTACGTCGTGAGATCGGCGCCTGTCAGACTGGTCACATCACTCCTGGGGTAAACGAATGTGATTTGTTGTTTATCGTGCGGTAGCGTCGCGTCATGAGCAACAAAAGGGCGGAATCGCAGTCTAGCGCCAGTCCGGTCCAATCGGTAGACCGTGCGCTGCAGATCCTTGAGCTGATCGCTGACGCGGGCGAGGCCGGCGTGACAGAGATCGGCACAGCGCTCGGGGTCCACAAGTCGACGGCCTTCCGCCTCGTGGCTTCCTTGGAGGGTCGAGGCCTCGTTGAACAGACCGCTGACCGGGGAAAGTATCGACTCGGCGTCGGCATCCTGCGACTCGCCGCGGCAACGACGGCCCGCCTCGATGTCGTGCAGGAGGCACGTCCCTTCGCACGAGTGCTCGCCGCCGACACGGGGGAGACGATCAACATCGCCGTGCTCAACAACGGTGCAGCGCTGTACCTCGACCAGATCGCTGCGACCGCAGCGATTCAGTCCAACAACTGGGTCGGCCAGTGGATCCCTCTGCACGCCACCTCCAACGGCAAGGTACTGCTGTCAGGTCTGAGCGAGGAGCAGATCCGTGCTGAGGTCGGCGTCGACCTTACTGTCTTCACACCAGCGACCGTGACCGATGTCGATGTGCTGGTCGCCGAGGTCGAGGAGATTCGCGGCCGGGGCTACGTCATCGTCGTTGATGAGCTCGAGATGGGACTCACTGCGGTGGCCGCCCCGATCCGCAACGTGCATGGCGATGTCGTGGCCTCCCTCTCGGTCTCAGGACCAACATTCCGCTTTGCCAGTGATAAGGTCGACGCCGCAGTCGAGCGGACGTTGTTGTCAGCAGCCGACGTCTCCCGCCGGCTCGGATACCGCTGAGCAACGCCGTAACACCATGTTTTGTAGCCGTCAGTACCGTTTAAACGGTAGAAGAATTGTCTAAGGACCTTGACGCCGGCCCCTAGGGCGCAGGATTGTGTGTTGCGAGGGACACATCGTAGTTGCGTGATTCGCAACTCCTGCAGATCAACGGGAATGAGGCACAGTGGCAGAACTGTTCATCGAAGGCCAGTGGTGCGACGCGATCGAGGGTGCGACCCGCGAGATCCGCTGCCCGGCTGACGGTTCGTTGGTTGCCGCTGTGTCAGAAGCCACGTCAAAGGACACGGACCTCGCGATCGCCTCAGCCCGCGCCGCGTTCGACGACGGACGCTGGTCTGGCGTCTCTTCCCTCGAACGGGGAGCAACGCTCCACCGCGTCGCCGCCTTGCTGGAGCGGGACAAGGCGACGTACGCCCGTGCCGAGAGCCTCGACACCGGCAAGCGCCTGGTGGAGTCCGAGTACGACATCGACGACGTGGTCGGCGTGTTCCGACACTTCGCGTCGCTTGCCACCGCCGAGTCAGGTCGAGTCGTCGACACCGGTCGCGCTGACGTCGTCAGCCGAGTGGTCCACGAGCCGGTCGGCGTCTGCGCCCTCATCTCACCGTGGAACTACCCGCTGCTGCAGACATCATGGAAGGTCGCGCCCGCCCTGGCGGCCGGCAACACGTTCATCCTCAAGCCCAGCGAGCTGTCGCCGTCGACATCGGTGCTCCTGATGGACACGCTCACGGAAGCGGGGGTGCCTGCGGGTGTCGCCAACCTCGTGCTCGGCGCCGGCCCGGCTGCCGGTGCGCCGTTGACGGAGCACACGGACGTCGACCTTGTCTCTTTCACCGGAGGCCTTGCCACGGGGCGGGTCATCATGGCCACGGCGGCTGCGACGGTCAAGAAGGTGGCGCTCGAGCTGGGCGGCAAGAACCCCAACATCGTGTTCGCCGACGCAGACCTCGAGACGGCTCTCGACTTCGCCCTGACCGCGGTCTTCCTGCACTCTGGCCAGGTCTGCTCGGCTGGCGCACGCCTCGTCATCGAGGAGTCGATCGCTGATGAGTTCGTGGCGCGACTCGTCGACGGAGCGAAAGCCATCCGACTGGGCGGACCGTTCGACGACGACGCCGAGACCGGCCCGCTGATCTCCTCCGCACACCGCGACAAGGTCGAGGCCTACGTCGCCGCAGGTCTGGCCGAGGGAGCCGAGCTGTTGTGCGGTGGCGCCCGACCCGACGACCCGACGCTTGCCGACGGCTACTACTACCTGCCGACGATCCTCGGCGGATGTCATCGGGGCATGAGCGTCGTACACGACGAGTCGTTCGGCCCTGTGCTCACGATCGAGACGTTCACGGGCGACACCGATGCCGAGCTCGAGGCCGCGGCCGTCGAGATAGCCAACGACTCCATCTTCGGCCTCGCCGGCGCCGTCTGGACCAGCAACGCTGGTCGCGCTGAGCGGGTCACGGCCCAGCTTCGCATGGGCACGGTCTGGATCAACGACTATCACCCGTACGTGCCGCAGGCCGAGTGGGGCGGCTACAAACAGTCCGGCTTCGGACGCGAGCTGGGCCTCGCGGGCCTCGACGAGTACCGCGAGACCAAGCACGTGTGGCACAACATCGCGCCCGCTCCGCAACGCTGGTTCTCCGGTCCGGCGGACAGTGCCGCCACCCAGGATGGTGCGTCATGAAGAAGTCTTACGACTACGTCATCGTCGGCGGCGGATCGGCCGGCGCGGTGCTCGCCAACCGGCTCAGCGCCGACCCCGCCAATTCGGTTCTGGTCCTCGAAGCAGGTCGCAGCGACTTCCGCTGGGACCCGTTCATCCACATGCCCGCGGCGTTGCCGTTCCCGATCGGCAGCCGGCTGTACGACTGGCGCTACGAGTCCGAGCCGGAGCCGTTCATGGGCGGCCGCACGGTCTACCACGCCCGCGGCAAGGTCCTCGGCGGTTCGAGCAGCATCAACGGCATGATCTTCCAGCGCGGCAACCCGCTCGACTTCGAGCGCTGGGCGGCTGATCCGGGCATGGAGACGTGGTCGTACGCGCACTGCCTGCCGTACTTCAAGAAGATGGAGAACTGCCTCGCTGGCGCCGACCGGTGGCGTGGCGGTGACGGTCCGCTCAAGCTCGAGCGTGGCCCCGCGACGAGCCCGCTCTTCCAGGCCTTCTTCGCCGCGACGAAGCAGGCTGGCTACCCCCCGACCGATGACGTCAACGGCTATCGCCAGGAAGGTTTTGCGAAGTTCGACCGCAACATCTTCCGCGGCCGCCGGCTGAGCGCAGCCCGGGCCTACATCCATCCCGTGAAGAAGCGTCCGAACCTGCGGGTCGAGACGCTCGCCATGGTGACGGGGCTCCGTCACAGCGGCACGACGATCACCGGCGTCGACTACCTGCGGTTCGGCCGACGCCGCAAGAGTGTCTCCGCCACCGAGGTCATCCTCTGTGGTGGCGCTGTCAACAGCCCCCAGCTGCTTCAGCTCGCGGGCATCGGCCGGGCCGAGGAGCTCGCACCGCTCGGCATCACACCGCTCGTCGAGCTGCCGGGCGTCGGCGAGAACCTGCAGGACCACCTCGAGGTCTACATCCAGTACGGGTCCAAGCAGCCAGTCTCGATTGCGCCCTACCTCAAGCATCGCTACAAGCCGTTGATCGGTTTTCAGTGGCTGTTTTTGCGCAAGGGCGTCGGGGCCAGCAACCATTTCGAGGCTGGCGGCTTCGTCCGCAGCAACGAGCGGGTCGACTACCCCAACCTGATGTTCCACTTCCTGCCGATCGCGATCCGGTACGACGGCCAGCAGGTCACGGACGGTCACGGCTACCAGGTGCACATCGGCCCGATGTACAGCGACTGTCGCGGCTCGGTCAAGATCACGTCGACCGACCCGCTGAAGCATCCCGCGCTGCGATTCAACTACCTGTCGACCGAGAACGACCGGCAGGAGTGGATCGAGATGGTGCGGGCGGCCCGCACGATCCTGACCCAGCCCGCGTTCGCCCCCTACAACGACGGCGAGCTGTCACCGGGTGCCTCGGTCGAGACCGACCAGGAGATTCTCGACTGGGTCGCCAAGGACGCCGAGACCGCGCTGCACCCCTCGTGCACCGCCCGGATGGGCACCGACCCGATGAGTGTCGTCGACCCGCTGACGATGCGCGTCCACGGGGTCAACGGCCTGCGTGTCGTGGACGCCTCCGTCATGCCGTACATCCCCAACGGCAACATCTACGCGCCCGTCATGATGCTGGCCGAGAAGGCTGCCGACCTGATCCTGGGTGTCGAACCACTCGAGCCGGAGACCGACGTCCCGTTCTACCGCTATCGCGACAACGACCCGCTCCACCCGCCCGGTGATCCTCGCAACGAGGGTGCCGCCACGAAGGGGATCGCTTCATGAGCCAGACCACAAACCAGACCACGACCCAGACCACAGACCAGACCACAGCAGGGCCGATGCCCGGGACGACAGCCGTCGAGGTCCGCGACCTCTGGAAGGTGTTCGGGCCCAAGGCAAGCAAGATCCCCGGAAGCGCCGAGGCAGAACTCAGTCGTGTCGACCTGATGAAGAAGACCGGGTGCACGGCCGCGGTCCGGTCGGTCAGCTTCGAGGTCAAGACGGGTGAGGTCTTCGTCATCATGGGGCTCTCCGGCTCGGGCAAGTCGACGCTCGTACGGTGCCTGACGCGTCTCATCGAGCCCACGACCGGCGAGGTCCTGATCAACGGCGACGACGTGTCGAAGATGTCCGAGAGCAAGCTGCGCAACCTGCGCCGCAAGAGCGTCGCCATGGTCTTCCAGCACTTCGGCCTCCTGCCGCACCGCCGGGTCATCGACAACATCGCGTACGGGTTGGAGGTTCGCGGCGAGAAGAAGGCCGAGCGTCTTGCTCGGGCGCAGGTCGTCGTCGACCTCGTGGGCCTGACCGGTTTCGAGACGTCGTATCCCGAGCAGCTCTCGGGCGGCATGCAGCAACGGGTCGGTCTCGGTCGAGCCCTCGCGGTCGATCCGTCGATCCTGCTGTTCGACGAGCCGTTCTCTGCGCTGGACCCGTTGATCCGTCGAGACATGCAGAACGAGGTCATGCGCCTGCACGAAGACCTGGGCAAGACGATGGTCTTCATCACCCACGACCTGTCCGAGGCGCTCAAGCTCGGCGACCGAATCCTGAACATGCGCGACGGCGAGGTCGTCCAGATCGGCACGCCCGACGAGGTCGTGGGCTCCCCGGCCGACGAGTACGTCCGTGATTTCGTCAGCGACATCCCGAAGGCGCACGTCCTGACGCTCAAGTGGGTCATGCGTGACGCACGGCCCGGTGAGGTGCTCGACGGGCCTGCGCTCTCGTTCAACACCATCGTGCAGCATGCGGCCCGCACCGTCATGGACTCGGACAAGCCGGTCAGGGTCATGGACGGCGACACGCTGCTCGGAGTGGTCACCGAGGACGACATCATGCGAGTCATCGTGGCCGAGGACCACGATGCCGTCTGATGGCCGACACGCTCACCGCTGCCGCGGAATCGTCCCCGACGACCCCGACGTCCCCGCCTCCGAAGACCCCGGTTGCCGGTGCCCGGCGCCGCCGGATGCCCGGACGCGGCTCGATCCTGGGCGCATTCCTGGTCCTCTACATCGCGCTGTCGTTCGTTCTCAACGGCAAGCAGACGCTGACGCAGGGTCGCGCTGACCTCTCGGCCTTTGCGTTGTGGGGCAATGACTTCAAGGACACCATCGACACCGCCCGCAATGGCGACAACGCCGTCATGGGGGGGCTGAACTCGATCAGCTCCTTCCTGAACGCCGTCGTCGAGAATCTCCAGGGGCTCATCAGTGACGCACCGGCCGGACGACCCGTGCCCGAGGTCGGCTGGCTCGGTGTGGTCGCGGTCGCGATCTGGATCGTCTGGAGCGTCTCGGGCCCGAAGATGGCCGCGCTGACGGCTGTCGCATTCGGGCTGTTCGGCACCTTCGGCTATTGGCAGGAGAGCATGGACACGTTGATCATCGCCTTCGTGGCGGTCTTCTTCATCATGCTGCTGGGCATTCCGCTGGGCCTGTGGATGGGCAACAGCCGCCGCGTCACCACCATCCTCACTCCTGTGCTGGACGTCATGCAGACCTTCCCGGCATTCGTCTACCTCGCGCCGATCACGTTGTTCTTCGGCATCGGGGCTGCGCCGGCCGTCATCGTCACCTTCATCTATGCCTTCCCGCCAGTCGTCCGTGTCACGGCCGAAGGCGTGCGCAACGTCGACGAGGGCGTGCTCGAGGCGACGCACTCCCTGGGCGTCACGATGCGGCAGCGTCTGCTGTACGTGCAGCTGCCGATGGCGCGTCGCACGATCATCGTCGGCATCAACCAATCGATCATGGCGGCGCTGTCGATGGTCACGATCGCGGCCTTCATCAACTCTCCAGGTCTCGGCATCCCGGTCCTG